>JAFAUQ010000088.1 GCA_019243195.1 Hyphomicrobiales bacterium
GGTGCCGCGCATCCTGGAAATCCTCAAACGCCATTCGGTGCCGGCAACCTTCTACGTGCCCGGCGTCGCCGCACTCCTCCATCCCGACGAGCAGCGGCGCGTCATCGCCGAGGGGCACGAGATCGGCATCCACAGCTGGATTCACGAACTCAACTCGGTGCTCTCCTATGACGCCGAGCGCGACATCATGCTGCGCGCGGCCGAGACACTCGAGAAAATCACCGGCGTGCGGCCTGTCGGCGCGCGCACCGCGTCATGGGACTTCAGCCCGCATACCTTGCGCATCACCAAGGAGATGGGGCTGCTCTACGATTCTTCGCTGATGGCCGATGTCGATTGTTACGAGCTGCTGCTCGACGGCCAGCCGACCGGCGTGGTCGAGCTGCCGGTGGAATGGATCCGCGACGACGCGGTCTATTTCATGATGCACCGCTTCCAGTCGCTGCGCCCGCACACGCCGCCCCAGGCGGTGCTCGATATTTTCCTGCGCGAGTTCGACGCCGCGTATGAGGAAGGAGGGCTTTGCCAGATTACTTGTCACCCGCACATCATCGGCCATCGCTCGCGCGTATGGATCATCGACGAGATCATCCGCCACGCGAAAGCGCGCGGGCGCGTGTGGTTTGCCACTCACCGCGACGTGGCGGCGTTCGCCAAAGAGAATGCTGCGTAGCATGGCGAAAACAAAAGGGCGGCTCGCGCCGCCCTTCGATCGTGAGTCGATAGCAACCGTCGCTAGGCCGGCGCGGCTTCGGTCTTCTCCTGCACCGGGCCGGAATCGACGCCGCGTGCGTCGAGGTCGCGATCGACGAACTCGATCACCGCGCGCGGGGCATTGTCGCCGTAGCGGAAGCCGGCCTTCATCACGCGGGTGTAGCCGCCGTTGCGCTCCTTGTAGCGCGGCCCGAGCACGTCGAAGAGCTTGCGCACCATGGCGATGTCGCGCACCTGCGAGATGGCCTGGCGCCGCGCGTGCAGATCGCCGCGCTTGCCGAGGGTGACGAGCTTTTCCATGATCGGCCGCAGATCCTTGGCCTTCGGCAAGGTCGTGATGATCTGCTCGTGCTTGATCAGCGCGGCGGTCATGTTGGCCCACAGCGAGCGGCGATGCTCCGCCGTGCGGTTGAGCTTACGATGTGCTTTGCGGTGACGCATCGTCCCTCCGGGACAGTAATCAGTGACCAGTTATCAACGACCAGACGAAGAAATCATCTGATCACTGGCCACTGATTGCTGATCACTGACTTCAGTAATGATCCTCGAAGCGCTTGGCGAGCTCGTCGATATTCTCCGGCGGCCAGCCTGGCACTTCCATGCCGAGGTGCAGGCCCATCTGGGCGAGCACTTCCTTGATCTCGTTGAGCGACTTGCGCCCGAAGTTCGGCGTGCGCAGCATCTCGGCCTCGGTCTTCTGCACCAGGTCGCCGATATAGACGATGTTGTCGTTCTTCAGGCAGTTGGCCGAGCGCACCGACAGCTCGAGCTCGTCCACCTTCTTGAGGAACGCCGGGTTGAAGGCGAGGTCGGGAATCGACTCGGCGGCGATCTCCTTGCGCGGCTCCTCGAAGTTGACGAACACGTTGAGCTGGTCCTGCAGAATGCGCGCCGCGTAGGCGAGCGCATCCTCGGGGCTGAGCGAGCCGTTGGTCTCGATCGAGAGCGTGAGCTTGTCGTAGTCGAGGATCTGGCCCTCGCGGGTATTCTCGACCTTGTAGGAGACCTTGCGCACCGGCGAGTAGAGGCTGTCGACCGGGATCAGCCCGATCGGCGCGTCCTCGGGACGGTTGCGTTCGGCGGGCACATAGCCCTTGCCGGTGTTGACGGTGAATTCCATGCGGATCTCGGCGCCCTCGTCGAGGGTGCACAGCACGAGGTCCGGATTGAGCACGACGATGTCGCCGACGGTCTGGATGTCGCCGGCGGTCACCTGCCCCGGGCCCTGCTTCTTCACCACCATGCGCTTGGGACCGTCGCCCTGCATCTTGATGGCGATGTCTTTGATGTTGAGGATGATATCGGTCACGTCCTCGCGCACGCCGGCGATCGAGGAGAATTCGTGCAGCACGCCGTCGATGTGCACCGACTGCACGGCCGCGCCCTGCAGCGACGACAGAAGGATGCGCCGCAGCGCGTTGCCGAGCGTGAGCCCGAAACCCCGTTCGAGCGGTTCGGCGACCACGGTCGCGGAGCGCCGCGGATCGCTCGCCTGCACCTGCAGCTTGTCGGGCCGGATCAGTTCCTGCCAGTTCTTCTGG
>JAFAUQ010000136.1 GCA_019243195.1 Hyphomicrobiales bacterium
AGCATGGTCGCCTTGGGCGGGCGCGGGTGGTTGGAATGATCGGTGTGGAACGTCTCGCCCGGGATGATGCGCCGGCCGTTCACGATCTCGTCGTTCGAGACGTAGTAGACGTCCGGGTGGCCGGGGACGTGGTGCTCCTTCTTGTCGTGCTGCTGCAGCTCGCCGAACACCTGGGCGGCGACCTTGAACTCGTCCGGGCCGAAGTGCTGGTCGCGCATCACGAGTACGTGGTGCTCGGCAAAGGCCTCGTTGAGCGTCGCGCGGGTTTCGGCATCGAGCGGCTGCGTGAAGTCGAGCCCGACCACCTCGGCGCCGGTATGGCCGGTGAGCGGCGTGATGGTGAAGGACGGCATGGGCAGATTCTCCTCCCTCTCGATTATTCCGTAGGGTGGGCTAAGCGGGCGGAGCGAAGCGGAGAACGCGTGCCCACCATTGGTGGGCACGGCCGCTCCGCTTGCGCTACGCGGCCTTAGCCCACCCTACAAAAAACTTTACGCCGCCTCCACCTCCACCGCGGTGTCGTTGAAGCAGGCGCCCTGCGCGAGGTCGGCGCGCAGCTCGGCGGAGACGAGGGCGCTGATGGTGTTGCCGGTCGGGCTCGTGGCGAGCCAGGCGCCTTTTTCCGAAGCGACCACGCCGGGCGCGACCGCCTCGGTCACCTTGAGCGGCAGGATCACGGTGCCGTGGTCGTTCCATACCCGCACGCGCTTGGCGCCGTTGAGGAGTCGGGCCTCGACGTCGCGCGGATTCATAAAGAGCGGCGGCGCCTCGCTCGCCGTGCCGCCGGCTCCGAGCAGGGTCGAGGAGATGCGCTTGTCGGAGGCGGGCGAGATGAGCGCGAGCGGGAATTTCGCATGGTCTCGCGACCGGTAGCTCGGCAGCCGCGCGCTTTCGCCCCAGCGCTTCGCCAGCGTCCCGGAGGCGAGCTCGACCTTGCCCGAGGGCGTGCCGGGGAAAACATTGTCGAACAGCGCGAGCGGCCGGCCGCCTGGCCCCATCATGCGCAGGGCGGCGCGCGGCGAGATTTCGCTCGCCTTGATGCCCTGCATGCGCGGGTCGGCGTTATCGATCGCGTCGTCCATCAGCTCGCGGTCGCTCACGTTGAAGCATGGATCCGTAAAGCCGAAGCGTGCGGCGAGGCGGCGGAAGATTTCCGTGTTGGGCAGCGCCTCGCCCGCCGGCGGCAGCGCCGCCTCTGCGCGCTGAAGCCAGTGGTGCCCGTAGGCGGCGTAGAGGTCGTCGCATTCGAAATGGGTTGCGGCCGGCAGCACCACGTCGCAATGGTGCATGCTCTCGGTCATGGCAATCTCGATGCCGACGGTGAAAATATCCTCGCGCTTGAGCCCGCGTTGCACGCGCGCCTGGTCGGGGTGCACCACGATCGGATTGTGATTGTAGATGAACACGGCGCGCAGCGGCGGATCGAGTTCATCGGTCTCAAGGTGGCGCCCGACATCGAGGATGTTGAGCGTGCGCGTGCCCGGCGGGATCAGGTCGGGGCGGGTGAGCCTGTCTGCGGTCTTCGGAAACGCAAAGCGGGAGCCGAGCACGATGCCGCTCCGCGCATCGAGCTTGCCCATCAGCGCGGGCAGCGCGATCGCGACGCGCACCGCGCTGCCACCGTTGAGGCCGCGCTCGAGCCCGTTGCCCGGGGCGATTACCAGGGGATCGGCCTCGGCCATCCAGCGGGCGAGCGTGCGGATGTCGTCAGCGGAAACTCGGCAGAGTTCGGCCGCTTTCGCGAGCGGCCACCCGCGCGCCGCCGCCATGTATTCGTCGTAGCCGAGCACGTGCGCGGCGATGAAGTCGCGGTCATGCGCGCCGAGCCGCTCCAGCTCGGTCGCCAGCGCGAAGCCGAGCACGACGTCGGTGCCGGGGAGCGGCGCGAGATGCAAATCGGCCTGCGTCGCGATCTTCGTGCGCAGCGGATCGATCACCGCGAGCCTTCCGCCCTTGCGTTTGGCCGCCCGCGCCTGGCGCACGAGATGAAGGTTCGAGACCGTGGCGTTGTTGCCCCAGATCACGTTGAGCGCGGCCTCGCCCGCGGCCTCCGGGCCGATCCCGGGCGCGCTGCCGTAGCTGCCGAACCACGCCTCGCTGCGCACCGCCCCGCACAGCGCGCCGCGGAAGAGCTGCGTCGCGCCGAGCTTGTGGAAGAAGCGCAGCGACATGGAGTCATAGTTGAGCATTCCGTGCGGGCCGGCGTAGTTGAGCGGCATCACCGCCTGCGGGCCATAGCGATCGATCACGGCGGCCACGCGCGTATGAACGAGGTCGAGCGCTTCGTCCCAGGACACGCGCGCGAATTTTCCCGAGCCCCGCTCGCCGGTGCGGCGCAGCGGATGGGTGAGCCGTCCGGGTCCGTGCACGAACGCCTCGGAATGGTGCGCCACCTTGGTGCAGATGACGCCCTCGGTGTAGGGCAGCGCCTTCGAGCCGCGCACCTTGACGAGGCGGCCGTCCTCGACCGTGACGGTGAGGCTGCACGTGTCGGGGCAGTCGAGGGTACAGACGCTGGCGCGCTCGACGAGGGTCATGGCCGGCTCCGGGCGGATTCGATTGCCGGCAAATTAGCACGCGGGGTTCGGACGACGGAAGACAGACGACAGACGACGGACGCTGCGTAAGCGGTGCCTCTACGAACCCGTCCTCCGTCTTCCGTCCTCCGTAGTCTGTATTGGCGGCATGTAATCCGTGATCAGCCGCGCGCCGCGCTGGAACGTCAGATAATCCCACAGCCATTCGAACGCGACCATCAACCGATGGCGCGTGCCAATCAAAAAATTGATGTGCACGACGCTCCAGAACAGCCAGCCGAGGAACCCGCGCAGGCGGAAACGGCCAATCGAAACGATGGCGGCGCGCCGGCCGATGGCGGCAAGGTCGCCGTAGTGGCGATAGCGGAAAGCGCCGGGTGCGGCGCGGCCCTCCACGCGCGCGGCGATGGTCTGGCCCACGTAACGTCCCATCTGCTTGGCGGCCGGCGCGATGCCGGGCACCGGGCGGCCGTCGGATCGCGTGACCTGCGCCACGTCACCGACGGCATAAACCCCGCCGACACCGCGCACGGCGAGATCCGGCGCGACGGCGATGCGGCCGGCCCGGTCGTGGGCAACGTCGAGCCAGCGCGCCGCCGGCGAAGCCATCACGCCCGCGGCCCACACGATTGTCGCCCCTTCGAAGCGGCGCCCATCCGCCGTGCCGACTCCCATCGCGTCGCATCGGGCGACGGCCGTCGAGGTGAGCACCTCTACTCCCATGCGCTCGAGCGTGCGATGGGCATAGGCGGCGAGGTCTTCCGGGAACGCCGGCAGGATGCGCGGGCCGGCCTCGATCAACAGGATGCGCGAGGTCCTCGGGTCGATGCGGCGGAAGTCGCGCGAGAGCACGTAGCGGGCGACCTCGGCGCAGGCGCCGGCGAGCTCAACGCCGGTCGGTCCGCCGCCGACGATGATGAAGTTCATCAGCCGCCGCCGTGCCGCCTCGTCCTCCGACACTTCGGCGGCCTCGAACGCGCGCAGAAAGCGCCGGCGGATCTCGGTCGCGTCCTCGATGCGCTTGAGCCCGGGCGCATAGGGCGCCCAGTCGTCGTGGCCAAAATAGGAATGGGTCGCGCCGGTCGCGATCACCAAATAGTCGTAGCGGAACGGCGCCGTACGGTCGGTGCGCACCTCCTTCGCCAGGGTGTCGACCGCGGTCACGTCCGCCATCACGACGCGCGCGTTTTTTTGCATCGACAGGATCGAGCGGATCGGCCAGGCAATGTCGGCGGGCGAAGCCCAAGGCGATGCCGCCGTTCGAGGTCGGCAACGCGCTCAAGAATGGGGTCGTGCAGATTGCCAACGTGACCGGTGCTTTCTACACGAATTTGCTGCCCGAGGCGGACGCGTGGAAGCTCACCCAGCGTCCGATGGCGGAATTGCGCAAGAACGGTGGCTACGATTATATGGCTGCGCTTTATGCGCAGAAGATGAACGCCATTTTGCTCGCACGCATTGTCGACGACAACCCGTTCCACCTTTATCTCAACAAGAGGATCGCCAGCCCGGACCTCAAGGGGCTCAAGCTGCGGATCACGCCCGTCTATCGCGACTTCTTCCAGGCGCTGGGCGCGACCGTGGTGCAGACCGCCCCCGGTGAGGTCTATACCGCGCTCGAACGCGGCGTCGTTGACGGTTACGGCTGGCCGATCACCGGAATTTTCGACCTGGGCTGGAACGAGCGCACCAAATATCGGGTCGATCCGGGTTTCTATTCGGCCGAGGTTTCGATCCTGATCAACAAGACCGTATGGGACTCGCTCGCTCCGTCGCAGCAGACGGTCCTGCGCATGGCGGCCGAGGAGGGCGAAGCTGCGGCCGCGTCCAATTTCGCCAAGGACAACGCGGCGGAGACTGAGCGGCAGACGCGTGCCGGCATCGAGGCGATTACGTTCGATGCGGCGGGGACCAAACATTATCTCGACGTGGCTTATGAGGCGGGGTGGGCCGGCATAAGTCGCCAGAGTCCCGAGCATGGGCCCAAGCTGCAGGGTTTTTTTGCCAAGCCGCGGTGACACCGTGCTCGTCATTGCGAGCGCAGCGAAGCAATCCAGGGCAACGCGTACAGCCCCTGGATTGCTTCGTCGCTTCGCTCCTCGCAATGACGTAGCGAGCACGACGCGATGACACGTCTCTCCGACCTCTACGGCCGTCTGCTCGATGGCATGCTCGCGGCCGCGTGCCTGCTGCTGCTGGCTATCACGTTTCTGATCGGCTTGGACGTGCTGCTGCGCAACCTCGGCATGGACGGCGTCGCCTCGAGCAACGAACTCTCGGAAGACGGGCTCTATCTCATCACCATGCTGGGGGCGCCCGGCCTGTTGCGGCGCGGCCAGCACATTCGCGTGGACATCGTGCTGCGCATGGTGCCGGCGAAGCTCGGCTGGGCGCTGGAGTGGCTCGGCGACGTGACCGGGCTCGCGTGTTCGCTGTTCTTTGTCTGGTACGGCACGCGTGCGACCGCCGCGAGCTATTTCGCCGGCTCGCTCTCGATCAAGACCTTGATCTTCCCCGAATGGTGGCTGCTGGTGCCGACGCCGATCTGCTTCCTGCTGGTGGCGATCGAGTTCGTTTTCCGGATGCGGCTGCTGGCGCAGGCCGAGCGCGCGCCGCGGCCGGACGCGGTCTCGGCCTCCTAAAGCCATGCCTTCCTGGCACATCGGCGCGCTGCTGCTGCTCGGCGGCTCGACCGTGCTGCTGTTCGCCGGCGTGCCGGTCGCCTTTTCGTTCCTCGCCGTCAACATCCTCGGGGCCGCGCTGTTCCTCGGCGGCGCCGCCGGACTCGAGCAAATCGTGCGCAACGGCGTGGTCGCGGTCGCCAATTTTTCGCTCACGCCGATTCCGCTGTTCGTGCTGATGGGCGAAATCTTGTTTCATACCGGGCTTGCGCTGAGCGTGATCGAAGGCATCGAGCGGCTGATCCGGCAGGTGCCGGGGCGGCTCGCGGTGGTGGCGGTGGTGGCCGGCACGGTGTTTTCGGCGATCTCCGGCTCGACCATCGCGACCACCGCCATGCTCGGTTCGCTGATGCTCCCCGTGATGCTCGCGCGGGGGTACCACCCGACCATGGCGACCGGCCCGATCATGGCGATCGGCGCCGTCGACATGCTGATTCCGCCTTCCGCGCTCACGGTGCTGCTGGGAAGCCTCTCGGGCATTTCCATCTCAAAACTGCTGATCGGCGGCGTTGTGCCGGGGCTCATCCTAAGCGTCGCATTCGTCGGCTACATCGTCGCGCGGGTGCTGCTCGACCCGAAACTCGCGCCCGCCGTCGCCATCGAGCCGCGCACCGGCTGGGCCAAATATCGGTTGCTCGTGCTCTACGTGCTGCCGCTGATTTCTATTTTCGTCGTCGTGATCGGTGCCATGTCGGGCGGGATTGCGACGCCGACCGAATCCGCCGCGCTCGGGGCCATCGCGACTCTCGCGCTTGCGGCGGCCTATCGCGTGCTTTCATGGCGCGCGCTCATGGCATCGCTGCGCGGCACCGTCGGCATTTCCGCGATGATCCTGTTCATCATCCTCGGCGCCACGACCTTCTCGCAAATCCTCAGCTTCTCCGGCGCGACCGAAGGCATCGTCTCGGCGGTATTTGCGCGTGGGCTCTCGCCCGCGGCCATTCTCGCCGGGATGCTGCTGCTGCTGGTCTTCCTGGGCCTGTTCGTCGATCAGGTGAGCATGATGCTGATCACGTTGCCGGTGTTCATGCCGATCCTGCAGCGGCTCGAGGTCGATCTCATCTGGTTCGGCATACTTTATTTGATTTGCATGC
Source organism: Hyphomicrobiales bacterium (assembly GCA_019243195.1). Classification (GTDB taxonomy): domain Bacteria; phylum Pseudomonadota; class Alphaproteobacteria; order Rhizobiales; family Xanthobacteraceae; genus AP-16. The sequence goes on from JAFAUQ010000136.1 coordinate 6,313, forward strand.
AGATCGGCCTGCTCTTGCCGCCGCACGGACTGCTGCTGATGACCATGAAGGGCGTGGCGCCGCCGGAGGTGACCATGGCGCACATTTTCCGCGCCGTGATGCCCTACATTGCCATGAGCCTGTTGCTGCTGTTGCTGTTAATCGCCTTTCCGCTGGTCGCGACCTGGCTGCCGGCGTTGCTGGGGTAAGAACCGTAGCCCGGATGAGGCGCGCAGCGCCGAAATCCGGGACCTTTCCCCGGATGTCGCGGCTTCGCCGCTCATCCGGGCTACGGTTTTGGCTAGAGTTTTCGCGCGACGGGCAAGCAAGGGTAGGCGGCCTGGAGGGCCTGGGTGGTCGCGAGGGCGGCGTTGTCGGCAAGCTTCTCGCCTTGCGCATCGGCGTAGCGCACGAACGCCTGCACCATGTCGAGCATGGTCGCGCGATCGGGCGGGCAAATCCCAAGGAGGCGCTGGCCATTCTCATCGGCCAGCGCCGCGAAGTCCTGCACCGCCTGCATGTAGCCCCAGCAGGTGAGCGCGGGTTTGGTGAAGGGGATGCGGATGTTTTCGCCGCTGCCGTGTTTGCCCTGCAGTAGCAACTGACATTGCCCGGCAAGCTTGCGCGCATTCGCATGCGCGTCATGCGGCTTCGCAGCAAACAGCAGCACCAGGACCAATGCCAGGGCGCGAGCCATCATCCACCTGAAGGAAACTACATCAAAGAACTGGCGATTGGCCTGGTGTCGTTCAAGAGTCGCTTCGCGGGCGCGACTCTTTGACGCTAACCGGTGATCAGTGATCAGTTATCAGTGACCAAGACCAACAGCCGACGTACTGGTCACGGGTCACTGGTCACTGGTCCTCACCCGCGCACGATCTTGCCGCTGCCGCCGCAGTTGGGGCAACGCTCGCCGTGCAGCCGGCCACTGCCCCCGCACTGCGGACAGATATCCTCGCCCTGTGCCCGGCTCGCGCCAGGCAGAACTCGACCTCGGGTGCCAAATGAGCGCGCGCGTCGGGATTGAGGTCGACCGCGTATGTCTTTCGGCCGCGGATATTATTGATGAACTCACCATAGCCGCAGGCGAGATCGACGATGACCCGGTCTTCGCCGATGAGCGGCTGGAAAAAGCGCGCGCACAGCAGTTTCCAGATGCGCGTTTTGCCAGCTCGCTCGGCCTCACGAAAGCGGAACCGGTAAAGCTTCGAGAGATTGAGCATCGGGTCGGACGATTGCGTCACGCGCCCGCGGAAGGTGATCGACTCGTGTAGCAAGAAACCACGAAGGGCGGAATGGTGAGCCGCTTCCTATCGAACTTGTTCGATTGGCTCACTCGCGATCGCCACCTGGGCTGCATTACCGCGGCTGAACGGTCTCCAATTTGCGAGCATCTTGACCGCTTCCCAAAAGCGCGTCAGGGAAGCTGAGACGAGTGCATAGCCTCCGACGATAAGGGCGATGTAAACGAAAGGACTGGTGGCATCCATATACCGGTCCATCGGCAGAATGATGAGACAAATAGCAGATAAATACGCCCACACAGGTATGATCAGCAAAAACAGTAGCCCAAGGGTGTCAGCGATTCGCCTGCGTCGCAGCACAGCGATGGCGATCAAAATCATTACAGCTGCGGACTCGGCAATGAACAGCCAATTGACCGTGACGCCGCTCACTAAGTCGAACAAGCCGCGCAATGGCCTTGCGACGTCGCTCCTCAAATCAAGCGGGGTAGTCCGCCAGTCATTGATGTAGCTTATCATCGGGTCCAAAAACTCCGGACGAGCGCAATCATTCGGTTGCTTGTAGACATCTATGAACTCTTCGGCCTGAGCGATGCGGTGCTCGGCCTCCTGCTGCGTATACACCGCCCGGAACGGAAAGTTGTCGTAACTTGAGAGCATTTGAACGCCGGCGACGAACTTTACCGAGGCCATCTTCAAATAACCTAACGGATTATGCCGGATGACGGCCAATGCGGCTCGCTTGTATATTTCGTTAACTGCAGTAATGTAGGCGAAACAGGGGAGACGATCGACGCCGCTATCTCGATCTACACTCGAGCGTGCGATTCGCCAGGCTTTACCACAAGAATACTGGTCAATGATTTCAAATTTTCCTTTCCATGCGGACGCTTTTTCATATTCGTCGCGTGCTTTTACGCTCGCCGCAGCAAATTTATGCGGGTAAGGGATTTCGGGCGGCACATTCTCGTCGGCAATGAATACAACATCGCAAATTAACGATTGACCAACTTGTGTATGCGGAGCCCAAAATCCGTAATTGATAAATCCGATGGTTGCGGTGGCAGCATAAACGGCGATAGAGCCGGCGACTACGGCCGCCAATGCTCGACGCTGCGTAGCCCAAAGCCGAAGCGCGAGGGCGAATAGTATCGGCCACAGGATCGCCGCTGCGACTGAGCGCACGACTGAAGCAGCAAATGCAAACAGCAAAAAGAGCACGATGCGCCCGGGCGAAGCTCTCTCCCAAAGGAGCAACGCCGCCGCCAAGAGGCCGATGCAGGCAGTCGAGAAGACCGAGTCTGAGCAGATGTCCTGGGTCAAGAAGACGAGGCTTACCTTGAATAGACATACGATCAACGCGGCCAAGCCCAGCAGAGCGGAACCTGTCGCCCGTCGAACAGAATAACCAAGCAGTAGGCCAACGGCGCCTAAGAGAAGACCTTGCACGGCGGCAATGGCATAGAGGTTATTCCAGACCGAAAGCACCAATCGGAAAAAATAATAAACCCCTGCACCCCGCTGTGGTTCTTTCTGGAAGTAGGACAATGTATCTGCCGACATCGTCGATACATGCGGCATGGTGACGAATATCTGCCAAAAGAACAGCCCAACAAGAACCAGGGCCGCGGCCCAAAACGCAATTCGGCGAATTGGAACGTGATAGTCGCGGCTCCTGCTCGACCGTACCGCATGCAAAACGGCTGTCACGCCAATCGGACGGATGTACCTTCTCAGCAGGTCCGTCGAGAAATACGGAGGGCCAGGAGATCTGGCACCACCTTCTACGCCGCCGTCTACGTGCGTCCGATTACTCATCGCGCAAAGCCCTTGGAGTGTGGAGCGCTAGTTTCGTCATCCTTCCACGGATACCGTGTGATCGGACGCCCTGAAACATCCCTACGACATTATCCGATCCGCTTACAACAGATTCGTCGCGGGAATTCTTCTTTGCCAATGAATCGGGCGCTGTGAAGAATTAGAACTCCGAAAATTCGGGGCGCACGTCGGCCCGCCTACAAGAGGAGGCGCGGTATAATTGCGCAAGGCGGGCATTCGCGATACATGGCCGGCGGCTGGCGGCCTTGGAGACGGCCGCGGTCTAGGTGCTTGGCCCGTGATCACAACCGAGGCGAAGAAGCTTGGGGTCACAGCGGTGGGAAAACCATGGATTGACCGGTCAATTGCCCGCGGTTCGATCACTCAAGCCGAATAGAAACCGCATTGACGGGCGGTTGCCACAAGGGGCACCGTCCCCGGATCGGAGCGGGTGCGCAACACCCTCAAGCCACAATGCTCGAGTAGGCGCTCCGCGGGCGGCCGCGCCAAAATAGCAATCCCTGCCGCGCCGACGACCTGCCGGAGCAATCGGCTGCAGGTCAACTAACCAGCGGCCACGTTCTCCTGCTCAACCGCCGGCGGAACGGTGCTTCTCGCGCGGATGAGCGGGAACCGGTCGGCCACGCTCTTGGCCAAGACCCACGCTGCCGCGAGCAAAGCGATGCTCGCGAATGGACCCGTGATCTCGATGTAGCGGGGCAGGGGAAGGTGTGTCAGCGATACAGCCAACAGATTAGCCCATGGCGGCGCAACAAAGAGCAGCAGAAAGACGGTGCAATCGCCGACCCGCTTGCGCCAGCAGGCGGTCCCAATGGTAATCAGCACGAGAACAGCGGTCACGAAAACGAAAAGTCGCGTAATAGTATCGCCCGCTAAAAGACCAACGAGGTCGCGCAGCGGCCGTGCCACGTCGTGCTTCAAATCGAGTGAAGCTGCCTCCCAGTTGCTAATGTACCCCGCCAGCCGGGTAATCTCGTCATCATTTCCGAAGTGGGTCCAACCGGGCTCGGGGGGCAGCTTGTCGGGATAAGATCGGGCAAAGGCGATGCTACGATCCGCGATGCCCTGCGTGAACGCGCTTTGCAGATCTGAAGGACTGTCGCGGAAGATCATGGATGCGCCGCCGACAAGCTTGACCAAAGTGATGTCTCCGTAACCTGCCGGATTGTAGCGAATCGCCGCGGACGAGATGGCCTCCATGATTCGATTGATTTCGATGATGTCGTTCCACGTGGGTTTCGGACCCTGCCCCACCATCGCAAATAGTCTGGGAAATGCGATCTGCCAAGTGATCGAGTTATAGTAGCGATCCATGACCTCGAACTTTTGCGACCAGGAGGTCGAATCGCGGTATTCGCTGCGGAATTTCGCCGTCGATGCCGCAAACTCGCGCGCATAGGGAATCTCGGTCGAGGCATTTTCGTCGGCGATGAACCCGGCTCCGCCGATCATCGCGAAACCGAGTTGCGCGGGCGAAAAGATGCCGAAATGAGCGAACTCGATAGCCGCGCTCACCAGATGTATGCCGAGGCAACCGGCGACGATCGTGCCGAGTGCCCGCCGTGAGTCCCACCACAGCCGGAGCGCCAGGACGAAGACCAGCGGCCACACGATTGCCGAGCCTATGGGGCGGAGGATCGAAGCAGCGAACCCGAAGAATACGAACAGGCCGATGCGCACCGGCGACGGCCTTTGCCATATGAGTATCGCCGCCGCTAGCAGCGCGAGGCACGCAGACGCAAATAAGGAATCGGAGTTGACCCATTGCGTGTCGGTGATCCAGTCGGTCTTGAACAGGCAAATGGCCAACGCCGATAACGCGAGAGCCGCCGATCCCGTTGTTCGAAAGAGCGCGTAAAAAAGGAACAAGCTGGCGGACCCCAACAGAGCGCCCTGTGCGGCCGCAATTGCGTAAAAATCGTTCCACAAAGCAAACACGACTTGGGAGAAGTAATAAATCCCCACAGTGCGAATCGGCGACAAGTGCAAATAGGTTGCCGAATCCGGGTCCAAGAAACTGACGTGCGGCATCGTGTAGAATATTAGCCACAGGTATATGGCGAAGAGCGTGGCTGCCGCGGCCTTTACGACAACGTGCTTGACGGCGAAGGCACTCGGGCGCGCCCCACCAATCAAACCTTCCTCCGCTGGAGCCAAATCACGCATGCATATGCTCATGCGTGAACGGCGCGTGCGCATCGATGCGGCGAACGTCATCATCGCTGCGCGCGATCGGTCGCGCGGAATTGCGCTCGAGCCATAGCCCGAGGCAGATCAGGGTGAACAGCCGGTAGCCGTTGTCGCGCACGCGATTGCGGTGCTCGGTCCACAGATTCTCGACCCGGCTCGGAACAACCCATTCGGCCAGCCGGGTGCTGGTAGTCACGTCCCGACCCAACTGTTCGAGCCGGCCGTCGAGCCAGTGCGACACCGGCGCGTTGAAGCCAGCCTTTTTGCGTCTAAGCACGGAGGCGGGAAGCCGTGCCTGCTGGCTATTCTTGAGGACGATCTTTTTGCGTCGCCAGCCGACCTTCAGGCCGGCGGGAAGCGAGGCGGCGAACGCGAGAATGCGATGGTCGAGGTAGGGCGCCCGCGCTTCGAGCGAGTGCGCCATGGTGCTACGGTCGACCTTGGTGAGGATGTCGTCCGCCAGCCAGGTCTTCAGGTCGACGTAGAACGCCCGATCAAGGTAGTCGCAGTCCTTCAGCTCGTCCGAGAAACGCCGAAACGTGGCGGAAGTCTCCCGGCAGGCGTCGCGCCATTCCGGGCGGAGGAGATCGTGCCGCTCCGCCGCACCGAATATCTCGCGCCAATGATAATGCGCGCGGTCGGCGTCGTAGCCGCATCCGGTCGCGAACTGCCGCGCCTTGTAGTCGAAGCTGACTTTCGAGAATTTCACCGGCAACAGTTCGACGAGCGGCGGCAACACGCGCACGAGCCCTCGCGGAAGCGTGGTGGCCAGATGGTGCAGGCGATCGGCGATATAGGTCTCGTATCCGCCGAACGCCTCGTCGGCGCCGTCCCCGGACAGACAGACAGTGACGTGCCGGCGAGCAAATTGCGCGAGATGCCACATCGGGATGAACGAGGTGTCTGCGATCGGCTCATCCATCGCGGCACAAATCCGCATGATATCGTCAGGCGACGGCGCTGCCGCGATCGCCTCATGGTGGTCGGTGCCGAGATGGCCGGCCACCAAGCGCGCCTCGGGCAACTCGTCGTACGTGTCCTCCTGAAAACCCATGCTGAAGGTGTGGGTTTGGTCGCGCCCTTGCAGCGAGACCATCGAGCCCACCACGGCCGAGGAGTCGATTCCCCCGCTCAGGAATGAGCCGAGCGGCACGTCGCTCACGAGGCGGAGCCGCACGCTGTCATCGATCAGCGCGCCGAGCCGCTCGGCCGCTTCCCGCTCGCCGATCGCGATCTTATCGCGGAAGCAGGGGGCAATATCCCAATAGGAGACCGGCTCGCGAACTTTGCTGTTGGCGGCGACCAGGACATGGGCCGGCGGCAATTTGCGAACCTGCGATAACAGGCAGGCATCGCCGGGGAAATACGAGAGCGCCAAATAATCCGCCACGCCGGAGGGCGAACGCGCGAGGGAAATCTCGGGATGGGCCATGAGCGCGGTCAGCTCGGAGGCGAATACGAGGCCGTCGGTCAGCTCGCAGTAGTAAAGCGGCTTTTCCCCGGCCCGGTCGCGCGCGAGCAGCCCGGTCTGCTCCACCGCATCCCACAGCGCGAAGGCGAACATGCCGTTGAGGCGTTCGATGAAATCGCGCCCCCAAAACTTGTACGCCTCGAGGATGACTTCCGTATCGCTCTTGGTGCGGAAAGCGGCGCCGTGCTGGACGAGTTCGGTCTTCAATTCGCGATAATTGTAGATCTCGCCGTTGAGCACGATCCAATAGCGCCCCGAGGAGTCCACCATCGGCTGGAGCCCGGCGAGCGAGGTATCGATGATCGACAGCCGCCGATGCCCCAACGCCATCGCGCCGTGGGCGACGAGGCCACCGACATCCGGCCCACGGTGGCGCAGGTGGCCAAGCATCCCGGCGACGGCGCGGCCGTCCGGCTGCCTCGCCCAGCGAAACTCGCCGACAATTCCACACATCGAACCTCAAGCCTCCGCCAGAATTTGTTTCAACAACATGGCCAGCAGGCCCAGCGCGAAAATCAGCGGCGTGAACAGCAGCGCGCCGACGCCGAGCACGTAGAACACCAGCAGCTGTGTCGCAAACGCGATCACAAAGGATATGAAGGCAAGTGCTATGAGAAAGCCCGCGAGCACGATGAATATCTTGACGGGATTATAGTAGAGAATGGCTTCGACGATGTACTGAAGCGTTCGCATGGAGTCGCGGAACAGCCTCACCTTGGCCCGGCCGCGCCGCTCCGCATAGCTCACCGGCAGATAAGTGACGAACTTTCCCGTCATCATGTAGCCCAGGGTCACCGAGGTGGTGAAGCTGAACGTGTCGCACAAATGCGGAAAAAATCCGCCGATCGTCTTCTTGCTGAAAATCCGCAGCCCGGAATTGATATCGGGGATCTTGCGGCCGGCGGTAAATTCCACCAGCCACTTGAGAATGAGCCGGAACCCGTGCTTGAACCACGATTCTTCGTAGTGGGTTCCGGTGCGCTGCGCCACCACCATGTCGAATCCCTTCTGGTAGAGCGCGATAAGCTCCGGCATCGCCTCGACCGGATAGGTCATATCGGCGTCGATGATCATGATGGTGTCGTTGTTCGCCGCCGCGATGCCGCGCTTGAGCGAGGCCCCATAGCCGAGATTGTGGACATTGACGATGACGCGCGCGCCGGCATCCGCCGCCTCCTGCGCGGTGCGGTCGGCGGAGCCGTCGTCGACGACCACGACTTCGAAGTCGTGGATGCCGGCCTCCGCCAAGGTCGCCCGCACGGCGCCCACGGTCTCCGCCACCGCGCCCGCCTCGTTGTAGGCGGGTATCACCACTGAAACCGACAAGGTGCTGCGACCCTTGCGAACCCGGTGCCAATCTGAACCGGCCGACCGCCTCTGTCGAGGTAGGTTTTACGCGAACTGCGGGGGCTGCGCGTGCGTAACTGTCGCCCAGGGTCGCTGCTTGCCGGGTCATTAGAGCGAGATGACGATTCTTCCAATCGCCGTCACGCTCTCTAACCTCTTCTTGGAGCATGATCTTTTCCGACCTGCCTTCGGCCGCCAAAGCGTCCATAAAAATGACGAGTCGTGCATCGGGCTTCGCGCAGGCGGGAAACCGGTTCTACTCTTCGGGATCATGCTCTAGTAGCCGATGAACACCGTCGTGTTCCTCTGCGGATCGAATAGTCGGAATTCGAATGAGGGCCAATAAAAAAACGCCGCAGCTCGCAGAGGTGGGGACACCTTGCGGCTCTCATTCCTTATGACTTGCCAGCCGCCGAGGTATCCGTCCTCAATCGCGATGTCGGCGGAAAGCCACGTATCTCGTCCGTTCAAGGCTTCGGTCAAGGCCGCGTTATCGAGTCGCCAGAAGAATGCTTCCGAATGCATTGTTGGAACCGGTTCCGCCGGCAGTGGATGACCTTCAAGGCGAAACGTCGCATGATTGATTCTGTAGCCATGCAAATAAATAAAGCTCTCCAATCCCGCATTTATTTGCAGAGCATTCCGAATCTTTTCAGACGCCTCCGGCGATAACCTTACGCTCAGGGTCAGTCTCTGCTGCCCCGGCAGATCGCTGACCCGGGTTGCCGAGAATGCCCGAAACTGCTGAGTTTGAAACAAATATCCTCCTACAGCGAGTGCCAGGGATAAACCCACCCATGCTGCCGGCCAGGCCCAAATCCTGAGGGTGCTCAAGTTGGACAAGCGGGCTCCGGACCACGTCCTTCTCGACGCGCCGGCAAACCGGGGACGACAATTTACCCAGCCGGCAATAGGCGCGACAGCCAACCCAAGCATGAATGCGTTGCAAACGAGCGCGAACCCGAAACTGCGCCGGTCCGCACCGTGATCGATTGATCCGAGCGGCAGGCCGCCAGCGTCGACAAAATTCGCGTTCCCGTCAAAATATCGCCAAAGGGGCGCGTCTCCTGCCAGGTTGACGACGTCGACCCGTGTGAACGGATCCATTCCATGGAAAAATCCAAGAAGGTAGGAGACGGCCGGAAAGTAGTAACCGAAATATGGCGCCAGCGACCAAGCTACCTGCAGGATCAAGGCTAGGGAGCAAGCGCATAGCCGCCGGAAATCTGTCGCGAGCAAGCCTGAGCGGTTAAAAATCAGCGCCGGCAAGGCAGCAAATACAATAAATACGGAGCCGTATACCAAGTAGCCGCGCGCCCCCACCACGGGGCTGAAGAAGGCCGCTCCGACATACGGCAGGGCGAAAAATACCGCGAAAAACCAAAGGCGAGCGGGAGAGCCACGATTCAGCAGGACAAGAGCTGCGGCGCCAGCAAGAGTGATGAGCGGAAAAGCGGTGAAAAGGCAATCACTCAAACCCTGTGCAGCGGTCAAGAGTAAATGGGCCGGATCATGCAGCAGCAGCCGGAGCCAAAAATCAACAGCCCACCAGGTGTGCGCCCCAAAATCATTTACGCTGTCGGGCGCAAAATCGAAGAAACTCCTGTAGGCGAAATCCATCAAATGTTCCCACGCGAAGCGAGCAAGGCCTCCCAGCGTCGCCGCGGCAAAGACGTGAAGCCACTTTGAATAGCGCGCAGCGACTAGAACGTAAGCCAGTGTCAGGAGAAAACCGCTGGGGTAGGCAAGTGTCGCGATCGCGAGCATCACTCCGATGGCGACGTGGACCGATAAAGGCTGCTGCGACTCCCATACGCGAGAGCTGAATATGAGGCAGGTCGCGGCCGCGTAAACGGCAAACCCAAGCATGTGCGCCGAGAGGTCGTTCAAATGCACCACGGAACCCGTTCCGAACGCAGCAAGCGCCGCAGCAAACGAGGCAGCGATAAGACTGTTACAAAACTGCCGGGTGAGCCAAAACGTCGAGGCTACAAAAACCCCAAGTGAAATGTAGTTGATTGCGAGCGCCGCGCCGCGCAGACCGAGCATCCATGATCCGATGCTGACAAGGAAGGGGTATACCGCCCTGAGAAAGAACGAATCAGGCGACGTGAATACGCCGTTGAACGTCAACGATTGATAAAGCGGAGACTGATTTTCGATATGGATCGGGGCGCCTTGCAGCAGTTGGCTGTAGCCGATGATGGGGTTGCTGAAATGACTCCCCTCCAGCGGTGCGGTGAACAGGATCCACAGATTGACTGAGCTTAGAAGAACGCGATTGAGAATGATCACGAAGATAAGGATCGCGCCGCACGCCAGGTACGGCGCGGCCGCGCGCGGGACGATCGATCTGAGCACCTGGAGCGCTGCGGCAGGAGTATCCCCCGGGCTTCTTGCTTGGCTCATGTGACTGCGGCTTCTATCAATCTGGATCGGAGGATCGTGGCAGCGTCCGCGCTTCACGCGCGGTGCGATCGGCGGAGCCGTCGACGCATTCGAAGTCGCTGACGGGGGCGGCCGCCAAAGTCGCGCGCACCGCACCCACGGTCGCCGCCACCGCACCGTTCCAGGCAGGAACCACTACTGACGTCGACAAGATGCTGCGCCCTTGCGAACCTCGGGCCAATCTGGACCGCGTCGTGGTCGGCGCTGAGGTATGATAACACCAGTTTGAACCACGAGCTTACAGTCCACGCGCGTAGGATTGACAACACGACCATGATAACGAGGTATGGGCCGGAAATGAGCCGATGGTGGGACGGTGGTGTCAGAGGCCCAACATTACAACCCATACCGCGCCTCGCTGCTGTCGCGAGAGCAATTGCGCACCCTCACTCAGCTCCGGCCCGCGCTCGCGATTCGTGACACCCTGATCGGATGGCTCTGGATTTTTGCCGCCTGGGTCGCAGTTGCGCTCTATCCTAACGTGTTGGTGGTCGCGCTAGCGGTTATCGTTATTGGCACGAGCTATTACGCGCTCGCGATCGTCGGGCATGACGGATTGCATCGCCGGCTCTTCGAGTCCGCCGAACATAGCGATCTTTGGAACGATCTATTCATCATGGGGCCGATCGGCGCCATCACGCGGATCAATCGCGCCAACCACATGGAGCACCATCGCGCGACTTGCCTGCCGCACGATCCGGATCGGCACAAGTATTTGCACGATCACAAGGAAGGGACGCTGAATTTCGCGTTCTTCCTGTCCGGGCTGCAAAGCCTCTATCCGTCACTTGCCAATATTTTCGTTTTGTCCGGACAAAAGGCCGAGGCAACGCAGTCAAAAGAACGGTATCATGCGCGCGACTTTGCGATCCTGCTCGGATGGCAGGTCGCCTTGATCGCCGGGCTGACCTATTGGATCGGCTGGTGGGCCTATCCCGTACTCTGGCTTCTTCCGGTGTATCTATTCGCTTACCGTGCCGATCTCGTCCGGGTGTTCTGCGAGCACGCGATGTTGATGTCCGATCCCGAGGCGGACGAGCACAGGCGCATGATCACCTATACAAGCAACTGGCTGGAGCGGCGCTTTTTTGCTCCGCATAACATGAACTTCCACGCAGCGCATCACCTGTGGCCGAGCATTCCCTATTACAATCTGCCCGAGGCGGACCGGCTGATCCGGAATTGGGTGGCGCGAAAGGGCGGCGATGAGAACCTGATCTGGCGCCGTTCCTATTTCGGGTTCATTGTCAGCTATTGGCGCTGGTGGCGTCGTCAGTCGGAACCGGTGCCAACCCTCGGATGACCCTGCAAGTTCCGTTCGCACCCGCGGCGCCGAAAATCGCGACTGAGTCCAACCCGCATTGCCCAACCTGCGGCAGCCGCCGCCGTATGGCATTCGCGCGCGGACATGACTACGAACACGAAACGTGCCGGAACGAATGGCAATTCTGGCAGTGCAACGCCTGCGCGACCGTCTGGCTTGACCCGCGACCTGAGAGCTCTACCCTCGGCGTCATCTACCCCGCGAGTTATTACGCGTACCAGATGGACAAAATTTCCCCGATAGCGCTCAAGGGAAAGGCGATGCTCGATCGCCTGAAATTCCGCTCGATCTTTGCTCACACTGGCGCGCCCACATCATTTCTCGATATCGGCTGCGGCGACGGTCGCTATCTCGACTTGTTCGCGCAGCGCGGCATTCCGAGGAGCAGACTATACGGGCTTGAGCTGAGCGATGAGTCGATCAGAGCATTGCAGGAACGTGGCTACCAAGCCTTCCAGCGGCGCGTCGAAGACTGTACGGAAATCTCAAATGGCAGTATTGATCTCGCGACTATGTTCCATGTGATCGAGCACGTCTCGGATCCGGTACGGGTCCTGCAGCAGATCGCCCGCTGGCTCTCGCCAAACGGCTGTTTGGTGGTTGAGACGCCCAACATTGATTCCTGGGACGCGCAGCTCTTTAAGGATCGGTGGTGGGGCGGGTACCATTTTCCGCGCCATTGGACGCTCTTCCAGGCGGACAGTCTTGCCCGGCTCATGAATGCGGCAGGTCTCGACGTGGTTCATGTGGCTTATCAGACCGGCCACTCCTTCTGGATGTACTCGCTGCACCACGTGCTGCGCTATGGAACGCGTAACGGCACAGCGATCGCCCCGTTCTTCGACCCGGTACGTTCGACCATACCGCTGGTGATGTTCACGGGCTTTGATGTTTTACGCCGCATGATCGGGTTCAAGACCTCGTCCATTTTGATGATTGCGCGGCGGAGAATGGACACCGGCCGCTAGGCAACATCATGACGATCGGATGTTGACATGCCGAGCGCGTCACAGTCCCGACCCGCGAACGTGAATGCTCAATACAATCTGTCTGCCCCGGGGTCGGTGGCAGACAAGATCACCATACGTCAGCGGCGCAAGATGTTTTCTGATTTCGTGGGCCGGATGAATATCTCGGCAGGGGATACGATCCTCGACGTCGGCGCCACCACCGACCGCCTATGCGAGCATTCCAACTATTTGGAAGCGTGGTGGCCGCACAAGGATCGAATAACGGCGATCGGTATCGATGACTGCGGTTTTCTCGAAACCCTCTACCCGGGCTTGCGGTTCGTGCGAGCGGACGGTTGCGATCTGCCGTTCGCGGACAACGCCTTCGATTTCGTGCATTCAAGCGCCGTGATCGAGCACGTGGGCGAGCGCCGCCGTCAAGCGCGGCTCCTTTCCGAGCTGTGGCGGGTTGCGCGCCGTGGCGTGTTCGTGACCACGCCGAACCGCTGGTTTCCGGTCGAAGTGCACACGATGCTGCCGCTCCTGCATTGGCTGCCCTCCCGATGGTACCGCGCGACACTCCGGCGCATCGGCTTGCCGTTTTTTGCGACGGAGGCGAATCTGAACCTGCTGTCGCGGCGCGACCTGGGCCATCTTGCGCGCGCAGTCGGCATCTCCGACTTTGACATCTTCGCTGTCAAGCTGTGGGGCGTTACAAGCAATCTGATCGTGCTGGCACAAAAGAATATGCCCGTGATTCAAGCCAGAGAATGCGTGAAGCAATCGGCGGAAGAAACGCCTGCGGTCGCCTGATTAAGCCTAGTCGGTATCCGCTATGGCCAGACGGCGTGTGCGAGTCGCGAAGGCGTCATTTGTCGCGAACCGGTTTAGTGCCGATGACGGTCCAGCTGTAGCCGTGCCGATGATAGACTTTCACTTCCTCCAATCCGCCCGAGGTGAGGAGATCGCGTGCCTCCGCTTGCGTGTAATATTTGGCATATTCGGGGTTTAATTGGTCGTAAATGGTCAACCGTCGAGTCACGCGGGGAAATTGGGCCAGGACCTCCCGCATGTACGTCCGCATCGGCAGCGGCAGGAACCGGCACAGCCATATGTACGAATCAAGTGCGACGGCGCCGACGTGACTGATCCCGGCCAGGACAGAGTGCGGAACATGGGTGGTTAGCCGCCGCAGCGGAAGTGCGATGCGCAAATAGCCTTCATTTCCTTCTTTGCCGTAGACCCAGATCAAAAGCTTTCCGCCAGGACGCAAAGCCGCGTAAGCAGCACGTAACGAGGTAGATGGATCTGGTATATGGTGGATCACTCCGATGGAGACGATGAGGTCCAAATCGAGATCGGCCGGCAGGCGTTCGCCGACATCGGCGATGCAAGTCACTTGATCGGCTCGCTGAGCTATGTTCGTTTGCAGCACTTTCATTGCAGCCGACGGCTCGACCGCATACACATGTTTCGCGCCTGCATCGAGGAGCATATTGACAACTCGTCCCGTGCCGCTGCCGATGTCGGCGACGCGCCACCCGGCCAGTTCTTCAATCGGGAGCAGGGGGCCGAAGATGTCGGCCAGCAGCTTCGCCGAGCCGTAGTAACCGGGGCTATCCCGAAACCGAAGCCACTGCTCGCCGAAATCTTCGATCGTTTTCGTGCTTGCACTGCGGGCCATCAATTCATCCATACCACTGGAACAGAATGAAGCCGGGCCTCGGCGGCATTGGTTTCTGGATGCGGGTTGCGCGTTGGCCCTAACGGCTATTCGCCTATGGTGTATGATGCGACGAGCGACAAGGCAATCGACATCAAATTCCGACTCGTTGGTCGTCGCAAGGGAGAACCTTGCGCTTTCCAACGATCTCCCTCGAGGAGGGCAGCGCGGCGAGCGCCGCTTCACTCCTCGGCATACCTGGGCCACAATAATCGCGTAAGCTTGTAATCGTGCAGCGCGGCCGGCGTGCCGATGCGCCATGTCTCGCTATGGAAATCCTGCGTTGGATACGACGGTAAAACCCTCCCCATACGCGTATAACGCTTCGGAGGCGCGGCGCCGGCTGTGGGCCGGATGGCTCGATCTGGCCGGCGCGCTCGCCATTCTCGCGCTGCTGTGGTCGCCGATCCTGCGCAACGACGGCACGCCGGCGGGCGACGGCGCGCGTCTTATGAAATTCATATCCTTCGCCCACGACGTCGGGGGATTTGCGTTTTGGAATCCCTACCGCAACGGCGGCTATCCCTTGGCGGCAGACCCGGAGCAGTTCTGGCTGCTCTCCCTCGTCGTCGATCCCAACAGCCCCTACGCCAACCTGATGCTCAACGCCGCGATCTTCGCGCTTGTTCTGCTCGCGGCCGTTCCCGCCTGGCTGATCGGCCGCAAGCTCGGGCTGCGGCCGTTCTGGAACGTGCTCTTTGTCGTGATGCTCGGGTTAAACGAGCGCGTGATCTGGCTGCAGGCGTCCGGCCGGATTGCGGCACTCGTATCGCACGCCGCATTGCTGGTGGTCGTGTGGAACCTGCTTTACGCACGACTGCGTCCATGGAATTACGCTCTCATCAGCTTCGCCATCGGTGTCGCTTTCGCGATGAGTGCGCAGTTTGCGCTGGTGCACTGCGCGCTCGTGCTGTCCGTATTCCTGTTTAGGGACGGCGCGCCTTGGCGCCGACCGTTGCGCCATTCGCTCTCGGCGCTCGGTCGCGCGGCGCTCGTCAGTGTGACCGGATTCGCGCTGTCCGGCGTCTACTCGATTCCCGTCCTCGCCCATTTTGCCGAATCCCATCGGATCACTTCTGCCCTGGCGTATCCGCCGGAAGCCCCTGACACTGTGCTCACTTACCTGCGGCTGTTCGTTCCGTTCGTTCCGGCCGATATCGAGCACGCCGCTTTTCTTTCGCTTGTGCCACTTGCCGCCTTGTTCCTTGCACGATGGGCACGGCCTGCGAAAGTCACGCCGGGCGGCCTCGGCTTCGATCTGATTTACCTTTGGGGCGCATTCTTTTTTGTGATGTCGGTGCCGCTGATCGGCCCGGTCGCGAAGGCGCTCTATCAGATGTTCACGCTCGTTTCGGGAATGCGCTGGTTCGCGCCGCTCGAAGACGTTCTGCGCACCGCGTGGGTCATCAGCGCGTTCACTATTTTTCAGGCGTTGGAGCGCCGTCGCGTGGATGAGCTAGGCGGCACGATCCGTTTATTGTTGGGCGGTTATCTCGGCCTCATCGCCGTCTTTGCCGTCGTGCATGGTATTACTGAGCACGAGCCGGTCACGATCGCGGCGGCGGTCGCTGCCGCGCTCCTCGCAGCCTATGCGCTTATCAGCAGCCTCGGCATCCGCTTCGCTCCCTTGGAAAGGGTCACCGTCGCCGGGTTGGGCGTTGCCTTGGCGGTTCTTTCCGTCGGGCTGATCGCGAGCGACGTCGTCTGGCAATACTATCCCGAGCGGCCGAATCATCCGTTCCGCCATGTCGCAGCACATGAGAGCAATCAACGCGACTTGCCGGGTTTGGAAGGCATCGTCCGCGCGGATGCGGACCCTTATTTCCGTTTTTTCACCGACGATTACTCGTTGCTTTGGTACCTCGACGACGAGAAACGGGGGACAGCGGGCTTCAGCCTGTTCTATCCGCCATCGCTGGCGCGCACGCTGACCTATTTGAGTCCGCGCCATGAGGTGCATCAACTGCGTCCACATTGGGTCGAGCTTGTACCGTGCGGCGAATTGGATCCGCGCGCGCTCGATCTGATCGGCGTCAAATACATGTTCTGCTTTGTCAGGCGCAGGCCCGAACCGCACCTCTCGCCCAACTGGCAGGAGGCGGGGCGGGAAGGGGGCTACGTCCTGTTCCGCAACGCCGCCTATGAGGAGGGCATCAGGATATTCTGCAGCTGGCGCGCCGGGCACCCGCCGTGGCAGCGCAACGACGTGCTCTCCGCTTTTTCCGAGGACATGGCGCTGCTCGATGCGGCCGCGGTTCGTGGCCTCGTGGAACCCGCCGCCGAGTGCGCCGGCTCACGCGGGACGGGGCGGGATGTGGCGGTGGTCGAGGACCGGCCGGGACACCTGACCTTGAAGCTGACCTCGGCAACGCCGGGCATCGTCTTCATCCCCGACAATTACGACCGCGGCTGGCGCGGGACGGTCAATGGAATTGCCACGCCGGTCCTCGAAGTCTACGGCGCCTACTTGGGCCTGCCCATAGGCCCCGGCGAGAGCGTCGTGCGCTTGGACTATCGCGACAATTACTTTTGGGCGGGGCTGGAAACGAGTGCCGTCGCCGCGATCGGCCTTTGTGCCTTTGCTGCCTTTGCCGGACGGCGGCTGGCGGGTCGATTAAAGGCCAAGGCTTGACCAAAATGGTCGAAAACACCTCTGGAGTCAGCTCAATTCTTTCCTTTCCCGTCATTTATGAGTTAATCCAGCGTGTTTTCGGGGCGCGGTCGGGCCGGCGCATGGTGGTCGACCGTTTCATCCGCCCGAAGGTGGGTGACCACGTCTTGGACGTTGGTTGCGGTCCCGCCAAACTTTTGGCGCTCATGCCGGAGGTGCGCTATGTCGGTTACGATCCCAACCCTCGATACATCGAGGACGCACGCAAAAGCTTCGGTAAGCGGGGCTCGTTCATTACCGGCAGGTTCACTGCGGACGAGGTGCCCAAATACGAGCGGTTCGATATTGGGCTCCTGATCGGTGTGTTGCATCATCTCGACAATAATGAAGCCGCCGCTCTTCTCGCTTTAATGCAGGCGGCGATCAGGCCCGGCGGCCGTATCGTTACGTTGGATCCGGTATTCATCGAAAACCAGAATCCGATCGCGCGAAAATTGATCGAATGGGACCGCGGCAAAAACGTGCGACGTGCCAGCGGATACCGCGCGCTGGTCTCGGAGCATTTCAGCTCGGTCGACGAGACGATCATTCATAAGAAGATTCCGCCTTATACTCTGTTCGTGATGCAGTGCAGTTAGGGGCCGGTCTGCGTGATCGACAGCGCAAAGTCCATGCCGATCATCGGATTGGGAGCGATCCGGCATAAGCGGTATGGAGTCCAGGAGCAGGACTATGATTTTGCCGGCGATTTGGCTATTTCTGCCGCGCCAACCGTGGTCCGCCGTTGCTATCCCGCGTCGCTTGCAGACTCTCGCATGAGCCCGGTCATTCCCTTCAACCTTCCCCCCGAGAGCGGCCGAGAGATCGACCTCATCCGGGACGCGATCGCGCGGCACCAGATTTCCGGCGGCGGATATTATACCAAGGCGTGCGAGAGCTGGCTCGAGACGGCGTTGCAAGCGCCGCGTGCCCTGTTGACCCATTCCTGCACCGGTGCGCTGGAAATGGCGGCGCTGCTTGCCGAGCTTGCTCCGGGCGACGAAGTGATCATGCCCTCGTTCACGTTCGTTTCCACCGCCAACGCGGTGGCCTTGCGCAGAGCCGTGCCGGTCTTCGTCGACATTCGCCCCGATACGCTCAACATCGACGAAAGGCTCATCGAGTCCGCCATCGGCCCGCGCACCCGCGCGATATTGGTCGTGCACTATGCCGGCGTGTGCGCCGAAATGGACGTGGTGTGCGAGATTGCCGAGCGATACGGTCTGATGGTGATCGAGGACGCCGCGCATGCACTCATGTCGGAGTACCGTGGGCGGCTCGCCGGCACGCTGGGCGAGTTCGCCTGTTTCAGCTTCCACGAAACCAAGAACGTCGTCAGCGGCGAGGGCGGCGCCTTGATCGTCAACCGCCGGAATCTGGTCGAGCGGGCCGAAATCATTCGCGACAAGGGGACTAATCGCGCGCGCTTCATGCAAGGGCTCGTCGACAAGTATTCCTGGGTTTCGCTCGGCTCGTCCTACGTGCCGAGCGAGATCGTCGCGGCGTTTCTGCGTGCGCAGCTCGACGCCATCGAGCGCTTTACCTCCGACCGGCTGCAAACCTGGAACTACTACCACGCTGCGTTTGCCGATATCGAGAAGCGCGGGCATGCGCGACGCCCGCACGTCCCCGATCACACGCGGCATAACGGGCACCTCTATTATCTGGTGCTGCCGACGCCCGAAATCCGCAACCAGCTTATCGAGACGCTGCGCCAAGAGAACGTCCACGCGATCTTTCACTATGTGCCGCTCCACTCGAGCGAGGGGGGCCGCCGTTACGGCCGGACTTCCGGCATGCTGCCCGTCACCGACCAAGTATCGGCGTGCCTGGTCCGTCTGCCGCTATGGTATGGTATGGGCGAAAAGCGCGCACGCGTCGCCGACCGCGTGCTCGGCCAATTGGCGGCATTGTCGCCGTGAGCGCGCGGGCGCGCCCGCAAGCCGAGGCAGGGACACCGCGATGGCGGCGAGCTAACGGCTCAAGCGCCTGGTCGGATCGGGTATGAACATCGCAAGGTTCGGGCCGGATATGAGTGAGCAGATCGAGCTTTCGATCGTCACCAGCCTTTACAAGAGCAGCCGATACATTCCCAACTTCTATTCGCAAGCGTGTCGTTTGGCAGATAAGTTGAATCTGCCGGTCGAAATCATTTTCGTCAATGATGGCTCGCCGGATGACAGTCTCGATCTGGCCATCGACATCCATCGTCGTGACCCTCGGGTAAAGGTGATTGATCTGTCGCGAAACTTCGGCCACCACCGTGCCTTGATGACCGGATTTGCCTATGCGTCCGGCAAACTGATCTATGTCACCGATGCCGATCTCGAAGAATCGATGGACTTCCTCGCCATCTGCTACGATCGAATCAAAAAGGGCGATTGCGATGTGGTGTATGGTTACCAAATTCATCGAAAAGGGCAATTTTTCGAGCGAATCACGGGTGGGCTTTTCTGGTGGCTATTCAACTTCCTCAGCAGTCTGAAACTCCCGCGGAATCTGGTTATCGCCCGATTGATGACCCGGCGATACATGCTGAGTTTGTTGCAGCATCGGGAAAGCGACCCCTTCATCGCCGGCTTGTGGACGTTGACGGGTTACGTGCAGGTTGGTTGTCCGATCGTGAAAACGAGCGTCGGTACGACCTCTTACAGCTTGCGCAAACGCCTGTCGCAGACAATCACTTCAATCAGCTCCTTCAGCGCCCGCCCGCTCCTGCTTGCGGCGATTGTGGGAAGCGGCATCTGCGCAATTGCCTTCGTACTGGTGGCTTACCTTGTCGCTCGTTGGCTGCTGTTCGGCAATACGGTCGAGGGATGGACGTCGGTGATGATCTCCGTCTGGATCATAGGCGGCGTCAATCTATTTTTTATCGGATTGGTGGGCCTATATATCTCGAAGATATTCACTCAAGTAAAACAGCGCCCTACTGCGATTGTCCGCGCCGTATATGGCAATATACCAGCAGCTGCGGACCCCGAACGGTTGCGTTTGTCGAGCACAGACAATGGACCAATTGCCACAACAAGCTGACGCGCTGATTTACCAACTATACGCCGGACTTGACGCAGACCGCCGCCCGGCCGAACCGCGGGCGGCAACTGCTTTGGGCGGCACGCGCGTCAGCTATGACGATGAAAAGCTGGTTATTGAACGTCCATGGTTCGACACGGCGCCGGTCTTCATTGCGGTCGCGGACGGACGCGTAAGGCTGGCGCGACGCTGGTCGGCGTTGGCGCCGTTCACCGCGGTCGACCTTAATTACGTGCAAGACTATTTGCGCTATCAGACGCCGTTTACGCGGCGCACCTTCTGCTCCGGAGTCGGGCTGCTGCGGAACGGCGAACGGTGGATTATTGCCGGCAAAGAAAATCTTCTCGTGACAACGTTGCCGTCGCCGCCGGAACCGTCAGATCAAAGCTTGTTGGCCATTCTGGAGCGGGAGATCGTGGCGGCCGGGCCCGACGCCGTATTCCATCTCAGCTCGGGACTCGACTCCAGCCTGTTGGCAATCGTCGCCCGTCGCTTGCACGCGACGGTACGCGCCGCGACGTTTCGCACCCGTGGACGCGGCGCTTCGCAAGAATTGGACATCGTGCAGGCTTTGGCCGAGCAGTTCCGCATAGAGCTTGATATTTACGATCTGACCGAGATCGATCTGTGGAAAGAAGGCATAAATCTCATTGAAGCGCTACCATACCCTATTGCACATCCAAGCCATCTCGTACGCTATCTGCTGGACCGTCGATTGGCACGAAGGGGGGTCGAGACAATCGTGACAGGCCGCGGTCCGGATGAGTTGCTTGCCGGCTATGAGGTGCACGGACCGAAGTTTAAGAGCCTGGATGCGTACGAGCGCCGTATCACCTGTACGTCCGAGATGTGGATCGAAAAATTGTTTCAATCGCCGCGGCGAAGCGAATCCCGGGTCGAGAGAGCCGGATTAGTTGAGAATGGGGAGCTGAGTCTCACGACGAGATTAAGACACGATCTGCACGCGATTTTCGAGGCGTGGAACATGATCGATATGGAGCTCGCGCGGTGTCTCGAGGTGAGCTATGTAAATCCGTTTCTTGCCCGGGATGCGGCGGTTCTGATGTTTTCTCGGCCCGATAGTGATAAACTCTTCAACGGTTATTCCAAGTATTACCTGCGGCGCAATTTTGCCGAGTGGTATCCCGATTACGTGTTGCGAAATCCGAAAATGGGACTGACAATCGATATTCGCGAGTACCTCGGCCGGGAATCGGTGGCATCGCTTGTACGTCGTTTATATGACGAGTCTTCGTTCGGGCAGAGGTTTTTGCGGCGTGAGGCTATTTTGACGTTGGTCGAAGATACCTTGTCAGGGCGAACGAACTACGGGTGGCAGATATGGAGCCTTTACCTTTGCCAAGTGATGTATGCTCAATTATTCAACGATTAGGAATACGGTCTTTAAATCTGTTCACCCCCGGAAGTTTCTATTGTCCGCACGTTTCTGGGACGTGCTTCATATAACGCCCCGACGACGGTCCGCAGTTGAACAAAAGGTCGAGTATCGATACTTGATGCTCGAACGGACCCCAGAGCTGCGGATACGAGGGGTAGCCGGCATAATCGAACCAGGTCACGCTGATGCCGCGCACTGCAAACGTGGTCTCATCGAGATAGGCGCGAGCCGCCGGACCGACCACGTATTCCGTCGCGCCGGCTTGGACGCACATATTTGCGATGCTTTCAGTGCGCTCCCCCTCCAGTTGGTATTTATCAGACCACTCCAATTTGGTCCTGATCCCGAGATAGGCGCATATGGCTTCAACGAATGCGCGATTGGATGCGCTCAAATGGGTATGCTTGTTGTGAAGATAGAGCGGCGCAAGCCAAGCGGATATCTCGTCGAAAAACCTGGCCCTTCGATAGTTCGCCTCGAGAACTCTCCAATGGGCGACACCCCAGGCCTCATCCGGCAGCAAAACATCGCAAATTCGACGCCTAATACTGTCGCCGACAGGAATCGTGAGCCAAAGGAGGCCTTGCGGCGTCTTGATACGGTTGCGGTTGCGCCAGTCTTTCTTCGTATACTGCACATGATCATAGAAGATAAATTCATCCACTGAGGCTATCATGTCGAAATATCCCTTCCATGGGATGTAATTGGATTGAATGGCGGCCAAGCGTTTCATTGGGCATCGCCGGCAGAGGGCTATGACGACGGAGCGGCGTACCAGCCGATCAGATCAAAGAAGGCCCTTGAGGGGATGTAGCAGGACTGAATGACTGCGATGCGCTTGGCAGCTTGCGCCATCGAACGAACCCATCGTGAGCCCTGGGGAGGGCCGCCGGCCACAATACCGCGGCGCACGCGCGAAATTACGCACCTGGATCGACGAGGACCCGGATGACATGAAGCCATTACATCCGCGATCTCGCTTTTCGTGTCCAGGCTGCGGCGTAAGCATCGCGTAAGCCCGGTTACCAGGCGGAGGGCCTATCCAAGCGTGCCGAATTAGTAAATCCCACAACTGCGAATTGATATTCCTTAATTTTTTGACGCCCCACTACAATATTACCGTCACGTCATTTCAATCCGCACTATTGTGCCCCTCTCGCGGCGGTTATGACGGATAGATAGTAATCCGTTATATCGCTACTTTGGCTTTTTCAATTTTAAAACAGGGGAGTGAAGCTCCAATGAGGCTGAAATCACTGATTCTTGCCCTGACGGCAGTCGGGGCCATGGCAATGCCGGTTCTTTACGCTGCGCCCGCGCACGCGCAGGCGACGCGAACGTGGGTCTCCGGCGTGGGCGACGACGCCAATCCGTGCAGCCGCACCGCGCCCTGCAAGACCTGGCCCGGGGCCATTTCCAAGACCGTCGCCGGCGGCGAGATCGACGCGCTCGATCCCGGCGGTTTCGGCGGACTGACGGTCACCAAGTCGATCACGCTCGACGGCGGCGGCGGCCAGGTGGCCTCGACCTTGGTCGGCGGTTCGAATGGCATCGTCTTCTCCGCCGGTGCAACCGACATCCTCGTCATCCGCAACATCCGGTTCCAAGGTGTGTTCGGCAATGGCACCGCCGCGACCCCCGGCCTGAGCGGTATCGTGTTCAACGCGGGTAAGGCGCTGATCGTCGACAACTGCGACATCACCGGGTTCAGCGTCAACGGCATCACCGTAAACGCTGCCGGGTACGTTGGGGTCAACAATACGCGAATCGAGAACGTGGCGAATGCCGGCATTCTGGTTGCTGCAAGCGGGTCCAACGTCGACGTCAACAACGTTAAAGTCTATCTCGCGAAGTTCGGAGTCGGGGTTCTCAGCGGCGGCAAAGCGACCGTCACCCGTTCGGTGTTCTCCAACAACACAAACGGCGTGGAAGTTGACTCAGGCGGCAACCTGTTTGTCGACAACAGCGTGATGAGCTTCAACACGATCGGAGTCGTGGTGGGTTCCGGCGGAACCGGCACTCTTTCAAACAACGACATCACCTTCAACGGCACCGGCGTCGGCGGCGGCGGGACAGCGTCGTCCTATGACAACAACCGGGTCGCCGGGAACGGCGGCAGCAATGCGATGACTCTGCTCACGCCGACCGACACCAACCCGCGCGGCATGCAATAACCTGCGCGTCTGTCAAGCGTGAGCTTGTTAAGCTCCCCGCCGCTCCGCGGCGGGGAGCTTGCATTTTAGCGCCCGAACGAAATCGTGGCGGCGGCGCGACTCTGTTCAACCTGCGGTGCAGCGCGCAGCCGATCGCCGCCGGCGAGCAAATCTGGCCGCTCGATTGGGCTTGCCTTGCATGCGGCGCAAGGAGCGAAAGGCCGCGCAAGACCGTTGATCTCGCCTTCTCTTGATCTTACACCCATTGATGCGCAACCGTTTTGTCGCGCGACTTGCCCGATAAACGCCCGGGGGCGATCGATCCGGCGCGGATGAAGACTATCTGAAGTGCGCCGGCGCACGAAGAATGCAGAACCCGACTCGCTGTCCTTGCCCGATAGTAGCCGATACGGATTCCACGAAACACGGTGACTACATGCGGAACTCGTTTGCGAAGCGACTGACTGCAATATTCCTTCCGGTCGTTATTTGTGTGGTGCTTGCCGGGTCAATCGAGGGCGGTGCCAGACTCTACGAACAATTTCATCCGCGGCCAAGAGCACTGACGTCGATGAGCCTGCAGCCATATTGGATATTTTCTCAGCGCTGGGCCGACGGCGGTTTTTGGCACGACAAGATCAGAGAGAAGGACATTCCCACCACCATGCATTTTAACAATTGGGGCTTTGCCCAAGACTTTGATTACGAACTCGTTCCCGATGCCGACTATCTTCGCCGTTACGGCAAGCACCCCGGCGAACGCCTCGTCGTACTCACCGGAGCGTCAGTCGTTTTGTCCGTCGGGGCGACCAGCGACGAGAACACCATCTCGGCGCAATTGCAGCGGCACTTGAATGAGAAATCAGGAGGCGTGCGCTATCGCGTTATAAACATCGCCATGGGCAGTTGGCTTGCCTACCAGGAGTTTGTGGCGATCTCGCTGTTCGCCATGCCGCTGAATCCTGATTGGATTGTTACCTTCGACGGCATCAACGATGCCAGTGCTCCATGTCTCTTTGGCAGCGGGGCGGTCAATCCGATGGAGTGGCCGAAGCTGCTCTACCTGACGTATGGTGGTACGGGCATTTCAAGCCCGTTGCTTGGGACGCTTGCGCGCCACAGCGCCCTCGTCCGCTTGATGTCGGGCCTGCGACCCGACGAAGCGGCGGGAGGCCTCCGGAAGCCTGCCGACGCGGATCATCTGATGGTCGATAACACGGAGACCGACTGGCAATTTTCCGTCAGGCTCGACAATGTGACGACCGGCGTTGAAGATAAACAAGTTTCATTTTATCTCAATGCCGAGCGCGATATTCTCTCACTGTTCAACCGCGCCAATATCATGCTCACCACGCAACCCTTATATGACGATAACCCTGCTGCTCCCTCCTATCGAGCCGCGGTTGGGCCCACCGGCGGCGCAGATCCGGCTGCCGTCGAGCTTGAGCTCGACAAATACATGGAGGCGCATAAGAACGACCCATGCGCGCCTCGCGCCAAGCTTGATGATGCGCGATTGCGCGGGTATTTCATGGCACGCAGCGCTACTCGCCTCGCCGCGCTTGTTGACGCGGCACAACAAGCGGATCGCACGCGCCGCATAATCTATCGCAACGCCGAAGGGGCTTTGCCATATGAAGACAAACTGCGGCGGAAATTTTTTGTCGATTACGTGCATTTCACTGATCTGGGCCACAGTCGTGTCGCAGAGTTCCTGGCGGAAAATATTATCGCCTCCGATCGAGGGGTGCCGTTTGATTTTGCGTCCTTTGCGCGGCACAGTCAGGAGATTGCTGCAGCCGCACCCTGAAAGCGGAGCTGCCAGAGGTTGATCCATAACATGCGGCGAATGTCTTCCCCAGAATCGATTGATACGCATGAAAACAGGATGATCTCGGCTCGCTCAGCGACGACCTGCGCGAATCTGCACGCCCCTGGACGCCAATCGAATTACCGGATAGGTGCTTGACACGGCACGAGCGGAAGGGACGATGACGGCGTTTCTCGTAACCGGCGGCTGCGGCTTCATCGGCCCGTCGCTGATTGCGCGGCTGCTCGCCGACCGCGCCAACATCGTGCGCGTTATCGACGACCTCTCCACCGGACGCGTGGAAAACCTGCAGCGAGTGGCGGAAATCGAGACGGTCGCGGCCGGGGCCTTGCGGCCGCCGCGGCGGCGCATTCAGCTCGCGGTCGGCAATATCACTGACGCGAAACTCGCCGAGGCGGCGTGCCGGGACATGGACGTCGTCATCCATCTCGCCGCCAACACCGGCGTCGCTCCCTCGATCGAAGATCCGCGCGCCGATTGCCTGTCGAATGTGATCGGCACCTTCAATTACCTCGAAGGCGCGCGAGCCGCCGGCGTAGGCCGTTTCGTGTTCGCGTCGTCGGGCGCGACGGTCGGGGAGTGCGCGCCGCCGATCCATGAGCTGGTGCCGGCGCGACCGGTGTCGCCCTATGGCGCGAGCAAGCTCGCCGGCGAAGCTTATTGCAGCGCTTACGCGCGCACGTTCGGCCTCGCCACCGTGGCGCTGCGGTTCGGCAACGTCTACGGGCCGGGGTCCGAGCACAAGGAGAGCGTGGTGGCGAAGTTCATCCGCCGCGCCTTCGCCGGACAGCCGCTACAAATCTATGGCGACGGCGCGCAGACGCGCGATTTCGTCTACATAGACGATCTCACCCGGGCGATCGAGCGCGCGAGCGCCGCGGACGGCGTCGGCGGCGAAGTGTTCCAGATCGCGACCGCGCGCGAGACCACGGTGGGCGAACTGGTCGAGGCGCTCTCGACCGCCCTCGCGGCAGAAGGCTTCCCGCGCCCGCGGATCGAGTTCCTCGACCGCCGTCCCGGCGAGGTGCTGCGCAATTTCGCCGACACCCGCAAGGCAGCCGCGCTGCTCGGTTGGTCGGCGGAGGTGAGCCTGCCCGAAGGACTGCGACGCACGGTTCGCTGGGCCGCGCAGGCGGCCAAAAAAGTCCCGGCGATCTCGTAGGCGTCGGGCCCGGCCTCACGCGGGTGCGGGGGCCTGCTTCTGTTTTCCCCAACGGATGAATAATGCGCCGGGGAGGCTGACGAGAAGCATGGCGAGGCCGAACGCGATCGAGACCGCCAAGGCGGCGGCCGGCGCGACCCCGAACAGGCCAAAACCGACGATCATCGCGCCTTCGCGCACGCCCCAGCCGGCGATTGCGATCGGCATCGCCGCGATGAGCAGCGCCGGCACGCTCACGGCCAAGATCGCGATGAAATCGAGGGCCACGCCGGTGGTGCGGGCGAGAACGAACAGCGCAAGGCTGTTGCTGAGCTGCATGAGCACGCTCAACAAAACGACCGCCGCGCCGAGCTTCCACGAGCCGGTCAGGTGACGCGCGGCCGAGGCAACGTCGATCGCAATCGAGACCAGACGGTGCTCGCGCACAGCCGCCGGCAGGTACGGTTGCAGCCGGCCGAGGAACGCCGAGGCCACGAAGGCGAGGATGCCGCCGGCGCACAGGACCGCCAGAACGATCAGGCCCGTGCGCACCGGCCCAGGCGAAGCGCGCGCCAGCAACACGGGTTCGAACAGCAGCACCATGACGAGCAGCACGGCGAACCCGAGCGCGCGCTCGAGCACGACGGCGCTGCTGGCCGTGCCCGGCGAATATCCGAGCCGCGCGAACTGCCATACGCGTGCCGCGTCCCCCGCAATGAAGGTGATCAGCGATTGGCTCACGACAAGGCCGACCATCCACACGGCAATGCCGCGTCCGATCGAGCAATGGGCGCCCAGGATGCGCATGACGCAGACGGTGCGCACGCCGGCGATCGCGGCTCCGCCCGCGAGCAGCGCCATGGCGAGGACGAGCGCCACGGCCCCGCGCCGGTTGCCCAGCAACGCGCCGGCGGCGGTGAAGTCGACGTGCTTGAGCACCAGCCAGGCGAGCAAGCCGGAGATGCCGAGCTTGATGGCGATCGCGATCCACTTCACGCGCAGGTCTCCTATCGGCGCACCATCACCTTCGTCACAGCGCCTTGATGCGCAGGAACGCAAACCACATCATGCGCAGCAACATCGACCCGTGGCGGAAGCGGGAGATCTGCGTCTCCCCATAGGTACGGCTGGCATAACGAATCGGCACCTCGACGATTTTGAGGCCGAGCTTAGATGCTCCGAAGATGAGGTCGAAATCGCCGAACGGATCGAAATTGCCGAAATAGCTGCGGGCCGCCTTGAGCCGCAGGTAATCGCTGCGCCGTAGTACCTTGGTTCCGCACAACGTATCGGTGAAGCGCTGGCCGAGCAGCCAGCTGAAGACCTGCGAAAAGAATCGGTTCCCGACCAGATTGAGGAACCGCATGGCCTCGCTTTCGAACGGGTAGACCAGCCGCGTGCCGTTGACGAACTCGCCTTTGCCGGAGCGGATCGCCTCCCAGAACTTCGGCAAATCTTCCGGCGGCACTGTCAGGTCGGCATCGAGAATCATCAGGACATCGCCGGTTGCGGCGTCGAAACCGGTATAAACCGCGTCGGCCTTGCCTTCACCCGGCTGGCGCAGCGCCTTGATTTCCTGCTGGGCATGCGAGGCGATGACCCGCTCGATCTCGCTCCAGGTATCGTCCTGCGAGTGGCCCTCGACGAAGATGATTTCGAGCGCGTCGGCGAACTGCGGGATGCGTCGGATCGCGGGTGCGACGTTGCCGCGCTCGTTGCGGGCAGGGATGACGATGGTCGCCGTGCGCGGGACATCCTCCGGCCGGCGCAGCGAGCGGCACACGGTATAGTGGCGCAGGCACAGGCTGTTGAAGATCGGCAACGGCGCGATGAAGCGATTGACCAGGCGGCCGAGCCCGAACAACCGGACCGGCGAAAGCAGCCGGCGCTCGCTTTTCACCGCCTCGAAATCCGCAAGTGCCGCGAGCGCCCGCACGTCGGCGAGCGCCAGCACGTTCTGCGACGGCTGCGGCATTTTGAGACCGATCCGCTCCGCGAGTTTCAACAGCGGATGCCAGACGTGGGAAAAATATCCGACCACCAGCCGTGTCTCGCGCGTGCACAAGCGATGCAGGTTCGCAAACATGCGCTGACAATCGTCGAGCGAGCCGAGCGTATCGACGACGAGGATGTAGTCGAACGGTCCCGGCAGCGATTCGATGAAGGCGTCGGACTCGATGTCGCCGATCGCGAATGTGAGATGCGGAAAGGCGCGCCGCGCCTCATCGATCGAGCTCGCGCTGAAATCGACGCCGAGACCGAACGACGGCTTAAGTGCGGCCAGCAGCTCGCCGGTGGAGCAGCCCAGTTCGAGTACGCGCGCGCCCTCCGGTATCAGGAATTTGAGGAACTGCAGGTCCTCGTTGTGAAAGAAGGCGCCGCGCCGGCGCCACTGCGCCCGTTCATTCGCGGCAGCATCCGCGCGGCGGCGGATGTCCTCCTTGCGCGGGGACAATGTCGCGGCCGGTGCGTGCATCATAGGCTTCCCGGCACCGCTCGTTTTTCGATCACGATCATCACGCGAAATCCGGCTAGCCGCCCGATGAGCGGCTCGACCGCGCGCTCCAAGCGCATCAGGCGTCGCGCCGCCCCGGCGGTGAGCAGGCTCCAAGGCCGAAACCCGCCGCTGAGCGCAAACGCCGCGAACGCGAACCAGACGACCCGCACGATACGAAGCTCCGGAAAACGGGCGTCGAACCGTGCGCGCTCGCGGGTGACGAGAATGGTCGGGATCGCAATGTTGGCATCGTAGGGGTCGCGGTGCCGGTTTGGCGTGCCCTCGACGAGCGCCTCGGCGGAGCTTCGCACCGGCTCGTGATGGAACAAACGATAGAACAGCGTGCTGCCGTAAGTGATCGCCGGTTCCATCATCAGCAGCCGCCCGCCCGTGCGGAGCACGCGCGCGGCTTCGCGGAAGAACAGCGTGGGGAACTCGAGATGATGCAGCACGTCGACCATAACGATGTTTGCCGCTGCCCCGGTAGCGAACGGAAGGCTTTGTGCGTCGGCGACGCAATCGAGCCAAGGCGCATATTGAACATCGGTGGCAACCACGTCGGACAAGCGTTGCTTGAGATTGCCGATTCCACCGCCGATCTCGATCGTCGTTCCGGGACGGCACTCCGGCGCCAGGCGATCATACAAATCCCGATAAACCTCGCGCAGGACCGGTTTGCGTTCCCACACCCCGGCATAGTCGTGCAGCGGACCCGCCGACGAGAGCGGCTTTGTACTCACGCGCAAGTCACCTGCTTGGCTTCAGCGGGCGAGGGACCCGATAGCGGTTCGAGTTCGGCCATTATCCGGGCGGCACCTCGGTTGCATGCTTCATGCCCGCTGCGGGACGCCATTTCAAGCATCAGAGCCCCGATGAATGGTGCCCTACTCCGGCTATTGACGGGCCGGCGGACCGGCGGCATTGATCCACGGCACTTTGAGCCGATTTCGACATCCGCGGCGCTTACGTCGAAAGAAACCCATCTGCATGCAGGCGATAAGCGATGCGGCGCTGCAATTAAAAGGGCCGCAACAAACGGCGAGTGGCTGGACTACAACGATCGCCGTTTTGCTCGACCGGCCTGCCAGTGCCTATCTCGCGGCCGCCATTCTTCTTCTCCCGAGCGTCGTATGGATTTTCCGCGACGCCCGCGTCTGGCCGTGGGACCACGCTTATTACGCCACGCTCGCGCTGCAAATCCGCTACGCCCTGCATGACGGCGCGCTGGCGTGGCTCTCCGCATTCCTGACCGTTCCCGATTCCCGCGCGCCGTTGCTGCCGTGGCTGGCCCAGGCGACGGTGCCGCTCACGCGTATCCTGGGCGATCCCGAACGGGCCCTGCTGCTCACCAACGTTGCGACGGCCGGCATCACCCTCGGCCTCATCTATTCCGCGACGCGGCGGCTCGGCGGTTCGCTGGCGGTCGCGCTCACGGCCATGCTCGCGTGCGCAGGCACATCGGATTTCATCGCCTTCAATCAGCAGTTTCTGGTCGAGGCCGGCCAGGCGATGGCCGTCGCCGGGCTCGCTTGGGTCGCGCTGCGCGCCGCCGACGCGGCGTGGCCGCGGCTCGCGGCCGGGGCGCTGTTCTGGGCGACTGTGGCGATGCTCGCCAAGACCACAAGCGTCGGTTACGTCCTGCCGTTTCTGTTGTACATCGCCATCGTCCGTTCGGCCTCACACCGGCAACGCGCCGCCGCCGTGCCGCTCGACTTTTTCCTTCTGTTCGGCTCTCTCGCGTTCGCCGGAGTCGCAATCGCGTGGTACGCGATGCACTGGCCGGGCATCGTCGTCCACATCAACGAGGCGACGATCACCAAGGACATCGTGCTGCTTTACGGCTCCGAACGGCCTTTGCTCGCCAAGCTTGGCTTCTGGTCGTGGGCGCTGTTGCAGGCGCTCTCCCCGTTTCCCTGGCTCGCCGGGCTTGTGGCGATCGTCGTGGCCTGGGCGCTTGCGACAGGCGCCGTACGCGTCGCGCGCGGCGGGCTTGCGAATTTGCTGCGGCGAGCTGTCGAGTCGCGCCTTCTTTTTGCGCTTTGTCTCGCCGGTACGATCTTCGCCGCTCTCATCGCATACTCGCGCATGATTGCCGAGGACGTGCGCTATCTCGCCCCGATGGTGCCTCTCGTCGTGTTGCTGTTGGCATGGAGTCTGGTCACCCTGCGGGGCCGCTGGCTTACCGCCGTGGCCGCCGTACTACTCGCGGGCAACTGGGGTGCCACGCATGCGATGGTGCAAGGGCTGGTTCCGCTGCCCGACACCGCCTTGTGGTATTTGCAGGCACCACACAGCGATTTCGCCGCGATGGCGCGGATGGCGAGAGCCGTTGCCGAGACCTGCGACCGGAGTCGTTTGGGCAGGATTGAGGTCATCGGCGCCGACTTGGTCGATTTCAGCGCCCCGTCGGCGTGGCTCTACGCGGAAAAAATGCGCCGGAACGTGGGCTACCGCTGCGAATACACATCGCTCGGCTATCTGGAGAGCGATCCGCAACGCGCGATCAAGAGACTCTACGACATCAATGCCGATTACTTTGTCACTCTGCCGCTCAGCGAACTTCCCGCTACCGGCACCAACCCTTTCGATCGCGTGTCGAAACCGGTTGCCGAATGGATTGCAACAAGTCCGGACTTCGAACGACTGACTCCTGAAACCGATGCTTTGGCCATTTACCGCCGGCGGCGCTGAGACGCGGCTGCATCAAGCGGCGCGTGCGATGACATTCCAGCTGGCGCCTTCGCCGATCATTCTCTCCAGTGCCGCCGCGTCGCTCGGCAGCAATGCCTCGGTACGCTCGTTGTAGAGCCGATAGCCGAATGGAATGAGGAAATTGAGCAGCTGGTCGAGACTCGCGCCTTGCTCGACGAGTCCGTACGGCAGGATTTCCATGACGAAGGTTGGGCGGCTGCGTCGGATCATCTCGTTTGCGCCTGCAAGCACGTCGCACTCGAATCCGTCGACGTCGAGTTTCACCAGATCGACTCTTTCGATGGAGTGCTCGGCGAGCACGCCATCGAGGGTCGCGCCGCGCGCTCCGGCCGTCCCCATCGGCACGCCGAGATGCTTGTCATGCGCCTCGGGCGAGGGCTGCAACGACCAGCTCGAATAGACGGATGCCGGAAAGCTCTTGGGGTCGCCGCCGGTCAGGAAACATTGCAGGGCCGTCACCCGGTCGGCGATCTCCGGATTGAGTTGCAAATTGCGGCGCAATTTGGCGAAGGCAAAGGCGGTCGGCTCGAATGAGAGGACCCGGCCTCTGGGCCCGACGAGGCGCGCCAGCTGAAGGGTCTGCGCCCCGATGTTGGCACCGATGTCGAGCACCGTCGCGCCGGGCTTCACGTAACGGCGAAAGGCTGCGACCGTTGACGGCTCGAACCGGCCGAACACGAAGATGGTGAGGTCGATCGCCTGCGAGAGATCGAGATCGTAGCGCAGGCCGTCGCGCGTCACCTCGCACCGGGTCCCCAGGCCGAACAGGCCGCGCGCGAGCTTGATCGCCCGATAAGCGGAACGAACCAGGATGAACTTATGGGTGGTCTTCAAAGGCTTACCACGTCACGCCGGGGAAGTGGGTCGTGGCGAAACGGTAGCCTGCGTGCTGCGCCACGAACGGCAACAGCCGTTCGATCGCATGCAGGACCGTACCGTCATAGGGCACGGGCTCGCTCGGATAATCCTCCCATCCGAGCTTGAGCTCCAACAGCGGCGTAAGCGCCGCCGTCCGCGCCCAGAACATCGTCCCAATCGGAAAATCGAAGAACGGCGGTAGTGGCTCCTTCATCCCCATCCGGGCGGCGAGCCGCTGGGCGTTGGCGCGGTTGGCGCGCCAGTCGCACAGGTGCGGGTCCTCCGGGAACACGAGGCCGAGCGTCTCGTCCGCCGCCAGATGCGCGATGATCCCATCCATCATCGCATGATGGTCGCCGAGCAGGTTCTGCCAGAGAAATTCGCGCCAGCGGTCGCCGAGCGTGGGGTCGCCTTGGCCGCCGATGGTGGGGCTGCGTTTGCCGTGGACGTGACCGACGATGACGTAGCGGCGCGCAATATCTTCGCCAAAGGCAGTCAGGAAGGCTCCGATGTCGCGCCCGCGGTTGGGGACCACGCGGATATCGACTTCGCCGTTGCGATACTGCGCGGTCGCCCTGCGCAACGTTCTCGCCTTGCCGTTCTCATCGGTGCTCAACAACAAGTCGCAGCGCGTGCCGTTCGCTGCGAGCTTTTGCGCGAAGTCCTCCGCCAGTTCCGGATAATGAAAATGCGCATGCAGGGCCGCCGGCGGGATTTGACCTTTCGGCGGCAGCGCGGCCAGCGACTCCGGCGTGACGACCTCGTGCCGCCACGGACCGTCCGGCTTGCCGCTGCGGATGAAGTGGGCGAGCGGATTAAGCATCCTCGTGTCGTAACCGCCCGCGTGCGCATGCGCGTAGATTTGCGGATGAAAGCCGGGGCAGGGGCGCCGGAGCGCGTAATCGTCCGGGTTGGGGGCAGTCGCAATCGCCGCCCAGCGCGTGAGGTAATCAACGATCGCTTCGCTTCTCGCGCTTCGATCCGCACCGGCCGGCAAATAAATATCCGGGTCGAACATCGCATCGGCGCGCAGCGTGGCAAGATCCTCGGCCCGCTGGCGCATCATCGCGGCGGCCTCGGCTCCCAGCTCGCCCAGCCGGCTCACGTAGCGATCCATGTCGAAAGCCGCGCCACCGACGTTTCGGATGCCATTTCCGAGGCGCCGGCGTTTCGCTTCGTCGCCGGCAAGCGTCACGATCAGCTCGGCGGCAGCCCGCACATCGAGATGAGGAACGACGCATTCCCGCGTCGACGGGTCGGCGCGCAAAATATCGGCAATTCCGCTGGTGCGGTCGAAGCAGATAACCGGCAGGCCATGCATGGCCGCGTCGATGGCGGAGTTGGGCAGGGGATCGAGCCGCGAGCTGAGAAAAAACACGTCGCTCAGCGCATAGGCTGCATCGACATCGGCGATTTCGCCGGTGAACGCGACCGTTGCCTCCAATCCGGAGCGCGCAATCTGGTCGGCGAGATAGCAGGAATAATCCACGTCGTTTTCCGGATCGTATCCTCCTCCGACCCAAACAAATCGGACCGGTCGCGGCGGACGCATGGCGGCGACCGCGGCCGCGCAGGAGAGAAACAGATCGACGCCTTTGCGGATGTGAACGGTCCCGCATCCCAGCACCACGAGCGCATTTTCCGCTCCCGCCGGTCGAAATGTTCGCGCCAGGTTCGCTGGTCTACTCGCAGCCGCAATCGTCTCCCGGGCCGGCGGCCTCTCCGTTTGTCCTTGCGGCAGGATATGAAACGGCCGGTGCTCGAGGATCGGGTGTTGTTCGCAAGCCGAACGGGCGACCAGTTCGGCTGAAAACACGACTTGCGTCGCGTATTCTAGTCCGTCGCGCATCATCGACCTCGGCCGGACATAGGAGGCGAACTCGTGCGCAAGCAGGACGGTGGGAACGAGCGCGTCCGCGAGCGGCGGGATGATGCGCGATGATTCGCTGCTGTTGACGATCGTGTAAGTGACCGGATAGGCAGCGAGCAGATATCGCACCAGGTGTTTGAACTCGCTGGCGTGCCAGTCAGCGCGCGAGAGCGGTCCGATGACCGCCGTGCACGATGCTTGAAAATCGTCGACGATGTCGCCGTCGGCCAGAAGCAGGGCAACAACGTTGCACTTGCCACGCAGCCGTTTCGCCAGATTGTAGGTGAGGATCGGCGCGCCGGTGCGCGATGCCTCGTGGGCGACGAGCAGCACCGTGTCGAGCTTGGGATCGAGACGTGATCGGTCGAATTTCAGAGAGGCTGCGGCCGGCAGCGAGCGCCGCCCGTCGGCACGGCCGCGGGTCAGAAAGTGATGAAGGCGATTGGCTCTGCCCGGAAGATCGTCGGCGTAACGATCGCCGTAATACGCGGGATCAAAAGCCTCAGACGGGGCAATGCCCATCCGTTCGCCGACGAGGACGTAATGCAGCGCGGGATCGAGTGCGCCGAGATTTCCGGCACGTTTCGTGTAGCCGGCCGCGTCGAACAAATCGCTGGCCCGGATCGGCCCGGCAATCTCTTCGGCCTCGGCTTGTGTTGCATAGACCGCCCATCCGGCCTCGCGCAGCGTCAGGTAAGTGATCGCCGGCGGGCCGGAGAACCCGGCGCTGGAAAAAAAGGGCTGTAGAAAAGCGCCTTCGACCGGCGCGCTCGGCTGGACCCGCGGGTCATCCGCGGCCCGCTCCGCGGCGGCCCTGATGAGGCTTTGCAGTTCATCCCGATCAGGCAAACCCGCGCCAGCGTGCGCTTTGTTCTCCGGCAGCCCCGCGCGCCGATCCGCCGGCGACATCTTTCGCGGCCACAGGGAATTGGCGAGCCGGCGCCCATACTGGGTCAGTTTCGGCGATGCCGCGGCGAGCATGCGCAGCGGCCGCGTCAAGCGCCAGCTCGTGCTTGTCAGCATCCATTGCAGTTCGCGCCGGCTCGTCTCCAGCTCGCGGACAAGCCTGGCCGCGTCGGTGCGCACCCGGGTCAGCTCGGCATCCAATTTGGCTGCCTCGGCCGTCTGTTGGGCAAGCTTCGCCTCCAATCCGGCGCTCCGGCTCGCCGCGTTGGCGGCCTCCGGGGTGAGGCTTTCCACAGGGAGGCTCAGCTTCCGTTCGTGGCTCATGCCGAAAACCGCGAAAGCGGCGCGCGCTCCGGGAAGCTCAATCGAGCAAAAATGGCGGTATCCTCCGGCAGGCGCGCAAGCCGCGGGCAAAATGGCTTCGGGCCCCCTAGCGCACAATGGCGAGCCGTCTCTCCCCAGCCTGACGGCTGCCAGTAACACCCGTATCCGAGGGGTTCAACCGCAAGCGGGCTCCCGCGGTATCGCCTGCGGGCGTGAGAACGCGGACGGAAGGCGAAAATTACACTCCGTTAACCCGCGGCGCTCTAGAGTTTCGTGGTCCACACGGCGGCATTGTCAAAACGTCGCGTTGACACGATTCGACCGTAAAGTAGTGGTCCTTCGCGCGGCTGATTCAGTTCGCGCGCGTTGCGCCCAAAAACCACACAGCGTTACCGGACATGAACATCAATCTCACTTTCGACTCGTCTACGAATGGCGCGCCGGCGGCTTTCTTTTCGGCGATGAACGCGGCGGCGCAGTACTTCGACAGCATTTTTCTCAACCCGATCACCGTCAATATCACGGTTGGCTATGGCTCGATCGACGGGCAGTCGCTGATCTCGGGCGCGTTGGGCGAGAGCGAGACGGAGTTCAACCAATACAGCTATTCGCAAATCCGCGGTGCACTGATCGCGAGCGCCGCTACGGGGGCGAGTACGTTGCCCGCGGCGGATCCGACCAGCGGGGGCAACTACTGGGTTGCCACCGCCGAGGCGAAGGCGATCGGCTTGTCCGGGCCGAGCGGCGCGGTCGACGGCTTTGTGGGCTTCGCCAGCCCGGCGCAGAATGTGTCGTTCACCTACAACACCACGAACGGCGGGTCGGTGGCGCCCGGCACTTACGACTTCTTCGGTGTCGCCGCCCATGAACTCTCCGAGGTGCTGGGGCGCGACCTGTTCGTGGGCAACCAGGACAATCAAGGCATCGGCCCTAACAGCTATACGCCGCTCGATCTGTTCCATTACTCGTCCGGCGGGA
Organism: Hyphomicrobiales bacterium; assembly: GCA_019243195.1. Lineage (GTDB taxonomy): Bacteria > Pseudomonadota > Alphaproteobacteria > Rhizobiales > Xanthobacteraceae > AP-16. Next base: position 43,180 of record JAFAUQ010000136.1, read on the forward strand.
CGCGCGATTTCCAGGGCACGACGCCTGGCTATTTTTCCGTGGACAGCGGCGCGACCGACCTCGATAGCTTCAATACCAACTCCAACGGCGACTTCGGCGATTGGGCCAATAGCGCCGGGAACGACGCCTTCCGCGCGTTCAGCAATTCCGGCGTGGCGAACCCCGTCAGCCAAGCCGACCTCACCGAGATGTCTGCGCTGGGCTATAGCGAGAACACGCCCGCCACGGTGCCGGGCAACAACGGCTTTGCGGGAAATTTCGCCGGCAACGGCTACGCGGACATCGTTTGGCAGAACACCGTCAGCGGAACGGCGACGATCTGGACCAATTCGGCCGGTACGATCCCATCGGGTTCCGTGAGCTTTGCCACTCCCGCGTCCTGGCGCGTCGTCGGCGTCGGCGATTTCAACGGCGACGGCAAGTCCGACATCATGTGGCAGAGCACGGACGGCACGCCGGGCATTTGGGAGATGAACGGCTCGACGCCCATTGCCGAGGCGGCGTTCCCGGCGCCGGCCGGGTGGAGCGTCATGGGCATCGGGGATTTCGCCGGGAGCGGCAGGTCCGGCATAGTGTGGCAAAGCGGCACGAGCATCGGCGTATGGCTGATGAACGGCACGACACCGACTGCCGAGACGGCATTTACCGGCCCGGGAGCCAACTGGAATGTGGTTGGCACGGCCGATCTCACCAATAACGGCCGCGACGATATCCTGCTGCAAAACTCCACGACCGGGAACCTGACGATTGACTTCATGAACGGGACGAGCGTCACGTCCTCGTCCACGATCAATATGGGCGATCCGAGCTGGCACTTGGTCGCCACCGGGCGTGAGAATGGGCGGGCAGCACTTATTTGGCAGAACACGAGCGGCCAAGCCGGCATCTGGTTGATGAACGGCGCGACGCCGACCGCCGAAGCGGGCCTGCTCAATGCCGGAACCGGTTGGCAAATCATTGGAACCGGGGACTTCAACAACGACGGCAACAGCGACCTGCTGTTCTACAATGCCGGCCTGAACCAGAGTGCAATTTGGTTGATGAATGGGACGCAGATCAAAGCCGAGGAGCAGCCGCAGGCCGGCATGGGCTCGGCGGCATCGAGCGTCACGCCGGTGACCCCGCTTTCAGCCGGCCCGGTTCTCTCAGGCGCTGATCTTTATTATCCAGCGGCCGCGGAAGCTTCGAGCGCGCCGTCAACCGGCACGGGTTCGCTTGGCCAGCAGCAGCTCGCGACCCCGACCACTACGGGGGCCGGCATCCTTCACGGCACCCAGGCGTAGCGTCTTCCCGTCGGGAATATCCGACCGCGCAACGGTTAAATCCCGCGCGGCGCGGCGGCGCTGCTGACGTCATTCACCTGGACCCAGCCGCCCGGGCCTGGAGGACCAAGATCCTCGTCGAAATTGTTCATTTGCGATAACCCGCGTGATCCTCCCGGCGAAGGCGCCGCCGACGGAGTAAAATTTAAGCAGCACTATATTAAGTCGGGCCCCGACACGGCGGTAAATTTTGGCGATACCAGCCGCAGGTCAAGACCAGCATGAGCGCTGCGGCAGCGAACGCGCCGAGCGCAAACCCGCTCTCAGCCGCTCCGGTTCTCTCGCAGACCAATACTTATTACCCGGCGGCGTCCGCAGCCGCAATCGCCCCGTCGGCGCTCGCTGGCTTCCTCAGCGAGCAGCAGCTGGCGATGCCGACCGCAGGCGTAGGTAATTTCCACGGCAGCCAGGCTTAGAAGCCCGTTGCGTTGTCCGGTGCGACAATAGTCTTCGCCGGGATTGCGGCAGCATCCTCAAAAGAAACTCCGCGCCAGCAGCAGACGGCATTGCGCGCTCGTCAGTTGATGTGACTGCCGGAGTTCGGTTTCATGCCGGGTATGCGCGGCCGGTTTGCGCGCGCGAGGAATTGATTGCTTTCGCCTACTCGGCCGGGGCGGGGGCGTCAACTGTGACGACGGAGTGATCTTTCGAAGTGGAAGAGATGGTCTAACTTCTTTCTCGAATATGATCTTTTCCGAAAACGAGACCCCATTTTTCGGGGCCATAGTTCAGTGGACCTCGGCGTTCCGATGGTCTACATCCGGGGGCGCTCGGGGGAGGAGGGGTATGGCGATAAGCAACTTCCACGAGGATTTGGCGCGTCACGGCGATGAGCCGCGCGCGAGCGAGCGCAACCTGGGCGTCACCTTCGCGGTGGTGCTGGCGCTCATTGCCGTGCTCAAGTTCTACCGAGGCCAAGGCACGGCGCTCTATTGGCTGGCGGCGGCCGCGGCCTTTCTCGCCTGCGCCTATTTTTGGACCGCGCCGCTGCGTCCGCTCAACGTCATCTGGCATCGGCTCGGGCTGGTGTTATTCGCCGTGGTGAGTCCGATCGTCATGGGTGTCGTTTTCTACACCACGGTCGCACCGATTGGATTGCTGATGCGCAGGTTCGGGAAGGATCCGCTGCGCCTTAAATTCGACCCGGCGGCACGTTCCTACTGGATCGAGCGCGATCCCCCCGGTCCTGCCGGGTCGCAGATGAAGAACCAGTTTTGACGGGAGACGTCCGTTGCTGAGCATCGTCGCTGAGCTTTGGAGCTTTCTGCGCGTGCGCAAGAAGTACTGGCTGCTGCCGGTGGTCGTGATGCTCGGCCTGATGGGCGGCCTCATCGTGCTCACCAAGGGCTCCGCCGTCGCGCCGTTCATCTATACGCTGTTTTGACCGTGCGCATTCTGGGCATTTCCGCCTTCTATCACGACAGCGCCGCCTGTCTGCTGGCGGATGGTCGCATCGTCGCGGCGGCGCAGGAGGAGCGCTTCACCCGCAAGAAGCACGACGCGAGCTTTCCCCATCACGCCGCTCGTTATTGCTTAGAGGCCGGCCGTGTCGGTATCGGCGAGATCGATTACGTCGCGTTCTACGACAAACCGTTTCTCAAATTCGAGCGGCTGCTCGAGACTTATCTCGCCTTCGCTCCGCGCGGCTTCCGTTCGTTCCGCATGGCGATGCCGCTTTGGCTCAAGGAAAAATTGTTCCAGAAAATCGTGCTGCGCGACGAGCTCAAGAAACTCGGGCCGGGCGCTGACGTCGAACGGTTGCTCTTTGCCGAACATCATCAAAGTCATGCGGCATCTGCCTTCTTCGCCTCACCCTTCGCCGAGGCCGCGGTTCTCACCATGGACGGGGTCGGAGAGTGGACCACCACGTCCGCCGGCATCGGCCGGGCCGGTCATCTGGAGATCCTCAAGGAGCTGCACTTTCCCCATTCGCTCGGGCTGCTTTATTCCGCGCTGACCTATCACCTCGGATTCAAGGTGAACTCGGGCGAATACAAGGTCATGGGGCTTGCGCCCTATGGCGAACCCAAGCACGTCGATCTGTTCTTCGACCATCTGATGGACTTGAAACCCGACGGCACCTTCCGCCTCGACATGGACTATTTCGATTATTGCACCGGGCTGACCATGACCAACGGGGCTTTCGACGCACTGTTCGGCGCGGCGCCACGCAAGCCGAATGAACTGCTCTCCCAATGGCACATGGATATTGCCGCCTCGCTGCAAAAGGTGACCGAGGAGGCGATGCTGCGGCTCGCCCGCTCGCTCGCCCGCGAGACAGGCGCGAAGAACCTGTGCCTTGCCGGCGGCGTCGCACTCAATTGCGTCGGCAACGGCAAGGTGCTGCGCGACGGTCAATTCGAGCGCATCTGGATCCAGCCGGCGGCAGGCGATGCCGGCGGCGCGGTCGGTGCGGCGCTTGCCGCCTATCACCTTTATGCCGGCAAACCGCGCAAGGTGAACGGCGGCAACGGCGCGGACGCGATGGCGGGCAGTTACCTCGGTCCGAGCTTCGCCCAGGATGAGATCGAGCAACGACTCGCCGCTGCGGGCGCCGCGTTCGAGCGTTGCGAAGACGACGCGCTGATCGCACGCACCGTGGACGGCCTCGTTGCCGGAAACGCGGTCGGCTGGTTCCAGGGGCGCATGGAGTTCGGCCCGCGCGCGCTCGGCGCCCGCTCGATCATCGCCGATCCGCGCAGCCCGGAGATGCAGAAGACGCTGAACTTGCGGGTCAAATACCGCGAGAGCTTCCGCCCGTTCGCGCCGGCAGTGCTGCGCGAGGACGTGGCCGACTGGTTCGAGCTCGACGAGGACAGCCCCTACATGCTGCTGGTCGCCGACGTGGTCAAACGGCGGCGGCGACAAATGACCAACGAGGAGCAGTCGCTGTTCGGCATCGATAAGCTCAACGTGCCGCGTTCGGACATCCCGGCGGTGACCCATGTCGACTATTCCGCGCGGGTGCAGACCGTGCACCGTGGGACCAACGAACGCTTCCACGATTTGCTCACGGCATTTAAGGCGCGCACCGGTTGTCCGGTGCTGGTCAACACCAGCTTCAACGTGCGCGGCGAACCGATCGTTTGTACCCCGGAGGACGCGTTCCGCTGCTTCATGGGCTCGGAGATCGAGCTTCTGGTGGCCGGCAATTGCGTCCTGCGCAAGGAACAGCAGGATCCGCGCCTCAAGCTCGATTATAAGGACGCGTTCGAGCTCGATTGATTGGGTCCGCCTCGCGTGCATCAACGCTGGTAACGATGGCCGCCACCGCCGAGAGCGCACTTTCGAGCCGGCAGACTCCCGCCGCGCGACCTTTCGGCCTTCACCGGCTGTCGGGCGGATGGTTGTGCGCGGCCCCAGCGCTCATCGCCACCGTGCTGTTCGCTTATCTCTATTCGACCGCGACACCGCTGACCGACGAATGGATTTTCCTCCACGCGGCGATCGACCTGCACAGCCTCGACTGGCATTCGTGGGCGGATTGGAAACGAGCGCTGGAAATTTACCCATTCAAACCGGGCGACCACGTCTTGGCGCTCCCGTTCGCGATCTATTTGATCGGTTCGGAACTCAGCAACTATGATCAGCGAGTTGAGATCGCCATTACCATTGCGACCCTAATCGCGCAGATCGCAGCTTACCGTTCCGTCGTTTCCAAGTCGGCGTGGATGACGTTTGTCCTTTCCGTGATCATTTTCAATCCCGCTCGGTACATGGATTTCCTGTGGGGCTTTGAGTTCCATGAAGCGCTGTCGATCATGTTTGCCATTCTCGGCGTTGCGGCTCTCCGCCGCCTCGGCTCCAGCGATTACGGGTTCTGGAGGACAATCGTTATCGGCCTCGCACTCATGGCCGCGGCAATCCTTTCATCGGCAGCCGGCTATTTCGGCCTGCTCGGGGCCGCCGCGATGGTATCGGTGATGCGGATCGAGGCTCGGTGCAAGTTTGCGGCCCTGGCCATCATTGCAGCGGCCTTCATCGCGCTCTATGTCCTGCTGCGGCCCCCCTCCCATGCGCTGATCGCGGACTGGCATCGGGAGGCGTTCTATGTTCTCACCGCTCTTGGCGGGGTGCTTTGGAGCTCGCCGGTCGGTCTATTCTCGTTTCCCATTAACGTGCGAAGCGTCACGGGAGCGGTGCTCATCCTGCTTTTCATCATCACCCTATGGCGCGCGTGGAATTTGCATCGCGTTAGCGAGATTGCGTTTCCGCTCGGGCTTGTCGTTTTCGGCCTTTTCGGGGCCGCCGCCATAGGGGTCAATCGCGAGTATCTCGGCAACTGGCACCTGCAATTCGTGGCGCCGGCCGTATGCGGTATTTTCATGTGTGCGTGGGTCGTCTCCAAAAGGACGCAGCTCAGAATCGATCTCCTCGCCGCGGTCGTGATCTTGGTCGGGGCAGTCATGGGCGCGAGAGAGGCCTTCCTGATCCACGGACCCGCCTACAACGCCTATGTCAGATCGATTGAGCGGTACATTCTGAACTTCACGCCCAATAGCCCACAGCCGAAACCGTATCCTGCCCGCCCTCCACAATGGGATGTCGACCAGACGATGGTCGGTTTTCTTAAGACCCGGCACCATGTCCTTTTTGCTGGTTCTGGGGGTTAGTCATTGCGGCGCCCGCCATGACCCGGCGTCCGTGCCGTTGACACGTGCGGGGAGCGGCGTCATAGAACGTCATCTCCCGCCCATGCCGTGGCTCGGAATTCTACAAATTGAGCTCTGACGGATTGCCATACGACGTTTCGATTGTTCTCGCGCTTCACCGGGAAGGCAAATATCTGCGGCGGACGCTTTTATCTTTGAAGGAAGCGGCAAATTATGCGCAAGCGTCGGGAATATCGTGTGAGTTCGTAGTGGTCCTCGACCGCTCCGACGACGCCACTGTCGCCGCCCTCAACGGTTTCGACCTCGAAGCGTTCGACGCCGTGCAAATAATTGAAGCGGACTACGGCTCGCTCGGTTTGACGCGCAATGCCGGCTGTGCCGCCGCAACGGGCCGCTACTTCTGCCTTGCGGACGGGGACGATCTCATCTCCTATAACTTCGTCGCCGCGAACTTGTCCGAAGCGAAGCAATGCAGCGATCCGACGATCTTCATTCCCCAGTATTTGGTCCTCTTCGACAAGACCTTTCAACTGCTTCGGTACTTCTCCCTGGACGACGTCACGCCGCTCTCCTTGATCGATCGGCATCCGTTCGTATCACGCATTTTTTTCCATCGGGAGCTGTTCCAGAAGCAGCAATTTGTCGACGTGCGCCTGTCGAAGGGGTTCGCGTTCGAGGACTGGCATTTCAACGCGGAGGCGGTCGCGCGCGGGTATGACGTCCGTCCCGCCAAGGATGCGATTTTATTTTATCGGCAACGCAGCGGCAGCTTGCTGGAGCAGGCGAACGCTCTCTCCATGCGCCAGATCCCGCCCTCTCGCCTGTTCGAGCCTCCGATCTACCGCCGGCTGTGCGCGCGCGCGTTCGCGGAATTCAAGAACGGCGCGGGCAATAAACGGCCGGAGGGCGGGCTGCATCTGCATAGCGTGACGAACGATCCGGTGTGCCGCGACCTGTTCGCGGCCGCCAACCGGATAGAGCCGTCGATCGACCTCGATCGCTTCGCGCCACGCGACTGTTCAACGAATCTTCCCGATCCGGACCTGACCGCCGGGTCGGCTTATTTCGAGCTGTGCGAAGCAATCGGCGACCGCCGCTTCTCCGACGTGTTCCTGGTCCCCTGGTTCACCACCGGCGGAGCAGAACGCTACCTCGCGAGCATCATCCGGGCGCTGGTGAAACAGGACGAGGGGGCGAGCATTCTCGTGCTGATGGGAGAGAAGGGGGCGCAAAATTGCCCGGAGCGTCATCTGCCCGCCTCCGTCGTTGCCGTCGACCTGCCGGGCCGCTGGCCGCATTTGTCCGATGAGTTGATCGATCTGCTGACGCTGAAGATCATTTTGGCGACGGCGCCGGACGCGCGACTGTTCATGCGACACTGCATGTACGCGGAACGATTCTTCGATCGTTATCAGTGGGCGCTCACCGGGTGCAGGCGGATTTACTTTCGGTTTTCCGAGGCGCGCCGATACGACCGCGATGTCGAGTTCCTGCAGCCGGGCGGGCATTCTTTCCTCTCCGACAATCTCGACAACCTGGACCTCATCGTCTGCGACAATGAATCGATCATCGAGGCGGACCGGCACCGTTTCGGGATTTCCCCGGACAAGTGGTGCTGGCTGCCGTCGCTGCATTTTCCCCGCATGACGGATGCCGCCCTTGCCGCGCGCGTCGGGGCAGCCAGCAAAAACGTGCTGTGGGCGTCACGGCTTGCCGGCGAGAAGCGGCCGGAGCTGTTGGTGCAGATCGCGCGCTATCTGCATTCCCACGATCCGGATGTGGTCATCCACGCCTACGGCGCCATCAGCTACGGCGGATATGATACGCGGGCTCTGCAGGGCGAGCCGAACCTGATCTATCACGGGCCGTACACGGATTTCGAGCGCATCGCGGCGGGGGATTACGCTTGTTTCATCTACACCAGCATGTTCGACGGAGTACCCAACGTCGTTCTCGAAGCGGTGAGCATGGGGCTGCCGGTCGTCGCTCCCGATCTCGGCGGCCTGCCGGAGATCATCAGCGACGGTGAAACCGGCCTGCTGCTGCCCTCGAGCGGGAACAACGCCGAGATGGCGCAATGTTACGGCAATGCGGTCTTGCGGCTCGTGCATGAACCCGAACTGGGTGCCAGGCTCGCGCGCGCGGCGCTCGAGCGGTTGCGGGAGCGCCACTCGTCCGAGCGTTTTTCTCGCCAATTGTCTGTCATACTGGAACGGCTTCCGATCGGCGGGGACAACCACCCGCCGGCGGTGGGCACGCGGTCCGTCGCGGATTAGCTTGTGGCCCGCCTCCTTGCGAGTGGGCTGAAAGGAGTCGAAAGCCGGAATGGCGAACGAGCGTCAGACCGTCACGTCGCTGAGCGCGCGAAGCGAGAATGTCGCGCGACCCGCCTCTGTTCAGGCCGATCAGTTTCCGCGCCTCGAACGGGCCGAGGCGGCGGTGGCTCGGCTTGCCGGCGAGTTGGAGGACGTCAAGCAGCGGCTGGCCGCGCGCACGCGTGAGCTGCGCGCTGCCGATCGTCGGCTTGCCGAGGCACGCCGCGCCGGCCTCTCAGACAAACTTCTGCTGCGCGAATTTCTTGCCGAGCAGAGCAGTGTCCGGGATTGCGTTGTTGCCGAGTTGCAGGCCCGGTGCGAGAGATTGGAGCGCGCGTTGGCCGGCATCGCCGCGAGCACTTCGTGGAAGGTCACAGCGCCTGCGCGTTGGGTGGGCATGAAATATCCGGCAGTGGCGCGCGCCCTGCGCCGATCCCTCAAACTGGCGTGGTGGTCCTTGCGCTTCGAATTGATTTCGCGGCTGCGCGATGCGTTGCGCGGCCGGTCGCGAGCCTGATATCGCGCTGCGGCACTGTTCCCACCATCGCCCATCTAGTCTAATTGCAGCCGGGAATGGGCCAGCTTTTCCAGTCGTTTTGGTGGGGCGAGTGTCTCTCCCCCTACGAATGGCTCAGCCTGAAATCGTTCGTCGATTTCGGGCACCGCTTCGATTTGTATACCTTCGATCCGGATATCGCCGTCCCCGCCCAGGTCCGCGTGTGTGACGCGGCAGAGTGGGTCAGCCGGAACGAGTTCTTTGTCTACCAGGACGGATTCGGGAAAGGATCGCCGGCGGCGTTCGCCAACGTGTTCCGCTACCAGCTGCTGGGCGAGCGCGGCGGCTGGTGGGTGGACACCGATGTCGTTTGCCTGTCGGACGACATCCCCGATTATCCGCAGTTCGTCGCGCGTCAGGATGAGGATCTCGTCAACATCGCCGTCCTGCGTTTCCCGCCGCAGCACCCGGTCATGCTGCGATGTCTTGAGCTGGCCCGCGAAAAAGGCCGCTCGGTTCGGTGGGGTGAGACCGGGCCGCAACTGTTGACGCAAGTGCTGCATGAATTGGGGAACACCGAAGGCACCTTTGATTCATCGCTCTGTTACCCAATCCACTATAACGACGCACTCGCCGTTCTTCAGCCGTCACAGGCAGAACGCGTCGCAGGCCGCTTAACCGGGGCTCGGTTCCTGCATCTTTGGAACACGATGCTCAGGAACGCCGGCGTGTGGAAGACTTATCTTCCGCCGCGCGGCTCGATGCTTCGCCGCCTTGTGGAGCAACATCAAATCAGCGGCTGGACCGGAGAATACGACGAAGCGGGATTATCGGAAGCGGCCGACCTCCATGCGCGACTTCGCGCCGAGTCTTCGAGACGGGCCGAGCTGGAGACGTCCTTGCGCGAAGCCGATGCGCGCCTTCAGACCGAGGCCGGGAGACGGGCCGAGTTGGAGGGCGGCCTCAGCGATGCTCATGTGCGTATCGCGGCGGCGTCCGCACGGAGCACCGAGTTGCAGACCGCCTTGCACAATTGTGCCGACGCAGCCGAGCGGTTGCGTGCCGAGCGCGATGCTCTCATGGCCTCGACCAGTTGGCGGCTGACGGCGCCATTGCGGGCGCTGGGCAGGGGCCTCTCGCGGGCGCGCCGCGCGTTACGCCATGGTTGGTGACTTGCGCAACCGTGCCGACATGCTCCTGCAAGCCGGCGATTTCGCGAACGCGATCCCGCTGTTGCGCGAGCTGATTGCGGCAAGCCCGGCCGACGCCTCGCTCCAACGCCAGCTCGCAGGCGCGCTTGACGCCACCGGCGCAATCGAGGACGCCATCGCCACTTATCGCCGCGCGCTTGCGCTCGATCCTTCCGACGCGCGCACCCACGATGAACTCGGCCGCCTGCTGGGCCGGCGCGGCGACATGGCCGCCGCCGCCGAGCATCTGCGTGCCGCCGCCAAGCTCAACCCTTCGCTAGCGAGTGCGCGGGCGGCGCTGGGCGACCTCCTGTGCCGCGAGGGGCGGCATGCCGAGGGTGTCGCGGAGCTTGAGGCGGCCCTCGCGCACGATCCGGGAAATTGGCCGGCCGCCTTGCGCCTCGGAACGGCGCTCACGTCGCTCGGTGCCGAGCGCCAGCACGAGGCGATGGACTGCTTCCGCCGGGTGATCGCGCTCTCGCCCGGCAATGCGGTCGCTCACCTTCAGCTGGGCCTCGCCTTCTGGCGCCGCCGCGACGCCGCGCCAGCCATCGCGCTCGCCGAGCGCGCGGCGCGGCTCGATCCCAAACTTGCCGCCGCCCATGGCGCACTCGGCAGCATGCTGCGCGCCGCCGGGCGCGTTCCCGAGGCGGTTGCGAGCTTGCGCGCCGCGCTGGCGCTCAATCCAGACGACCCGGCGGCATGCTTCCACCTCGGCATGTGCTTGTCCGCCGCGGAAGGGAAAGCCCAGCGCGAGGGCGTGGACTATTTGCGCCGCGCCATATCCCTCGTTCCGCGCAACTTGGAGGCCCACCGCCAACTCGCCTGGGTTCTGGCGGAGGCGGATTGCCATGAGGAGGCGGGCGCTGCCTATCGCGCCGCGCTCGAAATTTTTCCCGACGATGCCGTGTTGCGCCTGGGAGCCGCCATGGCGACCCTGCCGATCGTCGCCGAGGACGCAGCGGTGGCGGAACGTTGCCGCGCCGAATACGCGGCAAGTCTTGCGAAACTGGAGGAGTTTTTCGCCGCGCGTCGTGCGCGCGGGATCACCCCCGCGCAGGCGCGCGAGGACGCCGACGCGGTCGGCACCACGCAGCCGTTCTTCCTTGCCTACCAGGGACGCGACGACACGGAATTGCAGGCGCGTTACGGCCGCATTGTGACGGGGATCATGGCCGCCGCTTATCCGCAGTTCGCGAAAGCCCCGTCGATGCCGCCGCCCGCACTAGGCGAGCCGATCCGCATCGGAATCGTGTCGGGGCATCTGCGCGGGCACTCGGTGCTCAAAATTCCGGTCTGGGGCTGGGCTTCGCTGATCGACCGTCGCCGCTTCCGTCTGTTGGCCTATCACACAACCGGGCATCCCGATGGAGAAACCGCGCGGGTGCGGCGCTCATTCGAGCGTTTCGTGCAGGGGCCGCTGACGGTCGAACAGTGGTGCGAAACGATCCGCGCCGACGCTCCGCACGTCGTGATCTTCCCCGAGATCGGCATGGACCCGATGACGACGCGGCTCGCCGGACTGCTCCTCGCGCCGGTGCAAGCGAGTTCGTGGGGACATCCGGAGACCAGCGGGTTTCCGACGATCGATTATTTTCTTTCCAGCGAGCTGATGGAGCCGCCCGAGGCCGACGCCTATTACACCGAGAAGCTGGTGCGCCTGCCCAACCTCGGCGTCGCCTACGTGCCGCCGCCGATCGCGGACAGCACCGTCACGCGCGAAGCGCTCGGCCTGCGCCCGGACGACATCGTGTTCTGGTGCTGTCAGCATCTTCCCAAGTATCTGCCGGAATTCGACAGCGTGTTCCCCCGCATCGCGCGCGAGGTTGCCAACGCGCGGTTCGTATTCATCGCCTCGCCCCGCGGTGAGGAGGTCACTGCGCGATTTCAACGCCGCCTTGCCCGCGCATTTGCCGCGCAGGGGCTCGACGGGGCGCGCCACGTGGGCATGCTCGGCCGGCTCCTCACCGCGGATTTCGTCGGCGTGGCGCGGGTCAGCGACGTTTTCCTCGACAGCATCGGCTGGTCGGGCTGCAACAGCGCGCTCGAGTGCCTCGATGCAAACCTGCCGATCGTGACCTGGCCGGGGCCGTTCATGCGCGGCCGTCACTGTGCCGCCATCCTGCGGATGATGGGTGTCACCGACACCATCGCGGCTTCGGTCGACGAATACATCGCGCTCGCCGTACGGCTCGCGCGCGATGCGGCGTGGCGTGCGGCGTTGCGCACACGCATGGCGGAAAACCGCGCGCGCCTCTATGCCGACGCGGCGCCGGTGCGCGCGCTCGAAGCTTTCATCGAGAAGGTCGTGCGGATGTAGCCGATTGTTGTAGTGCCGCGCGCACGCGCGCCACCACTTCGGCCCAGTCGCCGCGGGCGCGCTGACGGAACAGCCGCAGCGTCGGATACCAGGGGCTGTCTTCGCGCTCGAGAAGCCAACGCCAGTCGGGGCTGGAGCGGAGCATCACCCAGCATGGCCGGCCGAGCGCGCCGGCGAGGTGCGCAACGGCCGTGTCGACGGTGATCACGAGATCAAGCTCGGTAATCGCCGCCGCGGTTTCGGCAAAATCCGTGAGCTGCGGCGCGAGGTCGTTCACCGAGCCCGCCGGCAGCCCTGCGAGGTCGCCGGCGCGCTCGCCCACCTGCAGCGAGAACCAGCGGACGCCGTCGACTTTCAGCAAGGGCGCAAGCGCTTCCACGTCGATCGAGCGCCGGGCGTCGCTGCGATGGAGCGGACTGCCGGCCCAGGCGATGCCGACTTTCAGGCCCGGCCCGTCGAGCCGGCCGCGCCATCGCGCCATCGCATCGGACGGCGCCGCAAGGTAGGGGATTTTCGCGGGAATTGTTTCGAGCGTGGTCGCGAAGGCGCGCGGCAGCGAGAGAAGGGGGCAGACCAGGTCGAAGCGCGGGAGCGGCTGCCCGGCAGCCACGAGCGCGGCGACCCCGGAAACCGACCCGGCAAGCCGCAGCAGCGGCGGCGGCACCTCGAGCACAACGTGCGCTCCGCGCGCGGCGACCAGCGGCACGTAACGCAGTCCCTGGATAGCGTCGCCGTAACCCTGCTCGCCATGCAGCAGAATGGTGCGGCCGGCGATTTCCTCGCCGTTCCACAACGGCACCGGATAGCCGCGCGGGACGAGCGTGCCGAGCTTCCAGCGCCATTCGTATTTATCGAAACCTTCGCGCAGCTTCCCCTGCACCAGCAGGAGCATCGCTTCGCTGAAATTCGCTTGCGCGTGCGTCGGATCGAGCGCGGTTGCGCGGCGGCAGGCGGCGAGCGCCTCCTCGCAGCGCCCCAGATCGCGCAGCGCGTTTGAAAGATTGTGGTGCGCCTCGGCGTGCTCGGGCCGCAGCGCGACGGCGCGGGCGAAGCTTTCATGCGCCGCCTCGACGTCACCCGCCTTGAGCAGCACTGCGCCGAGATTGTTGTTTGCCTCATAAAACCCCGGCCGCAGCGCGGCGGCGCGGCGAAAATAGTCAGCCGCCGTGGCCTCGTCGCCGCGCTTATCCGCGAGATTGCCGAGATTGTAAGGTGCCTCGGCAAGCTTCGGGTCGAGCGTCGCCGCGCGGTTGAGATAATGCGCCGCCTCGTCGAGCGCGTCTGTTTCCATGAGGGCGGCGCCGAGGTTGAGGCATGCCTTGGCGTAATCGGGCCGCAGCGCGAGGGCGCGCCGACAGCACGCGATTGCTTCATCGCGGCGGTCGAGCGCACCGAGGCTGACGCCGAGATTGTTGTGGGTATCGGCGGCTTCCGCCTCGAGCGCGAGTGCGCGGTGGAACAGGCCCACCGCTTCGGCATGTTCGCCGCGACCCTGCGCCAGAAGGCCCAGGCGGTGCCAGCCGCGCGCGTGCATCGGATCCGCGGTGAGAGCGGCCTTGAGCGCGGCTTCGCCCGCCGCGGTCTCGCCCGTGTCGAACTTGGCCTGCGCCTGCGCCAGGAGGCGCGCGGCTGCGGGGGACGCCGCGCGGGCCGCGCCGGTGCGTTCATCGAGCGCGCGGCGCACGCGCAGCGCGACGCTCTCCCAGTCGCCGCGCATCGGCTGCCGAAACAAGCGCGCACTCGGGTAATAACGACTGTCCTCGCGTCCGACTAGCCACCGCCAGTCAGCCACGAACGGCAGCAGGATCCATACCGGTTTTCCGAGCGCGCCGGCGAGGTGCGCGGTCGCGGTGTCGACCGCGATCACGAGGTCGAGATTGCTGACGAACGCCGCGGTCTCGGCAAAGTCGGTGAGCTGGTCGGAGAAGTCGGTGACGATGCCCGGCGGCAGGCGTGGAAGGTCCGTCTTGCGCTCACCCACTTGCAAACTAAACCAACTGACCCCCGGGGCGCCGAACAGCGGGGCGAGGCGATCGAGGGCAATCGAACGGTTGCGGTTGTTTTGGTGTTGCGGATTGCCCGCCCACACCAGCCCGACCTTCAGGCCTTCGGCGCCGACGATGCGCTCGCGCCAGCGCGCGGCGGCGGATTCATCCACCTTTAGATAGGGAATGTCGGCCGGGATAGTGTCGACCGTCGTGCCGAACACCAGAGGTAACGACATCAGCGGGTCGTGCAGGTCGTAGGCGGGCAGCACGTCGGCGTCGCTTTGCACCTGGGCGCACGCGCCGAACGATGATTTCGCGATGCGCAGCACAGGATCCGGGACCTGAAGCACCACGCGGCCACCGCGCGCGGCGACCAGCGGCACGTAGCGCATGAACTGCAAAATGTCGCCCATGCCCTGCTCGGCGTGCAGCAGGATCGTGCGGCCCTCGAGCGGCTCGCCGCGCCACATCGGCTGCGGAAAGTTGCGCGGCGGCTGTTCCTTGCGGCGCCAGCGCCATTCATGCTCGCGCCAACCTTCGAGGTAGCGCCCGAGTGTGAGCATCACATAGGCGCGGTTCCAATGCGCCTCGACCAGCTCGGGCTTGAGCTCGACCGCCTTGTTGTAGCTCGCGAGCGCGTCCTCGAATTTCCCCTGGTCCTGCAGCGCGACCCCGAGATTGTAATGGGCGTCGGCGAAATCGGGTTTGAGCGAGATCGAGCGCCGGTGAAAAGTCTCGGCTTCCTCGAAGCGGCTCATGCGCGCCAGCGCCGCGCCGAGGTTGTTGTGGGCGGGCGCGAGTTGCGCATCCGCCGCGATGGCATGGCCGTACCAGGCGGTCGCGTCTTCCAAGCGGCCGCGCGCGGCGAGCACGGCGCCGAGATTGCTCATCGCCTCGGCAAAGTGCTCGTTGAGTTCGATGGCGCGCCGGTAACAGCCCTCGGCCTCGTCACGGCGACCCTGGGCCTGCAGCAGCGTGCCGAGATCGTTGTGCGGCAGAGCAAATTCAGGATCGAGGGCGATCGCCTTGCGCAGGAAATCGATAGCGGCGTCGCGGTCGCCGCGCGCGTTGCGCACCCGGCCGAGCAGAAACCAAGACATGGCCCGCTGCGGCGCGCGCTCGAGCAGGCGGCGAAGCATCCCCTCGGCTTCATCAAGTGCGTTGCTGTCGAACAGGCGTTGCGCCGCCGCCTCGGCGGCGTCGAGCGCCATGGGACTTGCGGGGCGCACCGCCACGCCGGCCTTGGCCGCGGGGCCACCACCCGCGGCGCACCAGTCGCGCCACATGGTGCGGTAAGCATCCTCGACCACGCGTGCGAAACCCGCGCCATCGCACAGCGGCGATGCGCGCATGCGCTCGCGCAGGCTCGCGCGCAGCGCCGAAAGGGCATCGCGGTCACGCGCCAGCCCAGCAGCGATGGCTATGTATTCGTCGGGAGTCGGCGCGATCAGATGCTCAAGGCCGACTTCCGTCAGGATGCTTGCGCCGACGCGCGCCGCGTGCCTTACGCCGCGCAAAGTGACGACCGGCACGCCCATCCACAGCGCCTCGCACGTCGTGGCCGTGCCGTTGTAGGGCAGGGGATCGAGGGCAATATCCACCTGACCATAGGCGGCGAGGTGCTCGGCCGTCGCCGCGTTGGGTGGAAGTACGGTGAGGCGATCGGCATCGATGCCGGCGCTCGCAAAGGCGGCGGCGATGCGCCCGCGCGTTCCGCGATCTTTAAACTGCGAGGCTTTCAGCAGGAGCCGCGCGTCGGGAACTTCCCGCAGCAGCCGCGCCCACAGAGCAATGGTCGACGGCGAAAGCTTGGCGACGTTGTTGAACGAGCCGAAAGTCACGTGACTGGCGGCGAGTGCCGGCAACGGTGCGACCGGGCCGGCATCGTCCGGCGCCGCGTAGCAGAGGAACCCGGGCGCCAATCGCACCAGCCGTTCCGTGTGCAGCCGGTCAGCCTCGCCGGGCGGATCCACCACCGCGTCGGTAAAACGAAAATCAATCGCCGGCAGGCCCGTCGTGTTGGGATAGCCGAGCCAGCTCACCGCGAGCGGCGCCGGCTTGCGCGCGAACAATGTGAGGCGGTTGTGCGAGGTGTGGCCGGAGAGGTCGACCAGGACGTCGATTGCATCTTCGCGGATGCGCGCGGCCGCCTGTTCGTCGGTGAGATAGTGGATCGGCACCCAATGATCGGCATGCGCTTTGATCCGCGCGGTCATCGCATCGGCGCGGGCGTCGTTAAAATAAAGAAAAACCTCCACGGCGCTGCGGTCGTGCGCCGCGATCAGCGGCGCGAAGAAGAACGCCACGGAGTGGTGGCGGAAGTCGGCCGATACGTAGCCGATGCGCAGGCGGCGCGCGGGATCCGCTGAATTGGCGAAACGGCTGCCGGCGATCGGGAAGCGCAGCGCTTCGCTGCTCCCCCAGGCGACATGCTCGGCGTGAAGCTCCTCGGGCGAGACGGTCTCGTGGTAATTGAGCGTGTAGAGCAGGTTGCTGCGTCCCGCCGGCAGGCGGGGGTCGATCTCGACCGCGCGCCGGTGGGCGGCAAGCGATTCCTCAAGCTGGCCGGATTCCTTGAGCAGGACGCCGAGGTTGTTGTGCAAATGCGGCACCGTCGGCGCGATCGCGATCGCGCGGCGATAGCTCGCTTCCGCTTCGTCATAGCGGCCGACCGACTCCAGCAGCACGCCGAGATTGTTGTGCCCATCGACGGAGTTGGGCTTGAGCGCGAGCGCGCGGCGGTAGCTTTGCTCGGCCTCTTCGTTGCGGCTGAGACTCGCCAGCGCGAGGCCGAGGTTGTGGTGTGCTTCGGGATTGTTTGGTTCGCGCTCGAGCGAGGCGACGAGCACGCGCACGGCCTCGGCGTTATCGCCGCGTTTGTGACACAACCACGCCATGCGGCGCAGCGCCTGGGGATGGCGCGGGTCTTCGTCGAGAATGGATTGGAGCGCCGCCGTCGCTTCTTCGTCGCGTCCCGCATTGACCAGCTCGACCGCCGCGAAGTAGCGGCTGTCCAGCATGGCGGGCTCCGCGCTCGCAGCGGCGGTCGGGGCAGCGATCGCAAGCTGCGCGCTCAACGCGCCTCGCACCGCCTCGATCGCGCTTTCCCAATCGCCGGGCTTCGGTTGGCGAAACAGCCGCGCCGTTGGATACCAGGGGCTATCGGTGCGCTGCGCGAACCAGCGCCAATCCGGATTGAACGGCAACAGGATCCACACCGGCTTGCCAAGTGCGCCCGCAACATGCGCGGGCGCGCTATCGGCGCTGATTACCAAATCGAGATTGGCGACGGCAGCGGCGGTCTCAGC
>JAFAUQ010000172.1 GCA_019243195.1 Hyphomicrobiales bacterium
GCCTCGGCTGGGTCTCGATTCTCGATCCACTGCGCATCGGCGCCATTCTCGCGGTGCCGGAGGAATGGATCTTTATCGGTTATCTTTGCCTCGGCTATCCGCAACGGGAAGACGACACGCCGGAACTCGAGCGCGCGCAGTGGGAACGGCGCCAGCCGGCGGAATATTTTGTGGTTAAGCGGTAGATGGACGACGGACGACGGACCTTCTCTTTGGTCTGTCCTCCGTCGTCCGTCCTCTGTCATCCGAACAGCGGCGACCCCGGCACGAACGCATCGAAGGCCGCCCAGAACTGCGAGCGGAAGCGGTCGCGCTCCATCAGAATTTCATGCCGCGAGCCGGAGATCACGAGGTTTGCGCCTGCGCGGAGTCGCTGCGCGAATTCCCCGATCGCCGGCGTCGAGACGAGGTCGTCCTGGCCGGCGGTGAGAATCAGCATCGGTTGGCGAATGGCCGTCGGGTATCGCGGGTCGGCGAAATCGGCCATCGTCCGGAACGCCGCGTCGACCCAGGCGATGGTCGGGGCCGCCAAGCCCAGATCGGGCTCCGCCTCGACCACGGCGGCAGTGCGCGCATAGCGCACCGGGTCGGACGTGACCGGGTTGCCGATGAACGGCCGCGCGGCAACCGGCGTTCCGCCGCCGCCCGGCACATACGCACCGCCGAGCCCCAGGTAGCGTAAGGTGCGCGCCGTCAACTTGGCGCTGCGCGAGGCGGCGCGTCCGGTGAGCGCGATCATAGGTGCGGAGAGCACCATGCGATCGAACCAGCGCCGGCCGCGATAGGCGGCGCGCAGCAGCACCGTGCCGCCCATGGAATGGCCGAGCGCAAACAAGGGCGGCGGGCAGTCGGGCAGCACGACTTCTTTGATGAAAGTTTCGAGGTCGATTTCATAATCCGAGAAGCTGCGCACGTAGCCTTTGTTGTGGTCGGGAAGCGCGTGTTGGGAGAGTCCCTGGCCGCGCCAATCGATCATGGCGACCGCAAAGCCGCGCTCGCGCGCGTCGTTGACCACCTCGAAATACTTCTCGATGAACTCGGCGCGGCCGGGGAAAATGCAAACGGTTCCCTTGCGGCCCGGCGGCGGGTCCCAGCGGGCGAACCGTATGCCGACCCCGTCCGGCGTGCGCAGCATGCCGACGGTAACGCCTTCGGGCGCAGGATTGGCGGGGATAGAGATGAGGTCTATCGGGCGGGCGACCGCGGGCGGGGAGGCGCGCGCTGTAGCGGCCGCCGAAGGCTGTTCAACGCGCTGTTCACCCACGACGATCTGCGATTCCACGGCCTCTTGCACGGCCAAATTCCCTTCCTACATTTTCTTCGCGCAGGCCATCAGGCTGCGCACAACCGGGGTCCGACCACACGGTGGACCGCCGCATGTCGCTCACAGGAGGATATGCCATGCGTACATTCGATCTCACTCCCCTCTATCGTTCGACCGTCGGTTTCGACCGGCTGTTTTCGCTGCTCGACCAGGGTCCTGGCTTGGAGTCGGCGCCCACCTACCCGCCCTATAATATCGAGCGGACCGGCGAGAACGCTTACCGCATTACTGTCGCGGTAGCCGGCTTTGCCGAGCCCGAACTGTCGATCGAGGTCAAGGAAAACACCCTGACCATCCGCGGCGAGAAGCAGACCAAGCAGGACGAGAAAAACGGCGAGGTGCTCTATCAGGGCATCGCGGCCCGCGCGTTCGAGCGGCGCTTCCAGCTTGCCGACCATGTCGTGGTGAAGGGCGCGGCCCTGGAAAACGGGCTGCTCCATGTCGACCTCGTGCGTGAAATCCCCGAGGCCATGAAGCCGCGCACGATCCCGATCGGCAACGGCTCGGCCAAGGTGATCGACGCCAAGAAGGCGGCGTAACTGCGGACAGCCTCGCGATCCGAGAGGTGGAGCGCCCCGATTTTCGGGGCGCTTTCTTTTTACCCGTCGCATGGCTGATTTTTTGTGTTATTTGCTGTTCTCTCGACGGAATAATCCTCGCGAAGGTCGACGTCATGATCGGTCCCGCCTACGTTCAATGCATGGCCCGCTATAATCGCTGGCAAAACGAAAACCTCTATGGCGCCGCCGAACGGTTGTCGCCAGAGGAGCGGGAGAAGGAGCGCGGCGCCTTTTTCGGCTCGATCCACAAGACGCTGAGCCATTTGCTGTGGGCGGATCGCGTCTGGATGGGCCGTTTTACCGACCAGCCAAGGCCGCCGGGAGGTATTCCCGATTCCGTCGCGCTCTATCCCGATTGGCGCGCTTTATCAGAGGAGCGAGCCCAATTCGATCAATCGATCATCGCCTGGGCCGATGGCGTCGACGAGAGTTGGCTTGCGCAAGACCAGACCTATTACTCGGGAGGCACCGGGCGAACTCTGACGCGGCCGCGGTCGCTGCTCGTGACCCATTTGTTCAATCATCAGACCCACCATCGCGGTCAGGTCCACTGCATGCTCACGCAGGCAGGCGCAAAACCGCACGACACCGATCTGCCGCTCACGCCGATCTAATAAAGGTTCACTCGAGGGGCGTGACCGGCGGCATGGCCGGCGTAGTCGACGGTGGATTAGCGGCCGCCGGCGCGGGAGCCGATGGCTGTGCCGGCGTGGACGGGGGAGAATCGGAACTCGCCGCCCCTGCCGGCGGAGTTTCTGGAGGGGCTGCTGGAGCGACTGCGGCCGTGGCGGGTTTTGCGGCTGGTTTCGGCCGCGGGATCGGCGGCTTTGCGGGCGCAAGCGCGGCGGCGTGCCCAGGCGACGGACCCATTCCTGGATACGGCGGATAACCACCAATCGCTGCCGTCGGTAGGTCGTCCTCATAGCCGGGAGGCGGCCCATGCGGCCGCGGGCCATATGCGCCCGGCGGCACCACGGCGATCGGGCGCACCATCAGAATATCGCCGTAGCGGGCATCGATCGCGACGCGCACCTGGAATCCGCGCCGATCGATGGCGCGCACCTGATAGGCCTCGCCGTTTCGCACCGGCGTGGCCTGCGGCACGAGGCCGTTCACGCGCAGGATTTTGCTGATTTCGTGGGGCGGCATGATCGGCCCGAGCCCGGCGACGGGACCAGCCGGCAGCGGAGCGGGCTGCGCCAGGGCAGCACCCGAGGCGAGACAGATCGCGATCGCACAGACAGCGGATTTGATGAACAAGGCTTCCCCCAATGATCGCGCCGCCCCCGCGCTGCCGCCAACAATTAGCGCGGAATGCGGCGGAGCTTGGGCATTCGTCAGCCGCCGTGCGCAATTGTGACGAACTGGTCGACTTCAGCTTCGGTCGTGGAAAACGACGTCACGAGCCGCATAAGCGTGGCACCCGGCGGAATGGCAAAGCCGGCCGGGAGGCTGCCCACGTACCACGGATGATAGAGCGCCCCGGCTGCCTTGAGCCGCCGGTCGGCCGCCGCGCTCAGCGGCACAAACACTTCGTTTGCTTCGACCGGCCACGCGGGCTTGATGCCGCCGGCCCGCAGACCTTCTGCCAGACGGTCGGCCATGCGGTTCGCGTGGCGGGCAAGGTCGAGCCACAGATCGTCGGCCAGATAGGCGTCGAGTTGCGCGGCGATGAAGCGATGCTTCGAGAGAAGATGGCCGGCGCGCTTGCGCCGCTCAGGCATTCCTTTTGTCCGTGCCGGATCGAAGAAAATAACCGCTTCGGCGGCAAGCGCGCCGCCTTTGGTCGCGCCGAACGAGAGCACGTCGATTCCAGCGCGCCAGGTCAGCTCCGCCGGGGTCGCGTTGGTGCGAACGAGCGCGTTGGCAAAGCGCGCGCCGTCGACGTGAACCGCAACGTTACGTGCACGTGCGATTTCCGCCAGCTGCCGGAGTTCCGACGGCCGGTAGATCGTGCCGGCCTCCGTTGCCTGCGACACCGACAGCGCCGCGGGCGAGACGTGGTGCGGGCCGCCCCAAGGACCGCGGTCGAGCGCCTCCTGCAGCGTCGCCGGCGCGAGCTTGCAGCCTTGGCCGGGAAGCGTGACGAGTTTGATGCCGCCGCCGAAAAATTCCGGAGCGCCGCACTCGTCTGTCGCAATGTGACTTTCCACGTGGCACAGCACCGCGCCCCCCGGAGGCGTGAGCTGCGCGAGCGCCAGCGCATTGGCGGCGGTCCCGGTTGGCACCAGGTACACGGCGACGTCGTGCTCGAACAGCTCGGCGAGACGCCGCTCGACTCGCGCAGTCAGCTCGTCGTCGCCGTAGCTGGGCGCATAACCGCCGTTGGCGCGTGTGATCGCTTCAAGGATTGCGGGCGCCACCCCGGCGGTATTATCGCTCGCAAAGTTCACGGCGCCCTCTCCCTTTCGGCCGCACGGGCGTTACCTACACGTATGGCCCGCTGCACGCACGCAAATGACGTTGCGTAGAACGGGTCATTCGTGGTCCTCTTGTCATGCCCCGTGAGCCGCCGGGGCGACAAAGGCGAAATTTCCCGGGCGCAAACGCGCGCGACGCTTGTGTTGCGGGGCAGAATTTGGCATGGTCACATAGGACAGTAATACTGTCCCAATTGCGATGCCGCGTTCCCGGACCGGGAAACCGGCCGATGAGGCGGAGCGGCGCTTCGCAAAATGGAGCGCAGCCGAGGCTATCCGGCGGTTGCGGCGCCGCAGGGCGAACGAGCGGCGCCACAACAAGCCGCCATTTCACGAGACTGCCGGTTGCTCGCGTGCGAGGTGCCGAATGGCGCCGCGGGCGCGAAGGGTGCGCCGGCCCGGGGTCCGGGCCGGAAAGGGATCGAGAGGCTGGTCATGAGCGCGACGAAGGGCATTGAACGCGAGGCTTCGCGGACGCTGCGGGCGAGCGACGCGGCTTGGCCCATGGCGCGCGGTCTATTCGATCCGTCGCTAGAGAAGGACTCGTGCGGGGTCGGGTTCGTCGCCGATATCAAGGGTCGCAAGTCGCACAAGATCATTGAGGACGGGCTGCAGATCCTGCTCAACCTCGAACACCGCGGCGCCGTCGGTGCCGACCCGCGTGCGGGCGACGGCGCCGGCATCCTGGTGCAGACGCCGCACCGGTTTTTCAAGCGCAAGGCCGCGGAACTGGGCATCGGGCTGCCGGAGGAGGGCCAATACGCGGTCGGTTACGTGTTCATGCCGCACGATCCGGAGTGGCGGCAGGTGATCATGGACATTTACGCGGACGTCATTCCGCGCGAAGGCCTCGAGCTGCTTGGCTGGCGCGAGGTGCCGACCGACAATGCCTCGCTCGGCTATTCGGTCAAGCCGACTGAACCGTTCCACATGCAGGTGTTCATCGGCCGCGGCGAAGACATCGAGGACGACGATGATTTCGAGCGCCGGCTCTACATCCTGCGCAAAGTCATTTCCAATGTCGTCTACAACAAGCGCGAACGGCGCTTGGCGAACTACTACGTGGTGTCGCTCTCGTTCCGTACCATCGTCTACAAGGGCATGTTCCTCGCCGACCAGCTCGGCAAGTACTACCCCGACCTGCACGAAGAGGATTTCGAGTCGGGGCTGGCGCTGGTGCATCAGCGCTTCTCGACCAACACGTTTCCCAGCTGGTCGCTCGCGCATCCCTACCGGATGATCTGCCACAACGGCGAGATCAACACGTTGCGCGGCAACGTCAATTGGATGGCGGCGCGTCAGGCGTCGGTATCGTCCGAGCTGTTCGGCAGCGACATCAGCAAGCTGTGGCCGATCTCCTACGAGGGCCAGTCCGACACGGCGTGTTTCGACAACGCGCTCGAGTTCCTGGTGCAGGGCGGCTATTCGCTCGCGCATGCGGCGATGATGCTCATTCCGGAGGCGTGGGCAGGCAACCCGCTGATGGATGAGGAGCGCAAGGCGTTCTACGAGTATCACGCATCGCTCATGGAGCCGTGGGACGGACCGGCCGCGATCGCCTTCACCGACGGGCGGCAGATCGGCGCGACCCTTGACCGCAACGGTTTGCGCCCGGCGCGCTGGTTCGTCACTTCCGACGATCTCGTGATCATGGCCTCGGAGGCCGGCGTGCTGCCGGTCCCGCAGGAAAAGATCGTGCGCAAGTGGCGCCTGCAGCCGGGCAAGATGCTGCTCGTCGATCTCCTCGAGGGCCGCATCATTTCCGACGATGAGCTCAAGGCCGATCTCGCGCGCAAGCATCCTTACGGCAAGTGGCTCAAGCGCACCCAGATCGTGCTCGAGGACCTGCCGCCGGTGCAGGCGCGCAAGCCGCGCACAAACATTTCGTTGCTCGATCGGCAGCAGGCGTTCGGCTACAGCCAGGAAGATCTACAGATCCTGCTCGAGCCGATGGCGACCACCGGCCAGGAAGCGGTCGGCTCCATGGGCAACGACACGCCGATCTCCGCGCTCTCCGACAAGCCGAAGCTGCTCTACACCTATTTCAAGCAGAACTTCGCCCAGGTCACCAACCCGCCGATCGACCCGATCCGCGAGGAATTGGTGATGTCGCTCGTGTCCTTCATCGGGCCGCGGCCCAACCTGTTCGATCTGAAGGGCCTCGCCAACAAAAAACGACTCGAAGTGCGCCAGCCGATCCTCACCAACGAGGATCTCGAGAAGATCCGCTCCATCAGCCACATGGAGGGGCAGTTCGACACGCGCACCCTCGACGTCACCTATGCGGCCGAGGAAGGCGCCGCCGGCATGAAGCCCGCGCTCGAGCGGCTGTGTGAAAGCGCCGAGGCCGCGGTGCGCGGCGGTTACAACATCATCATCATCTCGGACCGGCGTGCCGGCCCCGATCGGATTCCGATCCCGGCGCTACTCGCGACGGCTGCAGTGCACCATCACCTGATCCGCCAGGGCCTGCGCACCGCGGTCGGGATCGTGGTGGAGACCGGCGAAGCGCGCGAGGTGCATCACTTCTGCTGCCTTGCCGGCTACGGCGCAGAGGCCATCAATCCGTATCTCGCGTTCGAAACCCTGACCGCGCTCAAGGACGATCTGCCCGAGAAGATCGACGAGAAGGAAATTATCAAGCGCTACATCAAATCGGTCGACAAGGGCATCCTCAAGGTGATGTCCAAGATGGGCATCTCGACTTATCAATCGTACTGCGGCGCGCAGATTTTCGACGCGGTCGGACTCAAGGGCGACTTTGTCGAGCGCTTTTTCTTCGGCACCGCGAGCCGGATCGAGGGCGCCGGCCTCGACGAGGTCGCCGAGGAGACGGCGCGGCGGCACCGCGAGGCGTTCGGCGATTCGCCCGTGCTGCGCCACGCGCTCGAAGTGGGCGGCGAATATCTCTTCCGCATGCGCGGCGAAGCGCACGCCTGGTCGCCCGAGACCGTCGCTTTGCTCCAGCACGCGGTGCGCGGCAATTCGTTGGACAAGTACCGCGCGTTCGCGGCGGTTGTGAACGAACAGTCCGAGAAGCTCCTCACCATCCGCGGCCTGTTCCGTATCAAGACGGCCGAGGATGAGGGCCGCGCGCCGGTGCCGCTCGACGAGGTCGAGCCGGCCAAGGAGATCGTGAAGCGGTTTGCGACCGGCGCCATGTCGTTCGGCTCGATCAGTCGCGAGGCGCATACCACGCTCGCCATTGCCATGAACCGCATCGGCGGCAAATCAAATACCGGCGAAGGCGGCGAGGAGTCGGACCGGTTCAAGCGGCTGCCCAACGGCGACTCCATGCGCTCGGCGATTAAACAGGTCGCCTCGGGCCGGTTCGGCGTCACCACCGAGTATCTCGTCAACTCCGACGTGATGCAGATCAAAATGGCGCAGGGCGCCAAGCCCGGCGAGGGCGGTCAGCTGCCGGGCCACAAGGTCGATGCCGTGATCGCCAAAGTGCGCCACTCGACGCCCGGCGTCGGCCTGATCTCGCCGCCGCCGCATCACGACATTTATTCGATCGAAGACCTCGCGCAGCTCATCTTCGATCTCAAGAACGTCAATCCGGCGGGCGACGTGTCGGTGAAGCTCGTGTCCGAGGTCGGGGTCGGTACCGTGGCGGCGGGCGTATCGAAGGCGCGCTCCGACCATGTGACGATCGCCGGTTTCGAGGGCGGCACCGGCGCCTCGCCGCTAACCTCGATCAAGCATGCGGGCAGTCCCTGGGAAATCGGGCTCGCTGAAACGCACCAGACGCTGGTCGCTAATCGCCTGCGCGGACGGATCGCCGTGCAGGTCGACGGCGGCCTGCGCACGGGGCGGGACGTGGTCGTGGGCGCGCTGCTCGGGGCCGACGAGTTCGGCTTCTCGACCGCGCCGCTGATCGCCGCCGGCTGCATCATGATGCGGGTATGCCACCTCAACACTTGCCCGGTCGGGGTCGCGACCCAGGATCCGGTGCTGCGCAAGCGCTTCAAGGGCCTGCCCGAGCACGTCATCAACTATTTCTTCCTCGTCGCCGAAGAGGTGCGCGAGATGATGGCCGCGCTGGGCTATCGCACCTTCAATGAGATGATCGGGCAGATGCAGATGCTCGACAAGCTCAAGCTGGTCGCACACTGGAAGGCGCGCGGTCTCGATTTCTCGCGCATTTTCGAAAAGCCCGCGGCCCCAGAGGGCGTCAACATTTACAAATGCGAGCCGCAGGACCACATGATCGAGCGCGTGCTCGACCGCAAGCTGATCGCCGAGGCGCGCGCGGCGATCGATCGTGGCGCGCCGGTCAAGATCGAGACGACGATTCGCAACACCGACCGCACCACCGGCGCCATGCTCTCGGGCGAAATCGCCAATGTGTACGGCCACACCGGGCTCCCCGACGACACCGTTCACGTCAAGCTGATCGGCACCGCCGGCCAGAGCTTCGGCGGGTGGCTCGCGCGCGGCGTCACTTTCGAACTGGAAGGCGAGGCCAACGACTACGTCGGCAAGGGCCTCTCGGGCGGCCGCATCATCATCTATCCGCCGCGCGAGGCCGGGATCGTGCCCGAACAATCGATCATCGTCGGCAACACCGTGCTCTACGG
>JAFAUQ010000269.1 GCA_019243195.1 Hyphomicrobiales bacterium
GGACGACGTCCGCGTCCCTCACGGCCTCGGCCGCGGACGGCGCAACGGTCGCGCCCGCGGCTGCGTATTCGCCGTCCGGCACGCCCGACTTCATGCCCGCGCCGCTCTCGACCGCGACCTCAGCACCGAGATTGCGAATCTTTCTGACGGTTTCAGGCGTGGCGGCAACGCGCGGCTCGGCCGCGTCGGTTTCCGCCGGTACAGCGACTTTCATGATGCCTCCCGCGGCTGCCGGCCCTGGCACGTCCCGGGCAGGACGTGAGGAGCCCCCGTCTGTCCGGCGGCCTTAGTCGATGCGCGTCAGGTCAGAAAAATGGCCATGCCGATGAGGATGAGGACGACGACCGTCACCGACCATTTCACCGCCCGCAGAAAGAAGCGATAGGTGCCTTCATGTTCGGCATAGTCGTTGCCGGTCGCGGTCGCGTATTCGACCTCGCCGTGGTCGGCCATCGCGGTCTCCTCGATCGCACGGATTTCGCGGGCCGGGGCTTACCGTAATTGATCGGGCAGGGCAATGCGTCGAGGCGCGGTGAAGACGCCGGGCTTATTCGGCCGGGGGGAGGCCGGCGGCCGCGAGCGCCTTTGCTTGCCGCTCCGCCACGCGCGCGAGCGAGAAAGATTCGATCGCCTCGTTGAACAGTTGGTGGAAGTTGAGCTCGGCCTGCAGATGCAGGAACACGCCGCCGAGTCCGATTGCCGCGCGGTCCATGAACACGAACTCACGCGGCACCATCACCGGGCCCTTCTCGCGCAGCACCCGATGCACCTGGAACGCTTCGCGGCGGCCGTACTCCGATGGCTTCACGCCGTCCGCGATGGTGCGCACCCGATCGTCGAGCAGCGGGCCGTAGATGAAGCGCGCCCAGATGTTGAGCGCCTTGATGAGCTCGCGGCTCAGCCCGCGGAAGCCCCAGGTCTCGTAGGCGTGCACGACGAGATCATCATCGTCCGTGAGCAGCCCGTTGTAGAGATCGACGACACCGCCGACGAACTTCGGGGCAAAGATACGGATGCAGCCGTAGTCGAGGAGATTGAGGCCGGCGGGCGCGCCGTCTTCGGTGAAGATCGTGTAGTTGCCCAGGTGCGGATCGCCGTGGATCACGCCGAAGCGGCTGAACGGGAACCACCACGCGGTGAACATTGCGGTGGCGATGCGGTTGCGCGCCGGCAGATCCGATTTCGTGTGATCGAGCAGGAGGCGGCCTTCCAGCCAATCGAGCGTGAGCAGCCGTCCGGTCGACAGCTCCGGCCACACCCGCGGCACCCGGATTGTTTGCACGTCGGCGAGCATGGCGCGATAGAGGCTCACGTGTTTCGCCTCGCGGCGATAATCCAACTCCTCGCGTACGCGCGCGCCGATTTCTTTGGCGATCTCGGTGGTGACGATGGCCGGGTCCATGCGCCGGTGGATGGCGAACAACCACTCGAGCTGCTGCAGATCCGCCTCCACGGCCGACTGCATGTCCGGGTATTGTAGCTTGCACGCCAGTAGCGCGCCGTCGTGAGCCTGCGCGCGATGCACCTGCCCGAGCGATGCGGCCGCCGCCGGGTGATGCTCGAAGCTCGCGAATTTCTTCTGCCAATCCGACCCAAGTTCCGCGCTCATGCGCCGTTTGACGAAGGCCCAGCCCATGGGCGGCGCCTGGCTCTGCAGCTTCGCCAGCTCGGTCGTGTATTCGGGCGGCAGCACGTCGGGAATGGTCGACAACAGCTGCGCGACCTTCATGATCGGCCCTTTCAGGCCGCCGAGCGCCGCCGTCAATTCCGCGGCATTCTGCGCGCGATCGAGGCCGAGGCCGAGGAAACGCGCGCCCATCATGCGCGCCGCAACGCCGCCCACGTTGGCGCCGACGCGCGCGTAACGCGCGGCGCGGGCAGAGAAGCGGTTGGCTTCGCGATCGGTCATTTACTCGTGCTCTCGCTCTGAGACATAAGCGACCGCCGAGCGAATAGAAGAAGAGCGCTGGTCATCGCCATGCACGACTTGCCGCAATGTTGTCGACAAGCCACCGCGTAAGTCCGGTTTCATCTATCTCGCCTGCCGCGAGCGCCAATATCGCCGCGGTGGCTGCCTCCTGCGACGGTGCGAAATGTACGCCGTTCAGCCGCAGAAACGCCGCCATGGCAAGAAACGCGACGCGCTTGTTGCCGTCGACGAAAGGGTGGTTTCGTGCGATTCCAAACGCATAGGCAGCCGCCAATTCGACGATGTCTGCGTGTTCGTATTCCCATTTATTCCTTGGTCGAGATAACGCTGACTCGAGCATGCCCTGGTCACGAATGCCGGCTGCCCCGCCAAAGCGCCCAAGTTGACGCTCATGAATGACGAGAACTTCCTCCAGGGAAAGCCAGCGAAGCTGCCTCACTTCGAGAGAGCCTTGAGCGTATCGCGGTATTCCACCATTAGGTCCTCGACGACCTGCATGGCTTTCTCGAAATCCGGATCGTACGGGGTCAGCCGCACACCGCCATCGGGAAGTTCGGTTACATAGAGCCACTGGCCCTGCTTCAAATCGAGCTTGGCCAAAAGCTCCTTCGGCAGGATGACGCCGGTCGAATTGCCGATCTTCTTAACTTCGAGCTTCATCAGGCCCTCCTTGGCCGTTATACACAATGTATAACGCTGCAGAGGACGATTTTCCAGAGGCT
Organism: Hyphomicrobiales bacterium; assembly: GCA_019243195.1. Classification (GTDB taxonomy): domain Bacteria; phylum Pseudomonadota; class Alphaproteobacteria; order Rhizobiales; family Xanthobacteraceae; genus AP-16. Next base: position 2,653 of record JAFAUQ010000269.1, read on the forward strand.
TTCCACCGAATTCAGGCGGCTTTCTCCAGCTCCTCCAGCTGGTCAATGAGCCCGGCGATCACCGACAGCCCGCCCTGCCAGAACGCCGGCTCGCGCGCGTCGAGACCGAAGGGCTTGAGCAACTCGGCGTGATGCTTGGTGCCGCCGGCCGCGAGCATCTGCAGGTAACGCTCGGCAAATCCGGCTTCCGCCTTCTCGTAGACGGCGTAGAGCGAGTTCACGAGGCAATCGCCGAACGCGTAGGCGTAGACGTAGAACGGCGAATGAATGAAATGCGGGATATAGGTCCAAAAAGCTTCATAGCCCGGCTTGAGCTCGATCGCCGGGCCAAGACTCGTGCCCTGCACCGAGAGCCAGATTTCGCCCAACCGCTGTGCGGTCAGTTCGCCGTTCTTGCGCTCGAGGTGCACGCGACGTTCGAACGTGTAGAACGCGATCTGGCGCACCACCGTGTTGATCATGTCCTCGACTTTGCCGGCGAGCAACGCCTTGCGCGCCTTGCGGTCGGTCGTGTCGGCAAGCAGCCGCTTGAACGTGAGCATCTCGCCGAACACGCTCGCGGTCTCCGCAAGCGTGAGCGGGGTGGGCGCCATCAGTGGACCATTGGGCGCCGCCAGCACCTGGTGCACGCCGTGGCCGAGTTCGTGCGCGAGCGTCATCAGGTCGCGCGGCTTGCCCTGATAGTTGAGCAGCACGTAGGGGTGCGCGGAGGGCACCGTCGGATGCGAGAAGGCGCCGGGCGCCTTGCCGGGACGCACCGGCGCGTCGATCCAGTTGCGCGCAAAGAAGCGCGCGGCGATCTCCGCCATTTCCGGCGCGAACGCGCCATACGCCGAGAGCACGCGCTCTCTCGCTTCATCCCAGGGGATCGGCCGGGTATCGACCTGCGGCAGCGGCGCGTTGCGGTCCCAATGGGCGAGCCGCTTCTTGCCGAACCACTTGGCTTTGAGCGCGTAGTAACGGTGAGAAATGCGGGGAAACGCGGCTTCGACCGCCTTGACCAGCGCCTCGACGATCTCCGGCTCGACACGGTTCGACAGATGCCGCGCGCTCGCCACGTCAGGAAAGCCGCGCCAGCGGTCGGAAATTTCCTTGTCCTTTGACAGCGTGTTGAGGATCAGCGTGAACGGTCGCAGGTTCGCCTTGAACGTCGTGGCGAGGGCCTGCGCGGCCGCTTTGCGCTTGGCCTCGCTCGGGTCCTGCAGCAGATTCAGAGTCGGCTCGATTGTGAGTTCCTTGCCGTCGACGGAGAAGCGCAAGCCCGCGATCGTCTCGTCAAACAAACGATTCCACGACGTCCAGCTCGTCACCGATTTTTCGTGAAACAGCAGCTCGACGCGATCCTCGAGCTGATAGGGCTTCTCCTTGCGGGTGTCCTCGATCCACGGCCGATAGTGGCCGAGCGCCGGCTCCGCCGTGGCGCGATCGATCAGCGCGTCGTCGATGCGGTTGAGTTCAAGCGTGAAGAACAAAAGGTGCGATGACGCCGCGGTGATCCGTTCCTGCACGTCGCCGTAAAATTTCGTGCGCGCCGGATCGGTGGTGTTTTCCGAATAGACGAGGCTCGCAAAGGAAATGAGCCGGCCGAGAAGATCGTCGATTCCCTCGTAGCGTTTGATGGCCTCGGCAAGGGCGTGCCCCGCCTCCGCGCTCGCGGCCATCGTGGCGAGCTTGCCTTTGTAGGCTTCGGCGAAAGCCGCGCACTCGGCGTCCGCCCGGTCGAGGTCGCGTTTGACCTCCGGGGCGTCGATGCCCGGATAAAGATCGGCGAGGTTCCACTCGGGCAGGGGGCCGAGCCCGGCAGGGCGCTTAATGGCGGCGGCTCTGACAGGGGCGCGAAGCACGGTTGGCGGCATGAAGAGGGTCCCGGGTGAGAGGAATGCCGCGCGGCAGGATGGGCGCGGTCCGGGAACATATCATGGCGCCTGGCACGCGGTTCAACCGGCCTGCTCTCACGAGCATTTGAGACGACCCTGACGGCGGTTTCGCCGCTTTTACCGCGCGTTAGGCGTCCCCGGTAATGCGCCCTTAAGCGTCGCCGGCGAGAGTGGCCCGAATCGGCACAGCTTCAAAGCATGATCCCGAAAGTGGGTTCCGGTTTTCGGAAAAGATCATGCTCCAATAAGGGGGCCTGATGCCCGAGACCATTCTCATCGTCGATGACGACCCGGTGCAGCGCCGGCTGGTCGAGAGCATGGCGCGCCGTTTCGGCTACGAGGCTGTTGCCGTCGATAGCGGCGACGCGGCGCTCAAGCTGCTGCTCTCGGGCAGCGGGCCGCGCATCGACGCCATCGTGCTCGACCTCGTCATGCCCGACCTCGACGGTCTCGGTGTCCTTGCGGAACTGCGCGAGGCGGGTCTGAACGTGCCGGTGATCGTGCAGACGGCGCACGGCGGCATCGACAATGTGATCTCCGCCATGCGGGCGGGCGCGGTCGATTTCGTCGTCAAGCCGGTGGGCGCGGAGCGGCTCCAGGTTTCGCTGCGTAACGCGCTTGCGACGAGCGCGCTCGAAACCGAGGTCCAGCGTATCAAGCGCAGCCGCGAAGGCACGCTCGGCTTCAAGGACATCATCACGCGCAGCCCGCGCATGCAGGCGGTGCTCAAGACCGCCGAGAAGGCCGCGGCTTCCGCGATCCCGGTGCTGATTGAAGGCGAGTCCGGCGTCGGCAAGGAACTGATCGCACGCGCAATCCACGGCTCCGGCGAGCGCCGGTCGAAGCCGTTCGTGGCGGTCAACTGCGGGGCGATCCCGGACAATCTCGTCGAGTCGACCCTGTTCGGCCACGAGAAGGGCGCGTTCACCGGCGCGACCGAGCGCCATGCCGGCAAATTCGTCGAAGCGTCCGGCGGCACGCTGTTCCTCGACGAAGTCGGGGAGCTGCCGCTCGCCGCCCAGGTGAAGTTGCTGCGCGCGCTTCAGGAGGGCGAGGTCGATCCGGTCGGCGGACGCAAGTCGGTCAAAGTCGACGTGCGGGTCGTCTCCGCCTCGAACCGCAACCTCATCGCCGCGGTGAAAGAGGGACGCTTCCGCGAGGACCTGTTCTACCGCCTGCACGTCTTCCCGATCACGGTGCCGCCGTTGCGCGATCGCGCTGAGGACATCCCGGATCTCGTGCGCCACTTCCTCGTTCGCTTCAACGCAGAGGAAGGCAAGCGCATCCGCGTCGTCGGGGCCGATGCGATGGCGCTCCTTGCGCATTGCCCCTGGCCCGGCAACGTGCGCCAGCTCGAAAACGCGATCTTTCGGGCCGTGGTGCTCGCCGAAAGCGACGAGATCGGTCTCGGGGAATTTCCCCAGTTGACCGCCCAAGTCGCCAAAACCCCCGCTCAGTCACCGAGCGAAGCCGTGCCGCTAACCCCGCCCGGGGTGGACGCTCCGCTCATGCTCGAACCGGAAGTGCCTGCCGCCCCGCTTGGACCGGCGGTCGTACCCCTGGAGCCGCACGGCCCGGCTTTGGGCCTACTCGGGGCGACGGGGGACGTGCGCCCCCTCGCCGACATCGAGGCCGAGGTGATTCGCTTTGCGATCGCGCATTATCGCGGACAGATGTCGGAAGTTGCCCGCAAGCTGCAGATCGGGCGATCCACTCTTTACCGAAAGCTTGACGATCTAGGCGTAGACGACGCCGGCCAAGCCTCTTCGTCCACCGATAGCGTTGCGGCAAGGTAACACCCCGGACAAAATCCGCCACAATTACGGGCAGACTGCCGGAATCGACTAGGATTTCCCAGTTGCCTGCGTAATTCTGCAAGCTGAGCGCGGAGCCCCGCGCGCTGAATGTGTTTGCGTGATTGCCGGGGCACGGGGGATCGTCCGATGAGGGGCCGCAATCTCGATTTGCTGACCGGAACGGCGCTTGCTCTTGCGCTCATGCTCGCAGGGCCCGCGACGGCAGCGCCGGATGAAAACTCCGCCGCGATCGAGGCGCTGATCCCCGTTCCTGAACCTGCCAACGTACCGCCGCCCACGATCTCCGATATCGGCGGGCAGGCGACTGCCACCGTTACACCGAAGGCCGACGTGGTCCCGGCAATCCCGGCGGCCGCGCCTGCACCCGCCGCTCCGGCAGACGCGACCCCGGCAGCCGCGCCGAATGATGTTGCGACGGCGCCGGCCGCGCCGCTTGATCCGGTCGCCGAGAAGCTGCGCGAAGTGCTTGCCGGCAAACTCGACCGCCTGATCGAGCGCAAGAACGAACGCAAGCCGATCGAAGCTTTCTACACCGCCCGCAATTACGCGCCGCTGTGGAGCGACAACGGTGCTGTCAACGCGCGCGCGCAGGCGGTGATCGCGCCTCTGCGCCAAGCCGACAGCGACGGCCTCGATCCGTCCGACTACCCGACGCCCGATTTCGCCGCCGCCGCGACGCCGGAGGCCTTGGCCGATGCGGAGATCAGGCTCACGTCTTCGGTGCTCACCTACGCGCGGCATGCGCAGATCGGGCGCGTGCATTACTCGCGCGTCAGCGCGGACATCGTCTACAGCCTGGTGCCGCCTGAACCTGCGGAAGTGCTCGCCAAGGTGGCCGAGGCGAAGGACGCGGGCGAGGCGCTCGCCTCCTATAACCCGCCGCACGAAGGCTATCGGCTGCTGCGCGAGAAGCTCGCCGAAGCGCGCGGGCGCACGGGCGACGGTGGACCGGCGCGGATCGCCGCCGGACCGGTGCTCAAGGTCGGCATGTCGGACGAGCGCGTGCCGCAGCTGCGCGAGCGGCTCGGCTTGGTCGCCGCGGACAACACGACCTTCGATAAGGCGCTATCCGAGGCAGTGAAGAAATTCCAGGCCGGTCATGATCTATCGCGCACCGGCACGCTCAACAGCGCGACCATCGACTCACTCAATGGGCCCAAGCGCGGTCGCGACGCCGACGTGATCATCGCCAACATGGAGCGTTGGCGTTGGCTGCCGCGCGATCTCGGCAAGGCCTACGTGATGGTCAACATCCCGGAATACATGCTCAAGGTCGTGAACAACGGCAGCGTCGTCTGGCGCACCCGGGTCGTGGTTGGCAAACCGTCGATGCCGACCCCGCTGCTCAGCGAGACGATGAAGTACATCACGGTCAATCCGACCTGGAACGTCCCGCCGTCGATCGTTCACAACGAGTATCTGCCGGCGCTGCAGCAGGACCCGACTGCGCTGGAACGCATCGGGCTCAAGGTCGAACATAACCGCGACGGCACGGTCCACATTTTCCAGCCGCCCGGCGCCGGCAACGCGCTCGGGCGCATCCGCTTCAATTTCCCCAACAAATTCCTCGTCTATCAGCACGACACGCCGGACAAGTATCTGTTCGCGCATGACAAGCGCGCCTACAGTCACGGCTGCATGCGGGTGCAGGATCCGGCGAAATACGCCGAGGTGCTGTTATCGATCGAGCTGCCACATGAGGGTTACACCCAGGAGCGCATCCAACGGATGTTCGGCACCGGCGAGAAGGACATCAGCTTCCCAAAGCCGATTCCGGTGCACCTGACCTATCAGACCGCGTATGTCGACGACGCCGGCAAGCTGGTGATCCGCGAGGATATCTACGGGCGCGATGCCCGCGTGCTGGCAGAGTTGCGTGGCTCGGAGCGCCGTTATGCCGATATCGCGATCGAACGCGCGCAGACGACGCGGCATCAGGCGGTGCGCCTGCAGCGGCCGGCATCGGGGCCGTTCTCGTTCTTCGGCAGCTTGTTCAGTGGTGGGGGAAGGGACGAGCGCTTCCAACGCTGACGGTCGAATCATTTACGCGGATGGGCCCGCTTGGCGGGCCCTATCGGCGCGCGTGTAATTCGTTAAACCTGTTTTCCCCCAAGCACTTAATTCTCTGAAATCCGGCGGCGTTCGGCACTTTTTTGCCATACTCGCCGGATAGCGTTTTTCCATCGGGGGGACGGGCCAAACGCTAACACTGCGTTAACCCTTCCCAATAAGACTGCGTCACTCGTTGCGCCGGCGGTTCTGGGACGCCGCCGGTGTTGTGCCGAACGACGTCTTTACGGGAAGTGCGCACGTGGCAATTCGTGCTGCGCGAACGGCTGGCCTGTTTGCGAATCCGTGGCGGGTGACCCGCTGCGTGGCCGTCGCTTCGCTATTAGTTCTCTTTGGCAGCAAAAACCTGCAGACCGCGGTCGCCGAGGGCGACACCCGTACGCTCTCGATGCATCACATGCATACGGGCGAAGACATCACTATCACCTACAAACGCAACGGCCGCTACGACGACGCGGCGCTGCAGAAGCTCAATCACTTCTTGCGCGACTGGCGGCGCGAAGAAGCGACCAAGATGGATCCGCAGCTGCTCGACCTGATCTGGGAAGTCTCCCAGGAGGTCGGCGCCAAGGAGCCGGTCCAGATCGTTTGCGGCTATCGCTCGCCCGCCACCAACGCGATGCTGCGCCGGCGCAGCAACGGCGTGGCGCAGTTCAGCCAGCACATGCTCGGTAAGGCGATCGACTTCTACATTCCCGGCGTGTCCCTCGAGCAGATCCGCTACGCCGGGCTGCGCATGCAGCGCGGCGGCGTCGGCTTCTATCCGACCTCGGGCTCGCCCTTCGTTCATCTCGACACCGGCAGCGTGCGCCACTGGCCGCGCATGAGTTCCGATCAGCTCGCGCGCGTGCTTTCGACCCCGCTCAAGACCCATTACGCGCATAATCGTCCGGCCGTAACGCAGGTAGCTCTCAACGACAACGGCGATGCTACGCAGCGCTCGAAGCGCGGCCTGATCGAACGGCTGTTCGGCTTCGGTGAGGATGAAGACGAGGATGCGGCTCCGCCCGCGCGTCCGGCGGCAAAGAGCGAGCCCGCGAAGTTGCAGGTCGCCGCCGCGGTTCCGCTGCCGCCGACCAAGCCAGCGGCCCCGGCTGCACCGGCGAAACCGGCGCGTGCGGCTCAACCGGCGCAGGCCGGGTATGCGCTGGCATCGGTGAGTTCCGCGCCTGCGGCGGGGCCTTCGCCCGCTGACGTTGTGCGTGCCCGCTACACCTGGGAAAACGCAAAGCCGCCAATCGAGCCGCCGGCGCCGCCGGCGACCGCCGCCGGCGACGTCAAGGCGCCACCGCCTGTCGCGGTTTCCGGCAACCAGCGTTTCGTTTGGCTGACCGGCCCGCAAGGCCATCCGGTCGAGCCCGCGGCGCCTCCGCCGACCCGTACGGCCGCGCTCGAACCGCCGCGCCCGCCCGGGGAAATCCCCAACGCGGAGCAGGGGACGACGGCAAGCCTCTCGTCGTGGCCGGATGACGTTCAACGCGCCCGGGCCGACAAGGCGCTCGCCTATGCGGCCCCGGCCACGCGCGAAGAGGTCCAGCGCGCGGCCCCGCCGCCCGCGACGGCCACGCATGTTGCCCCGCCTGCCGCACCGCTCACGCGCTCGCTCGCCTCGGCCGTCGAGCCTGCGGCCTTGGTTCGTCCAGGCATGCGCAGCGATAATCCATGGCTGCGCGGTCTCGTGATCTCGCCCAGCATGCAGTACGCCATGAGTGTCGCCGTATTCGGCAAACCTGATTATCGTCAGCTCGCGGCGTTGATGCACAAGCCGACCAGCGTGCTGGCGATGACGTTCTCGGCCGATCCGCAGCCCGGCATGACGGCTTATTCGTTCACCGGCGCCGCGGTCGCGTTCCTGCCGACGATGAAGACGCGCACTGCCGCGCTGAACTGATATCCAGCGTTAAGCGGCTTCAGCCAGCATTCCCAGCGCCTGCAGGTAGGTTTCGAGAATCGCCTCCTGCTCCTTGCGCTCTTCCACGTCGATTTTCCGCAACCTGATAACTTCGCGCAGCGCCTTGGTGTCGAAGCCGTTGGCCTTGGCTTCGGCGTAGACGTCGCGGATGTCGTCGGCGAGCGCCTTCTTCTCCTCCTCCAGCCGCTCGATGCGTTCGACGAACGCCTTGAGGTGATCCTTGGCAACACGGGCGGCGGTCATCGGCGACTCCTGCTGACACGCGGCTGGGTTAGTCCGCCGCTGTCAGCAGGTTTCGGAGGCAGCGGCCGCGCCGTCAAGGCGCGCGCGCATTATCCACAGAAGCTCACAGAAAAATGCGGGACGAAGCGAATTAGTTCTTGTGCGCGCCCTTTTCGAACGCGGCGCGTTGCGCCGGCCTCGCTTCGGGTTGGTACCTCGCCTTCCACTCCTCGTACGGCATGCCGTACACGATCTGCCGGCTCTCGTCCTTCGAGAGTGACACGCCCTTGGCATCGGCCGCGTCCTTCATCCAGTTGGACAGGCAGTTGCGGCAGAAGCCCGCGAGATTCATCAGTTCGATGTTCTGCACGTCGGTGCGGCTGCGCAGATGCTCCACCAGGCGGCGGAACACGGCGGCTTCGAGTTCGGTGCGAGTGGGATCGTCCATGGCGGGGTTCCTCCTGGCGCCAAACATAGGACGCGCCGCAGCGAATTTGAACCGGGTGACGAGGTGGTGCTCGGGCCGTTAATCTGATCGGCCATGACCCAGCCTCGCGCCTTCCTGGAGCAGCTCTTCCAAACGGCCGTGGCCGCTGCGCATCCGGCCACCTGCCTGCCGCCCCATTTGCCGGTTGCGCCGCGTGCCGGCGGCCTCGTCATGCTTGCCGCCGGCAAGGCAGCCGGCTCGATGACGGAAGTCGCCGAGCGCCACTACCTTGATGCCGGTGTACCGTCGGGCCGCATCCATGGCGCCGCCGTGACGCGCCACGGCTACGGCCGGCCCACGCAGATCGTGCCGGTGGTCGAGGCCGGCCATCCGGTCCCCGATGCGGCGGGCCTTGCCGCCGCCGAACGCACGCTCGCGCTCGCCGATGCGGCGGGTGCCGAGGACCTCGTTCTCGTTCTGCTCTCCGGTGGCGCTTCGGCCAACTGGATTGCCCCCGCCCCCGGGCTCGACCTTGCGGAAAAGCAGGCGGTCACCCGGGCGCTGCTCAAATCCGGCGCGTCGATCGGCGAGATCAACACCGTGCGCAAGCATCTTTCTCGCCTCAAAGGGGGAAGACTTGCGGCGCGCGCGGCGCCCGCGCGGGTCGTCACCTTGGCGATTTCCGACGTGCCGGGCGACGATCCGGCGGTGATCGGCTCCGGCCCGACCGTGCCGGATCCGTCGACCTTGGCGGACGCGCGCGCGATCGTTGCCCGCTATCGCCTCGATCTTCCGGGCGCGGTCGAGCGCGCCTTGGCCGACCCCAAGAACGAATCGCCCAAACCCGGCAATGCGGCATTTGCCCGGAGCGAATATCGGCTGGTCGCACGCCCGCTCGACGCGTTCCGCGCTGCTGCGGCGGCCGCGGAAGCTGCCGGTTACGAGTGCATCTTGCTCGGCGACCGGCTCGAAGGCGAGGCGCGCGAAGTGGCCGCTGCGCATGCGAACGAGGCCCGCAAGCTCGGGGAGGCGCGCCGCCGCGCGGTGATCCTTTCCGGCGGCGAACTCACCGTGACGATCCGCGGCGGCGGCCGCGGCGGCCCCAATCAGGAATACGCGCTCGCCCTGGTGCTGGCGCTCGAGGGAATCAAGGGGATCGCGGCCCTCGCCGGCGATACGGACGGGACCGACGGCGGCGCGGGGCGCGCCGACGACCCGGCCGGGGCGTTCGTGGACGGCAGCAGCGCCGCGCGGGCCCGCGCGCTTGGCCTCGATCCTGCCGCCTTTCTCGCGGAAAACGACTCCACCGCGTTCTTCGCGCAGCTCGGCGACCTTCTCACTCCCGGGCCGACCTTCACCAACGTCAACGACTTCCGCGCCATCCTCGTTGACAGCGCCTGAGCGCCGGCGCGAAATCCTCCGCACAAGCCGTAATCGGACGATGATTGAACGGGCTTCCAGTACCGGCCGAAAGCGGTGCGGAACCCTCGCCGCGCTCGGCGGGTTGTCGCTCGTTGCCGCCGTCATGAGCGCCACGCTTGAGCGGGCGGCGGCCGACTTCCGCCTGTGCAACAACACCGGAAGCCGGGTTGGGATCGCGCTCGGCTACAAGGACAGCGACGGTTGGACCACCGAGGGCTGGTGGAACCTGTCGGCGCGCAACTGCGACACCTTGCTCAAGGGCGATTTGGTCGCCCGGTTCTATTACATCTATGCGGTCGACTACGACCGCGGCGGTGAATGGTCCGGCAAGGCGTTCATGTGTACGCGCGACAAGGAGTTCACCATTCGCGGCATCGAGGACTGCCTCGCACGCGGCTACGACAAGACTGGCTTCTTCGAGGTCGACACCGGCGAGCAACGCTCATGGACAGTCCAGCTCACGGAAACCACCGAGCAGGTGCCACAACGGCCGTTGCCCGACGTCACGCCGCTGATCCCGAACCTGCCCGGCGGGACCAAGCCGCCCGGGCAATGAGACGCCTGCGCCGAACCAAGGTGGTGGCGACGCTCGGCCCGTCTTCCTCCGAGCAGGCAATTATCGCACAGTTGTTCGCGGCCGGCGCCGACGTTTTCCGCATCAACATGAGCCACACGCCGCACGACAAAATGCGTGCGCTGGTGGCGGCGATCCGCGCGGTCGAGGCGGAGCAGGGTCGCCCGATCGGTATCCTGGTCGACCTGCAAGGGCCGAAGCTGCGCGTCGGCGCCTTTGCCGAAGATGCGGTCGTCCTCAAAGAAGGCGCGACCTTCGCGCTCGATTCCGACGCGACGCCCGGCAATGCGCAGCGGGTGCAGTTGCCGCA
>JAFAUQ010000171.1 GCA_019243195.1 Hyphomicrobiales bacterium
GTGGCACAGCGCCGGGACTTACCGCATCACCGACGGCCGCGGCGGCGCCGGCGCCGGCCAGCAGCGCTTCGCACCGCTCAACAGCTGGCCGGACAACGCCAACCTCGACAAGGCGCGCCGGCTGCTGTGGCCGATCAAACAGAAATACGGCCGCAAGATCTCCTGGGCCGACCTGATGGTTCTCGCCGGCAACGTCGCGCTCGAGTCGATGGGCTTCAAGACGTTCGGCTTCGCCGGCGGCCGCGCCGACGTCTGGGAGCCGGACGAGCTTTACTGGGGCCCGGAGGGTACGTGGCTGGGCGATGAACGCTACAGCGGCGAGCGCCAGCTCGCCGAGCCGTTCGGCGCGGTGCAGATGGGTCTCATCTACGTCAATCCGGAAGGACCGAACGGCAAGCCTGACCCGGTCGCCGCGGCCAAGGACATCCGCGAAACCTTCTTCCGCATGGCGATGAACGACGAGGAAACCGTCGCGCTGATCGCCGGCGGCCACACCTTCGGCAAGACGCACGGCGCGGGCGACCCGTCCTTCCTCGGTCCGGAGCCGGAATCCGGCGCCATCGAGGACCAGGGCCTCGGCTGGAAGAGCAGGCACGGCACCGGGTTCGGCCCCGATGCCATCACCGGCGGCCCGGAAGTGATCTGGTCGCAGACGCCGACGCGGTGGAGCAACCATTTCTTCGACAACCTCTTCAAATACGAATGGGAGCTGACGAAGAGCCCCGCCGGCGCGTGGCAGTGGCAGGCGAAAGGCGCCGAAGCGACGGTCCCGGACCCCTTCGACAAGTCGAAGAAGCGCCTACCGACCATGCTGACGACCGACCTCTCACTGCGCTTCGATCCGGCCTACGAGAAGATTTCGCGGCGCTTCCACGAGCATCCGGACGACTTTGCGGACGCGTTTGCCCGCGCCTGGTTCAAGCTCACGCACCGCGACATGGGCCCGATCGCCCGCTACCTCGGTCCGCTGGTGCCGAAAGAGACGCTGATCTGGCAAGACCCGATCCCGCCGGTCGATCATGCGCTGATCGATGCCAAGGACGTCGAAGCACTCAAAGCAAAGATCCTCGCCTCCGGCCTTTCGGTGTCGCAGCTGGTTTCGACCGCGTGGGCGTCGGCCTCGACCTTCCGCGGCTCGGACAAGCGCGGCGGCGCCAACGGTGCGCGCCTCCGCCTCGCGCCGCAGAAGGATTGGGAAGTCAACGAGCCGGCGCAGCTCAAGACGGTGCTGCAGAAGCTCGAAGCGATCCAGAAAGACTTCAACACCTCGGCCGCGGGCGGCAAGAAAGTCTCTTTCGCCGATCTGATCGTTCTCGCCGGTGGCGCGGCGGTCGAAAAGGCCGCGAAGGACGCCGGCGTGGACGTGAAGGTTCCCTTCACGCCGGGGCGCATGGACGCGTCGCAGGAGCAGACCGACGTCCAGTCGTTCGCGCCGCTCGAACCGCGGGCGGATGGCTTCCGCAACTACATCGGCCACAAGCATCAGTTCATGATGCCGGAGGAGGCGCTGGTCGATCGGGCGCAACTGCTGACGTTGACCGCGCCGGAGATGACCGTTCTCCTCGGCGGGCTGCGCGTGCTCGGCGCCAACGTCGGCCGCGAGAAGCACGGCGTCTTGACCCAAAGGCCCGGGACGCTGACCAACGACTTCTTCGTCAACCTGCTCGACATGCGCACGCAGTGGCACCACGGCGGCGACGTCTACGAGGGGCGCGACCGCAAGACGGATGCGCTCAAGTGGACCGGCACGCGCGTCGATTTGATCTTCGGCTCGCACTCGCAGCTGCGCGCGCTGGCGGAAGTCTATGCGAGCGCGGACGCGAAGGAGAAGTTCGTGCGCGACTTCGTGGCGGCGTGGGCGAAGGTGATGAACCTCGACCGCTTCGACCTCGCCGATCACGGTCGGAAAAAGCTCGCGGCGTAACTGGGGCCGCAAGCGAGCAACAAACAACGACGTCATCCTGAGGAGCTCGGCGCTGTTTCGCGCCGAGCGTCTCGAAGGATGGCAGCAAGCTCGGTGTCTGGGGCCATCCTTCGAGACGGTCGCGCGCCGGCGCGCGCGACCTCCTCAGGATGACGGTGGTGTTTTAGGGCGCCTGCTTTGTGAGAAGGCCGCACGAAGCAAGCTCGTCCAGGATGCGCGCAGCCATAATCTTATTTCCGTTAGGAAACAGATGCCCCGTATCGGCGTAAACCGTTTCCCGCACGGTCCTCAGGGACTGAGATAAATCCGCGATGCAAATCTGCCGATTACCCCGGTTTCTCTCTTTAACTTTCGCGAGCACCTGACGCGCGTCGCGGTAAAAGGGCGCCCGATTGCCCATTTCCCAGCGGAATTCGGGGTACCACCAGGACGCCTTCTCCTCGTCCGTCAGCGCTCTGTCGTCGGTGCCGACCAGTGGCTGCAGAAGAATCGCGACCGCCACTCGATCGTCGGCGAGGGCCGCAAATGCACGATGATTTTCGCGGTAGTAATCGGCGATGCGAGAATCGTAGGTCCCGGATCGATCGTCGGCGTCTTCATCCGATTTTGCCTTTGCCAGGAGACGCCACGGCAGCTCCATCATCGCCAATCTGAAATGCCCCTCGGTCAGCGCGGATTTAAGGTTGTCGAAGGCAACAAGAAACGATCCGGAAACCGAGTAGCTTGCCTTGATCCGCCGCGTTTCCTCTTCGTGAGTCTTGGTTCGGAACGGCGACCTGTTGGCGATGATCGATCTGTCGGTCCATACGTAACTATCGTTCCATCCGTCGTAGACCACGACCAGATCCGGCTCGAGCCGGATAAGCCGGCTGACGAAATACAAGTATTCCTGCGCGGAGTTGTAGCCGTCGACACCGGCGTTGATAAGTTCAACCCGTTTTCCGTCGGCGGCCGTTATCCGTTGATCGCGCACGGCCGCGCGCAGCATGCCGACGAGATTTTGCGAAGGCCGCGGCGAACCGTCGCCCATCACCGTTGAGCCGCCCAATACGATCACGCGATATACGTCGGCCGATTTTTGCAATGCTACCGGTGGATCGTCGACGTCGGCGCTGAAGCCATTTTCATCCGTGAGATACAGATACTCGCCGGCCCGCGGCGAAGGAGAATAATAGACCGAAATATTCGATCCCAGGCGCCAGCCCAGAAGAGCGTCCGGGACGAGGAACTCCTCCCAGCGATCGTCGTCCCTGAGGTGGCCGAGGAAATGTTTGCCGGCAACCGGCCCGGCGAGTGCCGAGGCAAACAGGCCGGTCAGAAGATGATTCCGGGCAAACGCGTTGTCGTTCTTTCCACTGAAAGAATTGTAGAAATAAAGGATGCCGAGGCAGACGGATTCCAGAGCAACGAGAAAAATGAGGGGAACGAGAATCAAGCTGATCCAGAAAAAACGAGGTGAACTTTGCCGACCGGCGTCACTTTCCTCGATGACCTCGGCCATTGTTCACCCCGATCGGTTGCCGATCCCGCATTTCATCATCAAAACCGCCGTGGAGCAACGCAAAGTAGAGCATTAGCCGGCCCGTGCTGCGGCCGAGTCCGCCGACGACATTTACGGCCGGCGGCTGACCGAGGCAAAGACGAAGGTCGCCGGCGCCGCGCCGCGGTTCTCCACCCAGTGCGACTTGGGTCCGAACTCCGCGAAGGCCTGACCGGCGTGCAGCTCCTCGGTCCTGCCGTCGTCGTGATGATTGGTGAGCGTGCCGCCGACCAGGTAAACGACCGTCGGGTCGTCGACGTGGCTGTGCAGGCCGATATGCCCGCCCGGCGCGACGGTGACATGGCTCAGGCGCAATTCGCGGCCCGCCAACTTATCGACCGCCTTGTCGAGATCGATCGACGCCAGCAGCGTCTGCTCGACCAACTGGTCACCGCTCGGCGCCTGATGTTGGCCCGCAGCGAAGCCTGCCGAAAACAAGACGAGTGCGGCGGCAATCGCCGTCACAATGCGAAGCGGATATTTCATCATGGCCTCCTCCATAAACGCGTGGGCACGCGCCCTGCGCGCGCTTAGCCCACTTTACGACTTGGTCGCCTCCGGCCGCCGCAGTATCAGCTGCGCGGCCGGCGAAAAGGCGCGCGTGCGCGCCAGTAGCACCACGACCAGCCCCGTGATGCCGGACGCGGCGAGGATCATGGCGATGATGACGAACTGATAAATGCCGGCGTAGATCGGGCTCGCCCCCGAAACCATCATCCCGGCCATCACGCCGGGGATCCACACAAGACCGAGCGACTTGAGTGTGTCGAGGCGCGGCAGCAGGCTGGCGTAGACGGCGCTCTTCACCTGCGGGGCGACCGCGACGGCCGGATCGGCGCCGAGCGCAAGTCCGGTTTCGACCTCGCCGATACGCGCGATCACGTCGGCGCGGAAGCGCTCGGCGGCCTGCGCGCACGCGTTCATGGCGTTGCCAATGACCATGCTCCCGACCGGGACCAGCACGGCGATGTCCGATTTGAGGGTGCCGGTCGCGATCATCGCCGCAATGACCACGCCGGAGCCGGCTGCGATGGCGCAGAAACATAACGGTAGCGCGCCGCGCAGGCCCTCCAGCCGGCGCGCTGCCGTGAACGCGGCGGCGACCATCATCGCAACGAGGATGAGCGCGCCGATCAGGAGTGAGCCGTGCAGCAGGGCGGCCAGCACCATCCCGACGAGCACCATCTGCACGAGCCCGCGCGCAATCGAGATCGCCGCCTCGCGCTCGACATGCACGGAGAACCAGGCGCATAACGCAACGACCGCGGCACAGAGGATAATGGCGCCGGCCGCTTGCGCGAGGCCCAGAGCTATCTCGCCGCTCACGGCGTTCGAGAGATCACTCGGCATGCAGCACCTCCCGGGTCGGACCGACCGCGACCAGCTTTCCGGATTCCATCAGCATGGCGCGGGCGGCGATGCGCGCGGCCTGGGGCTTGTTGTGGGTGACGATCACGCACGTCATCGCCCGTTCGCGGATGATGCCGAGGATCAGCTCCTCGATTGCACGCGCCGCGGTTTCGTCGAGCGCCGAGGTCGGCTCGTCGAGCAGCAGCGCCTCGGGCGCGTTGGCGAGCGTGCGCGCGAGCGACACCCGCTGCGCCTCGCCGCCTGAGAGCGCGGCCACGTCGCGCGCGGCAAATCCAGGCAAACCGACGCGCGCGAGCAGCGCCTCGATCTCTTCCGCCGCGAGCACGTCGCCGCGCTGGCGCGGGCCGAACGCGATGTTGGCCGCCACCGATCCGGGAAACAAATACGCCGTTTGCATCACCATGCCGACCCGCCGGCGCAAGTCGCGCGGCGCGATCGCCCGGTAGTCGGCGCCGTCCACCAGCACGCTGCCGCCGGTCGGCTCGTCGAGACGGTTGAGCAGGCGCAGGAACGACGACTTGCCGGCGCCGCTCGGGCCGACCACGGCGAGCACTTCGCCCGGCGCAATCTCGACGCTCACGTCGTCGACCAGCCGCTTGGCACCGACCGCGCGGCAGAGATCGCGCGTTTCGAACTTGAGGCCGCGGCGCGCCGGCGTAACCGGCGCCGCATCGAATAAGGGTTTGCGGCGCGAATCCATCGTTATGCGTCCAGTCCGGTCGGCGCACGATTACATAGCCGCAAAACGCAGCCCGTAGGAGAGTTGCGGACCGGCCGGAAACGGCGAATATTTCTTCGCAACAAGCAGGAGGATTGCCATGGAACGACGCGACCTGTTCCGCATGACCGCCGCCGGGCTAGCCGGCGCGGCGCTCGCCGACGCGGCCGATGGCGCGCAAGCGCAGGAGCGCGCCGACGCGTCGCTCATGCTGTTCCCGGGCAACTACACCTGGTCGGCGGCGACCCGCGGCGTGATCGCGACGTCGCTGTGGGGCGGCGCCGATCTCGGCGAGGTCTATAAGGTCGTCGCCGCG
The DNA here is from genome assembly GCA_019243195.1 of Hyphomicrobiales bacterium. GTDB lineage: Bacteria > Pseudomonadota > Alphaproteobacteria > Rhizobiales > Xanthobacteraceae > AP-16. The sequence continues at coordinate 5,870 of JAFAUQ010000171.1, forward strand.
CTCAAAGGGCGCGCGGACGAGGGGCCGGCGTGGTTTGCCGAGTGGAGCGCCATGGCCGAGAAGGTCGCGCGGCTTGCCGAGGCGGCCGAGGCCGCGGGCCACGCGGCGACCGCCTCCGCCGCCTATATGCGCGCCGCCAATTATTATCAGACCGGCGAGCGGCTGCTGCAGCCGCGCAGCGAGGGGAGCCAGCAGGCTTACGCGCGCGCGGTGGCGCTGTTCAAGAAAGGCATCGGCGATGTGCCATTTCTTGCCATCGAAACGGTCGAGGTGCCGTTCGAGGGCAAGAGCCTGCCGGGCTACTTCGTGAAAAGCCGCGATGCCGGCGCGGCACCGCTGCCGACGCTCGTGTTCTTCGACGGGCTCGATATCACCAAGGAGATGCAATATTTCCGCGGCGTGCCGGAGCTCGTCAAACGCGGCCTCGCCGTTCTCATTATAGATATCCCCGGCACCGGCGAGTCGATCCGCTTCCGCGCCATGCCGGCGCGCTATGACACGAACGTTGCCGGCACCGCCGCCGCCGATTATCTGGCAACGCGCCGCGACGTCGACAAGGACCGCCTCGCCGTGATGGGCGTGAGTCTGGGCGGTTACTACGCGCCGCGCGCCGCGGCGTTCGAGCCGCGCTTCAAGGCGTGCGTGTCGTGGGGCGCGATCTGGGATTATCACGCCACCTGGAAGAAACGCGTCGAGAAGGCGTTCCAAGCCTCGCTCTCGGTGCCGGGCGAGCACATCATGTGGGTGCTGGGCGTCGACAACATCGAGGACGCGCTGAAAAAGCTCGAAGGCTTCCGCCTTGCGGGCGTCGCCGAGAAGGTGCAGTGCCCGTATCTCCTGACGCACGGCGAACGCGACGCGCAAATTCCCATGGAAGACGCGCGTGCTCTATTCAACGCGATCGGCGCCAAGGACAAGACGCTCAAGGTGTTCACCTTCGACGAGGGCGGCTACGAGCACTGCCAGGGCGACAATCTCACGATCGGCATCGCTTACATCGGCGATTGGCTCGCCGACCGCCTGGAGACGAAGCGGCGCGCGTGAGACAGGTGTCATTGCGAGCGACCCGCCTTCGCTCGTTCCGTTACTACGGCGGCTTTGAGGTCCGCGAACCGCGAAGGCGGGAGCGAAGCAATTCCGGGAGACAGGCAGACCGCGCGGAACTTGATCTTCTTCGCTACAGATTATACGTATAATCCGTCTACTGCTATGGAGCATGTTAATGGCCCGGACGACCGCGCTGGAGTTCCAACGCAAATTCGGCGAGTTCCAGCATCAGGCCCGCCGCGAGCCGGTAGAGATCACCCGCCATGGCCGGCGCGAACTGGTGCTGATGTCGGCCGATCATTACGACTGGTTGCTGGCAGCGGCACGACGCGCCTATCGCACGGCCGATGCGGCATCGGTCGTCGCCGACGCGGTCCGGCGATCGGAGATGGATGCGGAGCATGCGGCGCTCGATGATCTCCTGAAGTAAGATCGTCGTGCCGCTTCCCGAGCCAAGACCTGGTCTTGTCATTCGTTACGATTATCTCTGGGTCCGCGAGGCCGCCACGGGTCGGCATCACGGCAAGGAACGTCCCGCATGTTTGGTCGCCGCTATGGATCCGGGTGTTTCGCCGCGTTTCGTCGTGATTCTTCCAATCACGCATACGCCCCCCGACCACGCTACTATCGGCGTGGAAATCCCGCCGAAGGTCGGCAAAGCTCTGGGACTCGACGATGTCCGGAGTTGCGTCATTGTTTCCGAACATAACATCGACGAATGGCCGAATGCCGGGTGGGCGCCGATCCCGGGCCGGCCAGGCGTTTTCAGCTACGGCTTCATCCCTCCCGGGCTGTTTGCTAAAGTAAAGGCTCGGTTTTTGGAACTGTACGGCACGGGACGCAGTGCGCGAGCGCGCCGATGAGCGATGACGCTCATGACCAACAAATAGTCCACGTCATCATCGTCGGCGGCGGGATCGGCGGATTGTTCGCCGCCAACGCGCTCATTGCGCACGGGCTCAATGTCGCCGTCTATGAGCAGGCGCCGGCGATCGGCGAGATCGGAGCCGGCGTGTTCCTCACGCCCAACAGCGTGCGCCAGCTCGAGCGGGTCGGGCTCGGCGCGGCAGTCGCACGGTGCGGCGCGCGGGTCGGGCGCGAGTCGCGTTACTTCCGCGACGACGGGACGCCGATCGCACCCGTGCAGGTGACGGATTCCGCCGGCTGGAACGCGACCTTCGGCATGCACCGCGCCGACGTCGTGGAGATTCTCAGCACCGCGCTGCCGCCCGGTGTCGTGCACACCGGTCACCGCGCGATCGGCTTCGAACAGGAGGGCGAGGTCGCCAAAGTGCGCTTCGCGAACGGCGCGGTCGCGCAAGGCGACGTGGTGGTCGCGGCGGACGGCATTCATTCGGAGCTGCGCCCGTTTGTGTTTCCTCCCTCCAGGCCGGTGTTCTCGGGCTCGGTCTCCTATCGCGGGCTCGTCGCGCACGCGCGCATCGCACCATGGCCGACCGACGCGTGGCAGATGTGGCTCGGCAAGGCGAAACATTTCCTCGCCTTTCCGGTGCGCGCGGGCGAACTCATCAACTATGTCGGCTTCGTGCCGGCCGACGCCGAAATGAAGGAGTCATGGTCGGCACCGGGCGATCCCGCCGTGCTGCGCCGCGAGTTCGCCGGCTGGGATGCGCGCATCGCGCGGCTGCTGGCGCAGGTGGAGACGACGTTCCGCTGGGCTTTATACGATCGCGAGCCGCTGCCGACGTGGACGCATGGGCGGCTCACACTGCTGGGCGACGCCGCCCATCCCATGCTGCCGCACCTCGGCCAGGGGGCGAACCAGGCGATCGAGGACGGGATGGCGCTCGCGACCATCCTCAAGCGCGCCGACCGGGCGGGCGCGCCCGCGGCGCTCCTCGCCTACGAACGGCTGCGGCGCGAACGCGTCGCCGCGGTGCAGCGCGAGGCGCGCGAGAACGGCCTGCGCTACGATTCCTTCTACGCCGACCTTGCGGTGCGCGACGCCGAGATTGCCGCGCATGCCGACTTCCGCCGCCGCCTCTACGACCACGACGTGGTGCCGGACGCGCAGGCGGTGGCCGCGAGTTTGTAGCTCGTCATTGCGAGGAGCGAAGCGACGAAGCAATCCAGAGTATCACGTACCGCCCTGGATTGCTTCGGCACTTCGTGCCTCGCAATGACACTCAACGCAGCGGCCGGAAGAACGCGCGAATCTCCGCCGCGAGCGCCTCGGGCTGCTCCATCGCCGCGAAATGGCCGCCGCGCGGCATCGCGGTCCAACGGCGGATGTCGGTGTAGACGCGCTCGGCGACCGAGCGTGGCGGGCTCAATATTTCGTGCGGGAACTCGGCGTAGCCGGTGGGCACGGTGATGCCGCCGTCGGGGATCGGCCAGGGCCCGTGCATGCGCGTGTAGTAGGGCCAGAACGAGGAGCCTATCGCGCCGGTGAACCAGTAGAGGCTGATGTTGGCGAGCAGCGCGTCCCTGGTGAATGCGGCCTCAACGTCGCCGCCGCAATCGGACCACCGGCGGAATTTTTCCACGATCCAGGCGGCAAGTCCCGCGGGCGAGTCGGTGAGGCCGAACGCGAGCGTCTGCGGCTTCGTGCCCTGGATCCACTGGTAGCCGGTCTCTTCTTTGAGAAACACGGTCAGCTCGTGCAGATATTTTTTCTCCTCGGGCGTCGGATTCGCCACCATCGCGGGATCACGCCGCACCGGCATGAGGTTGAGATGAATGCCGATCAGACGATCGGGATGGTCGTAGCCCAGGCGCGAGGTGATGAACGAGCCCCAGTCGCCGCCCTGCGCGGCGTAACGACGATATCCGAGCACGTCGGTCATGAGTTTGGCGAAGCACGCGGCGATTTCCTCAACGGAGAAACGCTTCTGCCCGGGCGCAAAGGAGAGCCCATAGCCGGGCAGGGACGGGGCGATCACCGTGAAGGCGTCGGCGGGATCGGCGCCGAAGCGGGCCGGGTCGGTGAGCCGCGGGATGATGTCGAGGAACTCGAATACCGAGCCGGGCCAGCCGTGGGAGAGGAGCAGCGGGCAGGGCGCCGGACCTTCGCCCTCGACGCGCAGGAAGTGCAGGTCGATATCGCAGAGGCGCGCTTTATATTGCGGGAACGCATTGAGCCGCGCCTCCGCCGCACGCCAGTCAAAGCCGTCACGCCAGTAGCCGACGAGGTCGCGCAGGTAATCGACATCGCTGCCGTAGGCCCAGGCGGGCCCGGGCGCCTGGTCGGGAAAGCGCGTGCGCGCGAGGCGCTCGCGCAGATCCGCGATGGCCTCGTCGGGGACGGCGAGTGTGAAGGGTTGGGGTTGCGCGGTCATTTGCATCCTGTCATTGCGAGGCCCGCAGGGCCAAAGCAATCCAGGCTACACGTGTCGCCCTGGATTGCTTCGTCGCTACGCTCCTCGCAATGACGTATCCTACACGGGAATGCGTCGTGACCAAACGCGCTTCTAAAACAACCACCGTTCGCCGGCCGTTGCTGGCGGTCGACGGGGATTCCTTCGCGCACCGCGCCTACCACGCGCTGCCGAAGACCATTCGCGGCCGCGGCGGGCGGCCGGCCGGCGCCATCCTCGGCTTCGCCAATATGCTGCTGCGCCTTTATCGCGACGAGCAGCCGCGCGCGGTCGTCGTCGGCTGGGACACGCTGGAGGAGCCCACCTACCGGCACCAAACATTCGCCGCCTACCAGAGCGGGCGCGAGTTCGACGATGAACTGATCGAGCAGCTCGACATGGTGCCGGAGTTCGTCGCCGCCTGCGGCTTTGCCAACGCGAAGGCGGCCGGCTACGAGGCCGACGATTTCATCGCCTCGGCAGCCACGGCCGAGGAGCGGCGCGGCGGCACGGCGCTGGTCGCAAGCGGCGACCGCGACAGTTTTCAGCTCGCCTCCGATCGTACGACCATTCTTTATCCTGTGCGCGGGGTCGGCCTCGCCCGCATCGGGCCGGTGGAAGTGCGCGAACGCTACGGTGTCGAGCCGGCGCAGGTGCCGGACTTCATCGCGTTGCGCGGCGATCCTTCTGACAAGCTGCCGGGGGCTCCCGGCGTGGGCGCGACCGGCGCCGCTACCCTGCTGCGCAAATACGGGAGCCTGGAAAAGATGCTTGCCGCGGGCCGCTACCCCGATCACGCGGACGAGCTGCGTCTCTACCGCTCGATCGCCACCATGGACCGCAAAGCGCCGCTGCCGCGCCTCGGCGCGCAGAAACCGACGTGGACGAAGGCCGCCGCGCTCGCGCGGGCGTGGGAACTTAATCAGCTCGCGACAAGGCTTGAGGAATTGGCGAAAAGTGAACCGTAGGGTGGGGCAAAGTTTGGCCCTGCGAAAATCGGAGCGGCGCCGCCGCATGTCACGGGGCACGTCATTGCGACAACCACGGCTCGTTATCGTATTGCGGAAAACTGCGAGCGCAGCGATCATATTCAAGCCTTCGCTTTCTGCGATGAAGGAGGCGCCGTTTGGCAGTGCCACTCACTTAGAGCATGGTCCCGAAAAGTGGAAACCGGCTTTGGGAAAAGATCATGCTCCAAAAAGAATTAGAGCGTGATGACGATTCGAAGAAAAGTCATCACGCTATAGCAGAGGAGTTGTCTTTACGATGACAGAGCACACAATACGCCTGCCTCATGGTGAATGGATTTATGATGACGCGAAACGGCTTGGTCAGGAGGGCGGATTTGGAGACGTCTTTCGTGGCAAAGGCGCTAGTGGCGATGTCGCCATCAAACGGTTGAAGCTCACTGCTTCACAGGCCGCGCACCGTGAATTGAGTGTTGCGGAGCACTTTGCAACCAGAAAATTCGTGCATGTCGTTCCAGTTCTAGACGCCGGTCAGGATGCGCAAACGGATCGCTACTTCCTTGTGATGCCGGTGTGTGGCCGCAGCCTCCAGGATGCAATCAACGAGACGCGATCGGGTTTAGAGGCAAAGGATGCAATCCCAGCCATTGTTGCTATCCTCCGCGGACTTCAAGAAGTGGCGGACATTACGCACCGTGATCTGAAACCGGCAAATGTGCTCGACCACCAGGGCGTTTGGAAGATTGCGGATTTTGGCATCGCCAAATTTGTTGAAGATGCTACCTCGCTAGAAACTTTGCGGACAAGCCTGACGCCGTCATATGCGGCGCCCGAGCAATGGCTCGGCGAGCGTCCGACCGGGGCGACTGACATCTACGCACTAGGTTGTATTATCTATGCGCTTTTTACCGGAAAACCGCCGTTCGGCGGCTCCCTGGACGATCTGAGGGAACAGCATCTGCACGGGACGCCGCTCAGGCTTGACCGCCTGCTGCCCCGAGAAGCGGCATTCGTGACTTACATGCTCAGGAAGTTGCCGCCTTCGCGGCCAAGCTTGCCGCGTTGCATTCAGATTTTTTCCAGCGCATCAGTGCCGGCACTTTCGCCTCGCATTCCATCGGGACTCGCCAAAGCGGCAAGAGATATCGCGGAGGAGGAGGCCATCGAAGAAGCAAGAGTTCGGGCGGCGACTACAAGGCGACAGTGGCGAGAGGCTCTGATACCCGGTGCGTTAGCGCAATTGAATGACCTACAAGCGAACTTATTCAATGCAATTGGAGACGTGTTCGAGAGCGTACGGCGCGATCAATATCAAGTCTTTCTGGGGCGCGGGTACCTTCGTTTCGAACCTAAGAAGCCGCCATCTGCCATAATCGATCTGGATTGGATTCGAGGGTGGGGAGCGATCTGTGATTCTACGATTGGGGTGCATCAGATTACCGGAGTCGGGGGAGACGGCTATCATGTATGGGAAGCCTCGCTATTTTACGGGGGGCCGTCGCCGGAAGGGGAATGTCGATGGTATGAGGTGGCTTTCAAAAATCCGCATTACGAAAGGGAAGGCGCGTGGACCAAAGATCATCAACCGGTCAGTGGAGAGGGAATGACAAAGCGGAGAGATATTGCATTTCGAATTAACGAACGTCACGACTTGGCATACGGACCGGTACCGATCGATGCCGAAGACGAAGACGGATTCATCCACCGTTGGTCCGCCCTGCTAGCAAAGGCGGCCGCCGGAAGATTAAGACCTGCGAGCAGGCTTCCGATAGTTATCGATTCGTTGGTGCAATGATCCGGGCTTGCATGCATCGGGCCGGTGGAAGTGCGCGAACGCTACGGTGTCGAGCCGGCGTAGGTGCCGGACTTCATCGCGTTGCGCGGCGATCCTTCTGACAAGCTGCCGGGGGCTCCCGGCGTGGGCGCGACCGGCGCTACCCTGCTGCCCAAATACGGGAGCCTGGAAAAGATGCTTGCCGCGGGCCGCTACCCCGATCACGCGGACGAGCTGCGTCTCTACCGCTCGATCGCCACCATGGACCGCAAAGCGCCGCTGCCGCGCCTCGGCGCGCAGCCGTTCATTATTCGCCTGCGGCGCGCTGGCCCGCCGCTATGCCGCGCCGGGGCGATGGGGTATGAAATCGCCCCATGGCCGTTAGTTTTTGCACTTCAGCTGCGGGAGAGCCCGCGTGAAGCCGCGGCTCATCGCCGTTGTCGCGGGCGTCGTCCTCGCGGCGGGCGGGGGCGCCCTGTGGGTGACGCGCGACCGCGGCGCGCCGGCCGCCACCGCCCAGGAACCGGCGCCCGCCATTCCGGCGACCGTCGGCATCGTGACCGCCCAGGACATGCCGATCCTGCTGCACGGCATCGGCACGGTCCAGGCGTTCAATACCATCGCGATCAAGAGCCGTGTCGACGGCACCATCGTGAAGGTCGACTTCACCGAAGGCCAGGAGGTCGAGGCGGGTGCCGTTCTGGTTGAGATCGACCCGCGCCCCTATCGCGCGGCGCTCGCCCAGGCGAAGGCCGCCAAGGCCCAGCACACGGCCCAGCTGGAAAGCGCGCAGCTCGACTTCGAGCGCACGAGCAAGCTGATCTCGCGCGGGTTCCAGACTCAGCAGAGCTTCGACCAGCAGAGGGCGACCGTCAGCCAGCTCAATGCGGCGCTCGAAGGCGACCAGGCGCAGATCGAGACCGCGGAGCTGAACCTCGAATATGCCAACATCCGTGCGCCGATCGCGGGACGGCTGGGTGCGCGCCTCGTCGACATCGGCAACCTGGTGCGCGCTGGCGACGCCGCGCCGCTGGTGATGATGACCCAGGTGCGGCCGGTGTTCGTCACCTTCACGTTGCCGCAGCAGAATTTCGAAGACGTGCGCGACCGGCAACTAAAAGCGCCGCTCCTGGTGAAAGCCTACGCCGGCGACGATACCCGCGAGCTCTCGACCGGCCGCCTCACACTGATCGACAACTCAATCGACCAATTGACCGGCACCATCCGGCTCAAGGCGCAGTTCGCCAACGAAGACGAGCGCTTGTGGCCCGGCCAGTTCGTCAACGTGCGCGTGGTGCTCGATACCCGCCGCGCGGTGGCGACCGTGCCGGCACAGGCGGTGCAGGACGGGCCGGACGGACCGATCGTGTACGTGGTCAAACCCGGGGACACCGTGCATCGCACGGCGATCGAGGTCGCGGGGGTCCAGGACGGGCTCGCCGCCGTGACGCAAGGTCTCGCGCCGGGCGAGCGCGTCGTGATCAACGGTCAGTTCCGGCTGACCGAGGGCGCGCGCATCAGCGCGGCGCCGCCGGGAGCGTCCGCGAACGCCAGCGGTGACGTACCGAAGTGAGCATTTCCGAACCCTTCATCCGCCGTCCGATCGCGACCGCGCTGTTGATGCTGGGCGTGCTGGTGTTCGGTATCGCGTCCTATGGCCTGCTGCCGGTCGCGCCGCTTCCCAACGTCGATTTCCCCACCATCACGGTCTCGGCGACCTATCCGGGCGCGAGCCCGCAGAAAATGGCGTCAGCGGTCGCGACACCGCTCGAACAGCAATTCACGCAAATTCCCAATCTCGACCAGATGACGTCGCTTTCCGGCGTCGGCACCACCACGATCACTTTGCAGTTCGCGCTTTCCCGCAACATCGACGGCGCCGCCGGCGACGTGATCACGGCGATCAATGCGGCGAGCGGTTTGTTGCCGAAGGATCTGCCCACCCCGCCGACGTACCGGAAGGTCAATCCCGCCGACTTCCCGGTGCTCATCTACGCGATCCATTCCGACGCGATGCCGACCTACAAGGTTGACGATTACGCCAACATCGCGCTCGCCGAACGGCTCTCGACGGTGGAGGGCGTCGGGCAGGTGTTCATTTTCGGGCAGAAGCCCTACGCGGCGCGCATCCAGGTCAACCCGGCGGCAATTGCCGCCAAGGGCATCGGCCTCGAAGACATCCGCAACGCGATCGCCAACGCCACCGTCAACCAGCCGACCGGCCAGATCGAAGGCGCCCACCGGGTCACCGCCATCGACACCAACGATCAGCTCATGGACGCCGCGCAATTTCGCGAGGTGATCGTCGCCTTCCGCAACGGTGCGCCGGTTCGCGTCAAGGACGTGGGCGAGGTATTCAACTCGGTGCTCAACACCCGCATCGGGGCCTGGTTCAACAACCTGCCGGCGGAAGGCATCGCCATCAACAAGGCACCCGGCGCCAACACGCTGGAGCTGGTCGACCGCGTCCAAGAATTGATGCCGCAGCTGCGCCAGTCGATCCCGCCTTCGGTGCATGTCGATCTCGTCGCCGACCGCTCGCAGGTGACGCGCGCGGCGGTGCATGACGTGCAGTTCACCATGCTGCTGACGATCGCGCTGGTGATCGTGGTGATCTTTTTGTTCCTGCGCACCCTGTGGGCGACCTTCATCCCGAGCGTCGCGGTGCCGCTGTCGCTGCTCGCCACCTTCGGCATCATGTACGTGGCCGGCTACAGCCTCGACAATATTTCTCTCATGGGCCTGACCATCTCGGTCGGCTTCGTGGTCGATGACGCGATCGTGATGATCGAGAACATCGTGCGCTACATCGAGCAAGGCATGCGCCCGTTCGAGGCGGCGCTCAAGGGCGCGGGACAGATCGGCTTCACCATCATCTCGATCACGTTCTCGCTGATCGCCGTGTTCATCCCGCTGTTTTTCATGGGCGGCATCATCGGCCGGCTGTTCCGCGAATTCGCCATCACCGTCTCGGTCGCGGTGCTCGCCTCGGCGGTGGTCTCGCTCACGTTGACGCCGGTGCTGTGCTCGCTCCTGCTCAAACAAAAGGGGCTGCATCCGACCGGCCGCTTCAGCCGCATCTGCGAGTCTGCTTTCGACGCAATGCTCGCCGCCTACGACCGCGGGCTCAAATTCGTGTTCCGGCACCAGTTCGCTGCGCTGATGGCGACGTTCGCCCTCGTCGGCACGACCGCTTGGCTCTACCTCGTGATCCCGAAGGGATTTTTCCCGCAGCAGGACACGGGTACCGTGTTCGGGCAAGTCGAGACGCGCCAGGACGCCTCGTTCCGCTCGACCGCGCTGGTGACCCGCGACATCGTCGATATCTTGCGGCGCGATCCGGACGTCGAGAGCGTGTTCTCGCTCGGCGGCGCCTATACCTATAACCCGGGCGAGAACACCGCCCGCGTGTTCTTCCAGCTCAAGCCGTTCCACGAGCGCACCGCCAGCGCCGACGATGTGGTGCAGCGCCTGCGCAAATCCGTCTCCGCCGTCGAGGGCGCGCAATTCTTCATGCAGGTGCCGCAGAATATCACGGTCGGCGGCCGCCTCTCGCGCACGCAATATCAGTACACGCTCACCGACACCGATCTCGACGAACTGACTCACTGGGCGCCGCTGCTCGAGCGCGAGATGAACAAGCTGCCGGAGATCGAGGACGTGGCCTCCGATCAGCAGTCGGCGGCGCCGCATCTCGCGGTCACGGTCGACCGCACCGCCGCCTCGCGGCTCGGCCTCTCCGCCGCGCTGATCGATAATACGCTCAACGACGCCTTCGGCCAGCGCCAGATCGCGACGATCTACACCTCGACCAACCAATATAAGGTCGTGCAGGAAGTCCTGCCGCAGTTCCAGGACGATCCCAACGCGCTGTCGAAAATCTACGTGGCGGCTCCCAACGGCGCGCAGGTGCCGCTGAGCGCCGTCGCCCATTACACCTCGAAGATCGAGCCGCTCACGGTCAGCCACCAGGGCGTGTTCCCGGCGGTCACCTTGTCGTTCAATCTGGCGCCCGGCCACTCGCTCGGACAGGCGGTCGATGCGATCAACGCGGCGGCGCAGCGGCTCGGCGCCCCGCCGACGCTCACCGGCTCGTTCCAGGGAACCGCCCAGGCGTTCCGCGCCTCGCTCTCATCCATGCCGCTGCTGGTCGCCGCCGCGATCCTCGTCGTCTACATCGTGCTCGGCGTGCTCTATGAAAGCTTCATTCATCCGATCACGATTCTCTCGACCTTGCCGGCGGCGGGCGTCGGCGCGCTGCTGATGTTGTGGCTGCTGCATTACGATCTATCGGTGATCGCCATCGTCGGCATGATTTTGTTGATCGGCATCGTGAAGAAGAACGCCATCATGATGATCGATTTTGCGCTGCAGGCGCAGCGGATCGAAGGCAAGAGCGCGCGCGAGGCGGTGCACGAGGCTTGCCTGCTGCGCTTCCGTCCGATCATGATGACGACGTTTGCGGCGCTGTTCGGCAGCATGCCGATCGCCTTCGGCCAGGGCGCCGGCTCCGAACTGCGCCGCCCGCTCGGCATCGCCATCGTCGGCGGCCTGCTCGTCTCGCAGTGGCTTACGCTCTACACCACGCCGGTGATCTATCTTTACATGGAGCGGCTGGTGAATTGGCAGGGCGGCGGCGCGCGCCGCTCGCGCCTCGCCGAGGCGCTCGAAGGGGGCGAGGCCGCCGTGGCGCCCGTCCCGGCGGCGGAGTGAGCCACCTAAGCGGCGCTTAGCGCCACGACTCGCGGCGTGTAACGCCAGAATGCGCGGGCAGGATTGCAATGGATTTCATTCTTGGGGGAATAAACGGGAGATATTTGCGCAATATCACGTTGCAGTCCGTTGGCGAAACCGAGGCAGTTGAGGCGGCAGTCGCGTACGCGAACGAGGCATCTCTGCTTTTCGACTGGTGTTGGGAGAACAATATCCCTCTGAAGTACTGGGGCCGGTATGATGAGAGCGTTCCAGTCAGTCCTCACATTCTGAGGACTTTTTTGGCCAGACGATCCGGCAATTTTGTGTGTAAATTGGCGCAGCATTTACACGCCAAAGTCGTCTGGTGGAGGGGATACGGTGTTTATATAGGATCTGCCAATTTATCCCATCGGGCTTGGTACTCCAACATTGAAGCAGGATGTTTTTTCTCCGAAACAGAAACTAGCTTCGCAGAAATCGAAAGCGACTTGCTTGAATTCTTTAGAATTGTAGATCGACATTCGTCTCCGTTAACAGCGGAGCTCGTCGCCTCGATCGAGAGCCGCGCTAAGGAATTGACATTGATGGAGAACAAAGATCGAGAAAATAGAAAACGATTTAATACTTCCCATCTCGTTCATCAGTGGCAAAGCCTTGCTAATGTTAATCCTAAGACCGCAAACGAAGCTAAGAGGGAGGCCTTTCTCAAAGAATGGTGGGATACATTACAGATAATCAGAGACATTAGCCAAAAAGTGTCAGCCGACGCAAATCGGCCAGCTTGGGTTAGGCCGGATACCCCGGCGGGTGCCCAAGCCGATCAGTTTTTGCACGCTCACTACTACCAGCGAACTTTCGATAGGCGAAAAGCTAACTATGAAAAATTCTTCAATGATAATAGGCGGAGTCCTGACGCTGCGTTGGACGCTGCTATTCGGTGGTGGCGCGCACTTAGCGGGCCGCCAAGTATTGAGGCCCGCACTCTGAACGAGTGGGCGCCGTTCTTGAAAGATCATCTTTCACCGGGACGACTGCCAGATCTTAGCAGAGATGAGTTGAGGCAGGTATGCGAGCGGGTGCACGCAATTAGGGATCACGCGAGACGTGTGCCAAACCATGTGGTTGGCCTTCCGGACGGAAGGCAGTATTCAATGCAGGAAAAGACTGAAGCTTTCGCTGACTATCTTTATCAACAAAAGAGTGCGGAAGGAAGATCGGCCATCGAAACACTTACCTATGTACTTCACCCGGCTGATATAGATCAAACGCCATTACGGCTTTGGAATGCTGTAAACGAGTCCGCTTGGCGGATTGATCATCTGGGCATAAGTGCCCTGGGCGAATTAATTGGGTGGGCGCTGCCAGACGTATTCCCGCCCCGGAATGGACGAACAAGTAAGGCTCTCCGTTCACTTGGCTATGACGTGACGATTCATGTCGATTGATAAGAGAAACGAGGGGCGAGCGTCCCTACAGGGGCGGAGAATAAGACTTCCAACATATTCCCATAGGGCCGAATTCAGCTATGATGCGATCGATGACAGAAGAAAACATCAATGCGGTTTTCGAAACCGTGCGCTGTTGGGCCCAAAAGGACCAGGAGGAGTTGGCGGAGCTGGCGCGCGAAATCGAAGCGCGTCGCACGGGCATCTAGGTCATGAACGATGAAGAGCGTGCGGCGGTCCGCCATGGACTCGATGAAGCGGCGCGCGGGGAGTTTGTGCTGGACGATGAAATGGAATCCTTCTGGAAGCGGTATGGCGTTCTGTGAAGCGCTTTGTGTCTATCGAACGTGTTGAATGATTTCTCCGCGTGGGCACGGCCGCTGCGCGGCCTTAGCCCACCCTACGGCGCCGCGACATGAGCGGCGGCCTCTCGATCGGCGTCGATATCGGCGGCACCTTCACCGACGTGGTGGTGCGCGGGCCGGGCGCGCCCGAGCGCATTCTCAAAATCCCATCGACCCGCGCCGATCCGAGCCGCGCGGTTCTCGCCGCACTCGAGCGGATGAAAACGGAGTGGGGGCTCGCGCCCGCCGACGTCGCCCGCTTCGTGCACGGCACCACGGTCGCCACCAACGCGGTCCTGGAGCGCAAGGGGGCGCGCGTCGGCCTGATCACCACCCGCGGGTTCCGCGACGTGCTCGAGATCGGCCGGCAGATGCGGCACCAGATGTACGAACTTGCGCTAGATCCCGAGACGCCGACTTTTCTCGCGCCCGGGCGCTTCCGCCGCGAGATCGACGAGCGCATCGGCCCGAACGGCGCGGTGCTCGTTCCGCTCGACGAAGCGGGGTTCGCCCGCGCCGCCGAGGAATTGATCGCCGCCGGAGCGCAAGCGATTGCGATCGTGTTTCTCTTCTCTTTCCTCAACGACGCGCACGAGCACCGCGCCCGCGAGCTCATCACGGCGCGCCATCCCGATGTTTTCGTCTCGCTCTCGTGCGAGGTCGATCCGGCCTTTCGCGAATACGAACGCACCGTGGTCACGACGTTCGACGCCTATGTGAAACCGGTGGTCGATCGCTATCTGGAAAATCTCGCCGCCGGACTCACAGCGGCGGCGGTGCCGGCGCCGTTGCAGATCATGCAGTCGCGCGGCGGCATTTCCGGCACCGCGACCGCGCGGCTGCGCCCGGTGCGCCTGTTTCTCTCCGGCCCCGCCGCCGGCGTGATCGGCGCGCAAATCGCCGGCGATGCGGCCGGCGCGCGCGACCTCATCACCGTCGATATCGGCGGCACCTCGTGCGACATCGCGCTGATCGAAGGAGGCGTGCCGGCGCTGCGTTCGGAGGGCCGCATCGACGGATACCCGGTGCGCGTCGGCATGGTCGATGTGAACTCGATCGGCGCCGGCGGCGGCTCGATCGCCTGGCTCGACGCCGCGCGCGGCCTGCGCGTCGGACCACAGTCGGCGGGCGCCGAGCCGGGGCCTGCCTGCTACGGCCTCGGCGGCACCGAGCCCACGGTTACCGATGCTTCGGTCCTGCTCGGTTATCTCGATCCCGAGCATTTCGCCGGCGGCCGCATGAAACTTGCGCCGGAGCTCGGCCGCGGCGCCATCGCGCGCGCCATCGCCGGGCCGCTCGGCATGAGCGTCGAGGAAGCCGCGCTCGGCATTCACCGCATTCTCAACGCGCAAATCGCCGAAGGCATTCGCCTCGTGTCGATCCGGCAGGGTCATGACCCGCGGCGCTTCACCTTGCTGCCGCTCGGCGGCGCCGGGGCGCTGCACGCGTGCGCGCTCGCGGAGGAACTCGGCATCGCGCGCATCCTCGTGCCGACCAACCCGGGCGTGCTCTCGGCCGCCGGTCTGCTCGCGGCGCCGGTCGAGCACGAAGTCTCCGCGGCGCTGCCGCGCGCGATCGGCGAAGTGACGATGGCGGAAGTGCGCGACGCGCTCGATCGCCTCGACGCGCGCTGCGGCGCGCTGATGGCGCAGGAAAACGTGGCGCGGGCCGATGTCACGCGCCGTTATTTCGCCGATGTTTGCTACTCCGGCCAGGCTTACTATTTGGAAGTGCCGTTCGCGCCGGACGCGGTCGATCCGTTCGCGGCGCTCGCCGATGCTTTCTACGCCGCGCACGACCGCACGTACGGCTTCGCGCCCGCCGCGCCAGTGCGGCTCGTCAACTTGCGCGCGGTCCATCGCGCCGCCGCAGCCGTGCTGCCGCCCCAGGCATGGGCGCCGAACGGGCACGCGGCGCTGCGGCGTCACGCGCGTATTTTGTTGCCGGAGCACAAAGCTCCGGTCGGGGCGGCTGTTTATGACCGCGCCGCCCTGAAACCGGATGATACGCTCGCCGGCCCAGCCATTATCGAGCAGGACGACACCACGACGCTCGTCACGCCCGGCTGGCGCGGTCGCGTCGACCGAGTCGGCAACCTCGTGCTGGAACGCAACAACGATTGAAAGTGGACGCGATGCAAACAACGGCGCTCGATCCGGTCACCGTCGAGGTGGTGCGCAACAAGCTCGACGGCATCGCCAACGAGATGGAGCTGACATTGCTCAAAAGCTCCTGCTCGCCGATCGTCAAAGAAGGGCTCGATGCTTCCGCGAGCCTGTTCACCTTGCAGGGCGAAACGCTCGCGCAAGCCGTGGCGATTCCGATCCATCTCGCGACGCTCATCCCCTGCATCGCCCGCATCCTCGCCGAGTTTCCGCTCGAGACCATGCGCGAGGGCGACCTCTACTGCATGAACGATCCCTATCTCGGCGGCACCCATTTGCCGGACATCGCCGTGATCATGCCGGTGTTCGCGCGCGGGCGGCCGCTCGCGTTTTCGGCCACCATGACGCACCACCAGGACGTGGGCGGCATGACACCGGGCTCGGTGCCGACCCACGCAACCGAGGTATTTCAGGAAGGCATCCGCCTGCCGCCGCTCAAGCTGCGCGAGGGCGACAGGTTCAACGAAACGCTGCTGAAGATTCTCCGGCGCAACGTGCGCATCCCGGAAACTTTCGAGGGCGATCTGATGGCGCAGGTCGCCGCCTGCAGCGTCGGCGCGCGGCGGCTCGCTGCGCTCGCCGAAAATTACGGCGACAATCACCTCACCGCGATCTTCGCCGACCTGCTCGACCGCTCCGAGACGATGACGCGCGACGTGCTGCGCGCGCTGCCGAACGGCACCTACCGGGCGGTCGATTTTCTCGACAACGACGGTGTCGATCTCGACCGGCGCATTCGCATCGAGGTCGCGGTGACGATCGACGATGCCGGCATGACGATCGACTTTGCCGGCTCGAGCCCGCAGGTGCGCGGGCCGTTCAACGCGGTGCCGTCGGGCAGCCTCGCGGCCGCCTGCTACGTGGTGCGCGCGATCACCGACCCGACCATTCCGACCAACGGCGGCTGCTTCCGGCCGATCGCATTGCGCTTGCCGGAAGGCTCGATCGTCAATCCCAGGGAGCCGGCGCCGGTCAACGCCCGCACCGCCACCATCAAGCGGATCGCCGGCACCATCCTCAAGGCGCTGGCTAACGCCGCGCCCGGGCGCGTGCCGGCCGACAGCGGCGGCGAGCTGCTCGTGCTGGCGTTCGGCGGCGAACGGCCCGACGACACGCGCTACGTCACCGGCGAGCTGGTCGCCGGCGGCGCGGGCGCGAGCGCGTCGAAGGACGGCGTCGACGTGATCGAAACCGACGCGACCAACTGCATGAACCTGCCGGCCGAGGCACTCGAACTCGACGCGCCGATCCGGGTGCACCGCCTCGCGCTGCGGCCGGATTCCGGGGGCGCCGGCGCGCGGCGCGGCGGGCTCGGGACTGTGCGTGAATACGAGATCCTGCACGGCAACGTGCGTTTCACCCACCGCGGCGAGCGCCATTTCATCGCGCCTTCAGGACGCGCCGGCGGCCCTGATGGTGCGATGGCGCGCGCCGTCATCCATCGCGCCGGCGGCGGCGAGGAGGTCGTGCCGTCGAAACTGGTGACGACTTTGCACGCGGGCGACCGGGTGGTGATGGAGACCGCGGGCGGCGGCGGTTACGGCGATCCGGCTGCGCGCGAGCGAGAGAAGGTGCGCGCCGACCTCGCCGACGGCAAGATCAGCGCGGAAGGCGCGAAGGCTTACGACGCGGCACCGATTGGCTGAATGCGCCGCCGTTCGAACGAGACGCCGCGCGCCTCCATGCCGAGGGCGGTGAGAATGATGATGACCACCGCGACGATCCCGGCGACGAGCGCGAGCGCGATCGCGTAGTTGCCGCCCAGGTGCGCGGCGATGCCGGCCTGCAGCGTGGCGTTGACCGAGGCGATGAGGTTGCCGAGCTGATAAACGAAGCCGGGGAAGGTGCCGCGCGCATCGCCGGGCGAGAGCTCGTTGAGATGCACCGGGATGACGCCCCAGGCGCCCTGCACCGCGACCTGCATCAGGAAGGCGCCGACCGCGAGCCACACGGCGCTCGCCGCAAACGCCCACAGCGGCAGCACGATCAACGACAGTATCGCGCAGACGATGATCGTGCGCCGGCGCCCGAAACTTTCCGACAGCGAGCCGAACGACACGCCGCCGATGATGGCGCCGATGTTGTAGATGACCGCGATCAGCCCGACCTCGTGCGGGCCGAGGTGATGCTGCACCTGCAGGAAGGTCGGATAGAGGTCCTGCGTGCCGTGGCTGAAGAAGTTGAATGCGGTCATCAGCACGATGGCGTAGATGCCGAGCCGCCAGTGGCTCTTCAAGATCGCGAGCGTGTTGCTCGCGGGCGTGGTCGGCGTCCAGGTCGGCGATTCCGGCACGGTGCGGCGGATGTAGAACACGAGCAGCGCCGGGATCACGCCGACCATGAACATGCCGCGCCAGCCGATGTACTGGAAGAGAAGCGCATAGACGATCGAGGCGAGAAAGTAGCCGGCCGGATAGCCCGATTGCAGCAGCCCGGAGACGAAGCCGCGGGCGTGCGGCGGAATCGATTCCATGGTGAGCGAGGCGCCGACCCCCCATTCGCCGCCCATGGCGACGCCGAAGATTGCGCGCAATATCAGCAGCGCGGTGAGGCTCGGCGCGAAGCCCGAGGCGAACTCGATCGCCGAATAAAGAAGGATGTTGACCATCAGGGTCGGGCGGCGCCCCCAGCGGTCGGCGGCACGGCCGAACAGATAGGCGCCCACCGGGCGCATCGCCAAGGTCAACAGGATCGCGAAGGTGACCTCGGTGATATCGGTATTGAACTCGGCGGCGATGTCCTTGAGCACGAATACCAGAAGGAAGAAGTCGAAGGCATCGAGCGCCCACCCCAGGAAGGCCGCCGCCACCACGTGTCTCTGCTGGCTCGTCCACCCCGAGAGCGCCGCGATCGGCATTGATGCGTCTCCACAAGCCCGCCAGAGGCTCAACTCTGCATAGCGCGCGGTGGTTCCGTAGGGGGCGGCACGAGGCTCGCGTTTCCAGAGTGAAGCGGAACGTCCATCCTACGAAATCACGGTGTCGCATACGGCGAAATCGTCCGCTTGAGGAACGCGCCGTCCCCGGGTTCGCCGAGGATCTTGCCTTCCTCGGCGACGACCTTGCCGCGCAAAATCGTCATCACCGGCCAGCCGGTGACCGCGAGGCCCTCGTAGGGCGTGTAGTCGGTGCCGTGGTGCATCAGCTCCTGGCGGATGGTTTCCTTGCGGTCGTCGTCCCATAGGACCAAGTCGGCGTCGAAGCCGACCGCGATCGAGCCTTTGTTCGGATAGAGCCCGTACATCTTCGCGTGGTTGGTCGAGGTGAGCGCGACGAACTCGTTCGGCGTAATGCGGCCCGCGGCGACGCCCTTGCTCCAGAGAATCGGCAGGCGCGTTTCGACGCCGGGAATGCCGTTCGGGACCCAGCGGAACGAGGTGCGCGCCTTGGGATTCTTCTTGCCCATCGGACCTTCGAAATAGAACGGGCAGTGGTCGGACGAGAAGGTGTGGAACACGCCTTGCGTCAGGCCCTCCCAGATCGCGTCCCAGCTGGCGCGGTCGCGCGGCGGCGGCGAGCACACGTATTTGCTCCCGCTCTCGTCCATGTTGAGGCCCTTGAGGTCGTCGGCGGTGAGCGCGATGTACTGCGGGCAGGTCTCGCCGTAGACCTTGAGCCCGCGCTGCTGCGCCCAGCGGATCTGCTCCATCGCCTCGCGGCCCGACACGTGCACGATCATGATCGGCACGTCGAGCAGCTCGGCGTGGCTGATGGCGCGGTGCGCCGCCTCGCGCTCGACGATCTGCGGCCGCGACACCGCGTGATAATAGGGCGCGGTCTTGTCCGCGCGCTCGAGCCGCTCGGTCATGAAGCGGATGGCGTCGTAGCCCTCGCAATGGACCATCACCAGCGCGCGACAGCCGCGCGCGCATTCGAACACTTCGAGCAGTTGGCGGTCGTTGAGCACCAGGTCGTCGTAGGTCATGAACACCTTGAACGAGGTGTAGC
>JAFAUQ010000041.1 GCA_019243195.1 Hyphomicrobiales bacterium
GGCTCGTGCGCGAGGGGATCGAGCGGGTCTACGAATCCTTTCCGCGGCTGCGTGAGCGCCGGCGGCTGCAGTCGGGCTACCTCTCCGGCGGCGAGCAGCAAATGCTGGTGATCGGCCGGGCATTGATGTCCGACCCCAAGGCGATCCTGCTCGATGAGCCCTCGCTCGGGCTCGCGCCGCTCATCGTCGAGGAAATCTTCGGCATCATCCAGCGGCTCAAGGAGGAGCGCAACCTCACGGTCCTCATCGTCGAGCAGAACGCCACGCTCGTACTCGACATTGCCGACCACGGCTACGTGATGGAGAACGGCCGCATCGTGCTGGAAGGACCGGCCGATGACTTGCGCCGCAACTCGGATATCAAGGAATTCTATCTCGGCCTCAACGAGATCGGCACGCGCAAATCCTACCGCGACGTGAAGCATTACAAGCGGCGCAAGCGCTGGCTCTCGTGAAAGAGCGTCATTGCGAGGAGCGAAGCGACGAAGCAATCCAGGGAGGTGCGCGTGGTCACGAGCGTTCCGCGCCCGCGGTCGTGAAAAAGTCGTCTACAAACTGATTGAAAACATCCGAGCGCTCGAAATAAACCGAGTGCCCGGCCGCCGCGACCTGCTCGACCCGTGCGTTCGGCATCAGCGCGGCGAGCGCCGGCGCGAGCATGGGTGGAAACACCACGTCCTCTTCGCCGGTGATGAAGAGGGTCGGAATACCGACCCGCGCGAGGTCATCCGGCGGCCGGGTCTGCAGCGAGATCATGCGCGCGCGCAAACCTTCCTTGTCGAGCTTGGCGCCGGCCATGGCGTCGATGGAACGATAGAGAAAATGCAATGCCCGCTGCTCGCGCGCCATGCGCGCTCCGGCGGCCGGATGAACGCCGTCACGCTGCATCCGCGTCCGCGCGGCGGCGGCGCGCGCGATCCAGGCGTCGAGCGCCGGCTGATCGCGCAGCAGGGTCGCGCGGCGGGCGATCGCGCCCGCGGTCGAGGCGAGCACGAGCGCCCGCACGCGCTCGGGATGGGCTAACGCATACTCCAGGCACGTCCAGCCGCCCATCGACTGCGCCACGAGGAACACGCGGTCGAGGGCGAGATGATCGATGAGCGCAGCGAGATCGCCCGCGTAGTCGGCCGGATCGGGCCCGCCGGGGATTTCGCCCGACGGTGCAAAGCCGCGATGAGCAAACGTGATACACGCGTAACGGTCGGCAAAGCGCGGCACCTGCTGCCACCAGCTCAAATGATTGCCGCCGAGCCCGTGCGCGAACACGATCGCCGGCCCGGCGCCGGTGACCTCGTAATAGAGCCGGCAGCCTGGCCGCTCGAGGTACCCGCGCTTTGTTTGGAGAGCGCTCATTCGCGAAGAGCTTGCAACGCTGTCTCGATCGGTAAACATAAGCGGCGCTCCTCATCAGGTAAGGACACGAATCCATTCGCCTCATAAAATATCTTGGCGCGGTCATCCTTCGCATCGACGACTAACGCGAATGCACCAATACCAACCCGATCGACTCGCGCGGCTGCGTCTACAATTAAAGCGCTGCCTAGGCCCTTGCCTTGGTGACCGAGGGCGATGGCCAGGCGGCCCATCAAAACGGCCGGCACCGCAGGATATCGTGGCAAGCGCTTCGCAAGTTCACCGGGCTGAGCGTCCAGGCGGACGCTTGTTGCCGCCAGCGTGTAGTATCCGACGATCTTTCCACCATCACCGACTGCAACGAAGCAGCCAGCGACGCGGCGGCGGATATCCTGTGAAGCGCGTTCTTTCAGATAACGATCAAGTGCGTCAGAGCCGCAAACGAATGCGTCACGATCGTGGTGACGATCCAGCGGTTCGGTGATGAACGCCGGCGTCACCGAGCTTCACGGATCAGCCGTCGATGATTTGCAACAGCGCGTTTTAATCCGCGCGATGGTTTCGGCGGGTTTAGGAGTAGTTCCGCGAACTTCTCCTGCGCCCGTTGTGAGAGGCGTATCACCTCGACGTCCGCTATGATTCGGCGGGCGGCGTCCTGAGCCGCGGCGACCACGAAGTCGCTGATCGAACGACCCTCGATTTCCGCGGCGCGCCTCACGAGCGCCAAACCATCGCGGGAAATGCGAGCTTCGAGTCGGGTGTTACGCGTTGCGGTCTGGGGCATGTTTCTTCTCCGACTTAAATGTACGGTGAAATCCCGGACAAATCAATCACACCAAAAACTGGTGGGGCGCCCGACGTTTCCGCCGGACGCCCCGCATCGCGTCAGCCGGCCTGTAAGCCGGGTTCTGTGCGGCGCCGGCTCGCGCCGGCGCGTGACGGCCATTCCTCTGGGACGCCGGTTGCCCGGCGTCTCGAGCAACCTACCCGAGCGGCCGATCCGGACATTGATCCGGAGGATTGCTCCTCCGCGCCGCCCCTATTCGGTTTTGCTCCCGGTGGGGTTTGCCGTGCCGCGCCCGTTGCCGGACGCGCGGTGCGCTCTTACCGCACCGTTTCACCCTTGCCCGCCTTCGCCGAAGCTCGGGCAGGCGGTCTCTTCTCTGTGGCACTTTCCCTGGGGTCACCCCCGCCGGACATTATCCGGCACCGTATGTCCATGGAGCCCGGACTTTCCTCCCCGGCGGCCTTTCGGCGCTTGCCGGGACGGCCGTCCGGCCGACTGACCCCGTAGGGATGGGGTGCGTGGTCCCGGGCGTCAAGAGCTGATGCGACGAGGCTTATTCAACACCACCCGCCGCGAAGGAGTGCTTCGCTTCGGCGCTGCCGAGGAACGCGATGAACGCCTTTGCGGCCTGTGGCGAGGGCGCGCCGGTCATCAGCGAGGCGGCGTATGTGGTGTAATTCTGTACTTCGCCGGGCAGCGGGCCCACGAGCTTGAGCCCCTTGGGCTCGAACAGCTTGATCTCCGTGATGGCGCCGAAGCCGATCTCGTTGCCCTTGCCGTGGATGAGGTGCTCCATCACCCGCTCGCCGTTGGGATACCGCGTGGTCTTGGCCTTGATCTGCTCCGCGATACCGAGCCGCTCGAACAGCTTCTCCAGATAGAGTCCGGTGGAGGCTGTGTTGTATACGATCGACTCGGCACCGAGAACGGTTTGTTTGAACGCGGCGGTCGTCGAGATATCCGGGGCGGGCAAGTCCGCGCGCATCACCACGCCGGCGCCGACCCGACCCACCGTCATCCGTCCGTCCGCCGCCACCTTGCCATCCTTGACCTGCTGATCGAGCGCGGCCGGCGGCGCGATCAGCACGTCGGCGACGTCGCCCGCGGCGAGTCGGCTGGCGAGCTGCGGCGCCGTGTTGAACTCGACCTTCACCGTGTAGCCGCTTGCACGCTTGAACGCCTCGATCGCGCGCACGAGCCCGGGCTCGATTGCGCCGGCGGAAAACACCTTGATCTCGGCCGCGAGCGCGGGCGCACCGAACAGCACAATGGCGGCGAAGATCGCCAAGATAAAGCGGGACATGCAAAGCTCCGTTCAGTGCAAATAAATCTTCGCCGCTTCGGCGTAGCCGACGCGGCCGTGCGGCGGCACCGGATGGCGCGCCACGCGGGCGAGCAGTCGTCGCACGTCGTCAGCGCTGTCGGCCTTCATCGCCGCGTCGAGGAAGAGCTGTTCGAGCACGTCCTGCTGGGCGTGACTGGCGCCCAGGCGGTGCATGTCGTCGAGCACCGGGCGTATCAGCGACACCGCCCGCGCCGCTTCCCCGCGCCGATGCGCCAGCACCGCTTGGCAGATCGGCACGGCAATATCGCCGACGATTCTTCCCGTCGTGGTGCCGTTCCCGGCGAACGCATGCATCCCGTCGAGCATGCGCCGTGCCGTGTCCTCGCGCCCGGTGGCGGCGAGCGCCATCATCCAGTGCGGCAGCGTGAAGGCGGAAAGGCAGTCGCCGATGCGCGCTTCTGCTTTGTCGGCGATTTCGTTCCAGCGATCGCCCACGTCGACCCCGCGGCGTTCCAGGCGGAACAGCATCGAGGCGGCGTTCTGCACGTCGATGTAGAGATCCGGCTGCGCCTTGGTGAGCGGCGAAGACAGGTCGCGGAAGCGGCGGTCGTAGAGCGCGAGAACCTCGGCGTGCTCGCCGCGTTCGAGGTGGTAGAGCGCGCGGTGCCACCACAGATGATGCAGCAAATTGTTGGCCCCGACCCAGTGGCGCTCCAGCTGGTCGAGCCAGGCGATGCCTTCCGCATGCCGGCCCTGCATCTCCATGATATGGGCGACCGCGTGGGTGCCCCACACGTCCGCCGGATCGATTTCGACCGCGGCGCGTCCCGCGGGTTCGGCGCCGGCGTAGTCGCCGCATTCCTCGAGCGCAAACGCGCGGCATGACAACAGCGTGCCGTAGCCGGGAAGCTCGCGCCCCCACTTTGGCAGCACGCGTGCGACCGAGGCCGCCATCTCGTGCGGCCGGCCGAGCCAAAAATTGTTGAAATGCGCAAGCCGCAGCGCCAGAACGTCGGCCGGATGCTCCGCGAGGATCGCCTCCCAGACCGCGATCATGCGTTCGAGGTCGCCGGCGATCCACGCTTCGAGCGCATCGACGTGCGCGCGTTCGCGCGGCGTCGCCTGAGCGACATGCGCGCGTGCAACTTTGGCCGCCTCGGCCGCCACCGCCACGTTCGCCTGTTTGTAGGACAGCATGGCGAAGTACCCCTTGAGGCAGTGCGCGAGGGCGAACTCCGGATCGGCCGCAAGCGTGCGCTTGAGATGCTCGGGCGCATCGACCTTGTATTTCAAATACGCCAGCACGGTGCGGTCGGACGCCTGGGCTGCTTCGGGCGAGGTCGTGATTGGCAGTCCGTGCAAATCATGCGGCATCGGTCACCTTCTTCCACCGCAGCAAAGAGTTTGGCGCATGGCTCGTCAAGCAGGTCGACCAGCCAGGAGGCGTCGCAAAGTGTCGAATGTCGAGGCATCCGCAATTCCGTCGACGCGGGCGGGGCGGAAGTGCCGTTGGAAGGCAACGACCACGTCGTGCATCGGTTGATCGAACTGCCCAACTGCTGGAATGCCGTAGCCGTATTTGGCGAGCGAGGCTTGCAGTTCGGCAACCGCAGCGCCGTTATCGCCGATCGAAAGCCCGCGCGGCGCGCTCAGTGGCGCCGGCTCGACCCAATAGCCGACCCCCTCGGCGTGCAGCCGTGCCCACGGAAACTTCTCGCCCGGATCCTGCTTGCGGCTCGGCGCCACATCGGAATGCGCGACCACCCGGTCGGCGCGCATGGGCCGTCGCTTAAGGATGTCCCGGCAGAGTGCGATCACCGCGGCGATCTGCCGGTCGGGAAAATCCGGATAGCCGCCGTCGTGTCCGGGGTTGACGATCTCGATCCCGATCGAGCGGGAGTTGATGTCGGTCTCGCGTTCCCATGACGAGATGCCCGCGTGCTGGGCGCGCCGCGCTTCCGGCACCAGCTGAAGGATGCGGCCGTCCTCGTACACCAGAT
>JAFAUQ010000142.1 GCA_019243195.1 Hyphomicrobiales bacterium
AAGTTCGCATCATTTGGCGGCACGTTCGTTTGCGAACTTCGGAATCGAAGGGCACTAGCAACTCTATGATTCTAGTGCCGCTTTGAACCCGAAGTTCGCAATCGGACTCGCGGCAATTATGATGCGAACTTCGGGTTCGCGGCACTAGCGGCACGCGGGTTTCGCCATGATGGAGCGGGAACCAAGACCAATGTCGGTCGCCGATTCGCGCCGTCAAGACACCGCCGAGGCAGCCGTCCGGGCGCGCCCGCCGCGGGCCGTGCGGTTTGTGCGCCACCTGTGGCGGCTGATCATGCTCGCGGCCTTCGTGGCGATCGTCGCCTTCGGCGTCGGTTTTCTCTGGTTCGTCGGCAACGTCCCGACCGACGAAGTAACGATCGATCGTCCCGCCGACGGCATCGTCGTGCTCACCGGGGGCGCATCGCGCATCGCCGACGCGATGGAATTGCTCGCCGCCGGGCGCGGCAAGCGCCTCCTCATCAGCGGCGTTCACCCGACGACGTCGAGCAGCGAGCTGGCGCGGCTGAGCCCCGCATACGGACGCTGGATGACGTGCTGCGTCGACCTCGGCCACGCGGCGGTCAACACGACCGGCAACGCCATCGAGACCGAGCAATGGGTGACCGACCGCGGCTTCCACTCGGTGATCGTCGTCACCTCGAATTACCACATGCCGCGTACCATGGCGGAACTGCGCCGGCGCATGCCGGACGTGGCGCTCGTTCCGTTTCCGGTGGTGACCGACAAGATGCGCAGCGAAGCGTGGTGGTCGAGCCCGCCGACTGCCAAGCTCCTCTTTTCCGAATATCTGAAGTATATCGTTGCCCAGGTCCGTTTCCGCGTCGGAGCCGCGTCAGCCGCGGCCTCTGTTTCGGGCCGCCGCGCCGCCTGATCCTAGTGTGGCGGTACCATTTTCACGCCTTCGGTGGCGCCGTGATCCTGCTCCGATCAGTCCTCTTCAACATTTTATTTTATCTGAACCTCTTCATATATTTGATAGCGGCTATCCCCACGTTCTTTCTTCCCTATCGGGCGGTGATCGGGGTCGCCAAATCATGGGGGCGCACCAATCTTCGGCTGCTGCGCATCGTGTGCGGGATCGACGTCGCATGGACGGGCCTGGAAAAGATATCGCACGGCCCCCTGATCGTCGCCGCCAAGCATCAATCGACGTGGGAAACCTTCGCGCTGTTCACGCTGTTTGACGACCCGACTTTCATCGTCAAGCGCGAGCTGATGTGGATCCCCCTGTTCGGCTGGTATCTTTGGAAGGCGCGCATGATTCCCGTGGATCGCGGCGCGGGAACGCAAGCCCTCGTGCTGATGACCGAACGCGCGCGCGCCGAACTGATGCGCAACCGGCAACTCGTCATCTTTCCCGAAGGGACGCGCCGCGCGGTGGGCGCCGAGCCGGCCTATAAATTCGGCGTCGCCCATCTTTACGCCGCGACCGGCGCGCCGTGCCTGCCGATTGCGCTGAACTCGGGCCTGATCTGGCCGCGCCGCAAGTTCCTGCGTTACCCCGGGACGCCGCGCGTGGAAATCCTCGATCCGATCCCGCCGGGTCTCGAGCGCGACATATTTTTCCGGCGCCTGAAGGATGAGATCGAAGAGGCGACGGCGCGGCTGGTCGCTGCCGGAACTAAAAATTGAGTTTACGAGGCGGCGTGCACCTCGTGCACGCCGTGCAGCCGCTCCGCCAGAATGTGCAGGTCGCGATCGCGGCAGCCGAGCGCCTCGAGCTCCTTGACGGCGGCGAGCACATACTCGCGGTTCTGCCCGGAGATGCCGTGGCCCTGGCGCACGTGGTGCAGCTGCTCGGCGAGCTTGAGCCGGCCGGCATATTGAGCATGGCTGCGGTCGACCAGATAGCACACCGCCTGCACCCGCCGCTCCGGCTGCGATAGCAGCACGACCGGGCGCACGCATTCGCGATAGACCATGGTGACCTGCTCGCGGGCGCGCAGATATTCGAGCGTCGATTTTCGCGCGGCGGCGGCGACCCGGTAGGCGATGCCGCGGCACATGCCGCCGAAATCGAGCCCCAGCACCAGTCCGGGCCGTTCGGGACTGCCCCGGTGCACGTGCGACCACACGCAGAGCGCCCGATGAGCGCCGATCAGCCTTGCCGGGAGGCGTTCGAGCGCCTCGAAACCGGGCCGCCACATCAGGGACCCATAGGCGAACACCCACAGGTCTTCGTCGGCGTGCTCGAAATGCGGGTCGGTCGCGGGCATTGGGGAATCGGGGTTGGGCTGATCCCCGTCGATTAACAAGGCGCCAGTGGCGACGCAACAAGCCGTCGGCCGGTTGCCTGATTGCAAATTGTCGTGCGCCGCCTTGCTCAGGCCACATCGGCCGGCAACGCAGGAGCTAGTGTCCCGATTCCGAAGTTCGCCGGAGTTTGCCGCACGATTGGAAGCGAACTTCGGAATCGAAGGACACTAGCAACTCTATGATTCTAGTGCCGCTTTGAACCCGAAGTTCGCAATCGGATGAGCAGCAATGGTAATGCGAACTTCGGGTTCGCGGCACTAGTGGCCGGAACCTTCCCGATGATCCACCCCGAACTCGCGCCGTCCCGATCCCGCTGGGTGGTGCTGCCGTTCCTGGTCTTCGTGGTGCTGGCGGCGGTCTGGACCGGGTTCTGGTTTTACGCCTCCTCCAAGGCCCAGGCGACGTTGGCGCAGTGGCGGGAGCAGGAGGCGCGGCTGGGCCGCACCTACACCTGCGGGTCGCAATCGGCCGGCGGCTACCCGTTCCGCCTCGAGGTCCGCTGCGACGACGCGGCGGTGGAAATGCGCGCCTTCCAGCCGACGCTCCGCATCACGGCCAAAAGCCTGCTGGTGGTGGCGCAGGTCTACGATCCAACGCTGCTCATCGGCGAAATCACCGGCCCGATGACCGTGTCCGAAGCCGGCAATCCGGACGCCGTGGTCGCGAATTGGCGGCTCGCGCAGATCAGCGTGCGCGGACGTCCGAATGCGCCTGAACGGGTGTCGATGGCGGCCGACGATGTGCGGATCGATCGCGGAGGCCAAGGCGGGTCGCCGCTGGCCTCGGCCACTCACCTCGAACTGCATGGGCGCGCCGACGCGGCCTCGACGACGGCCAGCCCGGTCGCCGATCTGGTGGTGCGGCTCTCGGGTGCCACCGCCCCAGCGGCGGGTCCGCTGGCGGCACAACCGCTCGACGCCGAGGCCACGGCGGTGCTGCGCGGGTTGAAAAGCTTCGCGCCGCGGCCGCTGCCGGTGGCGTTGCCCGAACTCCAGGCCGCCGGCGGACGGCTCGAGATTTCGAGCGCGCGCCTCCAGCAAGGCGAGACCATAGTGCAGGGCAATGGGTCGTTCGGCCTGAGCGCGAGCGCGCGGCTCGACGGCACGATGAGCGTATCGATTGCGGGATTCGACAAGTTCATGGCGTCGCTCGGCAACCTGCAGAAAGGCTTGCCAGCGGCCAGCCCCAACCGGCCGGCGCTCAGCGCCTTCGACCGTCTTGCGCCCGCGCTGGGCGGGGGCGGGCGCAACGAAATCGCGGCCGGGCTGCTCGGGTTATTGGGCGAGCGCACGGTGCTGGAAGGCAAGCAGGCCGTGACGATGCAGCTGCGGCTGACCGACGGGGCCGCGTATCTGGGGCCGATTCCGCTCGGGCAAATCCCCCCGCTCTATTGAGCACGCGTTTACGACCGCGCGCCGTTCGCAATCGTCGGCGCGCATGTTAAATTACCGTCGATGACGGCACCGCTCAAATCGATCGAGGGCGAAGGCGACGTCGCCCGCACCATGCGCGACATCGGGAACCGCGCGCGGCAGGCCGTGCGGACGCTGGCGCTCGCGCCGACCGCCACGAAGGACGCGGCGCTCGCCGCGATGGCGAAAACGATCATCGCACGCGCCGACGACATCCTCGCCGCCAACGCCGAGGATGTGGCAGACGCGAAGGCGCAGGGTGCGACCGCCGCCTTCCTCGACCGCCTGGCGCTCGACCGCAAACGCATCGAGGCGATGGCGGCGGGTAGCGACGTGGTGCGGGCGCTGGCCGATCCGGTCGGCGCGGTGACCGAGTCGTGGACGCGGCCGAACGGCATGACGATCGAGCGCGTGCGCGTGCCGCTCGGTGTCGTCGGCGTCATCTATGAGAGCCGTCCCAACGTCACCGCCGACGCCGGCGCGCTTTGTTTGAAAGCCGGCAACGCGGTGATTTTGCGCGGCGGCTCGGAAAGCTTCCGCTCCGCGCGTGCGATCCAGGCGGCGCTCGCCGCGTCACTCGCCGAAGTCGGACTGCCTGAGGCGGCTATCCAGCTGGTGCCGACACGCGACCGCGCGGCGGTCGGGCTGATGCTCGCCGGCCTCGACGGCGCCATCGACGTGATCGTGCCGCGCGGCGGCAAGGGGCTCGTCGGACGGGTACAGAGCGAAGCCCGCGTGCCGGTGTTCGCGCATCTCGAGGGCGTGTGCCACGTGTATGTCGACAAGGCCGCCGATCCCGCGATGGCGAAGCGCATCGTGCTCAATGCCAAGATGCGCCGCACTGGCGTTTGCGGCGCCGCCGAGACGCTGCTCATCGACCGCGCCGCCGCCGCGCAGCTCAAGCCGCTGGTGACGATGCTGATCGACGCCGGCTGCGAAGTGCGTGGCGATGAAGCCGTGCAGGCCGCCGATGCGCGGGTCAAACGCGCGAGCGAGGACGACTGGTCGACCGAATATTTGGACGCCATCATCACGGCGAAAGTCGTCGACGGCGTGGACGCGGCGATCGCGCATATCGAGCGCTACGGCTCGCACCACACCGACGCGATCGTCACCGCCGACGCGACGGCGGCGGAGAAATTCCTCAACGAGGTCGATTCGGCGATCGTGCTGCACAACGCGTCGACCCAGTTCGCCGACGGCGGCGAGTTCGGCTTCGGCGCGGAGATCGGCATCGCCACCGGCCGCATGCACGCGCGCGGCCCGGTCGGCGTCGAGCAACTCACCAGCTTTAAATACCGCGTGCGAGGGTCGGGCCAGATCAGGCCGTGAGGCGCGCACCGCTCTCAAAGCGCCCTCGACCCGCGAAGCGGGGAGAGGGTCGGGGTGAGGGGCCCTCTCAGCAGTTTCGGCCCGTGGACAATCCCCCTCACCCGGCCGCTGCGCGCATAGCCGATGCTCCGCATCGGCGTTCTTCGTCGCAAGAACAGCGGCCGAAGGCCGCCTTTGCCTCTCCTGCAAGGGGAGAGGTGACGCTTCGCGTTCCGCCGCATGGGCCGGGACTCAAGATCGGCCTGCTCGGCGGCTCGTTCAATCCGCCCCACGAGGCCCATCGTGCCGTGAGCCAGCTCGCGCTGCGCCGGCTCGGCCTCGATCGCGTGTGGTGGCTGGTGAGCCCCGGCAATCCGCTCAAGGACACGCGCGGCCTGTCGCCCCTCGCCGAGCGCATGGCGGCGGCGCGCCGCATCGCCGCGCATCCGCGCATCGACGTGACCGATCTCGAAGCCGCGATCGGCACCCGCTTCACCGCCGACACCATCGTGTGGCTCAAGCGCCGGTTTCCGGCGGTGCGGTTCGTCTGGATCATGGGCGCCGACAACCTCGCCCAGTTCGACCGCTGGCAGAATTGGCGCGCCATTGCGGAGGCGGTGCCGATCGCGGTCGTCGATCGATTTGGCGCGAGCTACGCGGCAACCGCCTCCCCGGCCGCGCAGGCGCTCGCGGCGGCGCGCATCCGCGAACGCGACGCGCGCTCGCTGCCCGATCGCAAGCCGCCCGCGTGGGTTTACATCCACGGCCTCAAGTCGCCGCTGTCCTCGACGTCGATTCGTGCGACCGCTTCGTGACGGCTTCCTGGCGCGTGATCTTTTCCGAAAACCGGTATCCACCCCGCATCACGTGCGGGGCAGGCTTTTTCGGGATCATGCGCTAGGCAACATTCTACGGGTTGAAACCATTAACAGGGCGCGCATATCTTAGGCTCGTGGCCCCGGGATGGTGCCGGGGCGATTCGTGGCAGCGAAAGGAAAAGGACCCCTGTCCACCCCTGCGATTTCTCGGGCCGCGTCTCTCGTGCCCGATGCCGTCTCCCAGGTGCGCCCTGACGCCGAGGAGACCGTTCGCGTGATCCTCGCCAGTCTCGATGATGCCAAGGCCGAGGACACAATCACCATCGACCTGCACGGCAAAACTTCGATCGGCGACTACATGGTGGTGACCTGCGGCAGGTCGAACCGCCATGTCGGTGCCGTCGCCGACCGCGTGCTCGAAGCCCTGGATCAGGCCGGCGTACCCGATCTGCGCGTCGAAGGCATGCCGCATTGCGACTGGGTGCTGATCGATGCGGGCGACGTGATCGTTCACGTGTTCCGGCCGGAAGTGCGCGCCTTCTACAATCTGGAAAAAATGTGGGCGCCGGGCCGCGCGAGCACACGCCGCGCCAGCTAGACACGAAGACGTCATTGCGAGGCACGCAGTGCCGAAGCAATCCAGGACGTCACGCGCTGCCCTGGATTGCTTCGTCCCCCTTTCGGGGTCTTCGCAATGACAGCTCATTTCGGGATCATGCTCTGATGCGGCTGGTCGTTGCCGCGGTCGGCCGTCTCAAGCGCGGCCCGGAGCGCGACCTTGCCGAGCGCTATGGCGAGCGCGCCGCAAAAGCCGGCCGCGCGATCGGGATCCGCGCCGTCACCATCAACGAAATCGACGAAAGCCGCGCCCGCCGCACCGCCGATCGCGTTGCCGAGGAAGCGGCGGCACTCAAAACTCTCATTCCCCCGCAAGCGGCCGTCATCGCGCTCGATGAACGCGGCGAAACGCTGACCAGCGAAGTGTTGGCGCAACGCATCGGCCGCTGGCGCGATCAAGGCCGGCCGGATCTTGTGATCCTCATCGGGGGCCCGGATGGGCTCGCCCCGCAGCTTCTCGCCACAGCCGACCTGCGCCTCGCCTTCGGTCACATGACGTGGCCGCATCAGTTGGTGCGGATCATGGCTTTCGAGCAGCTTTACCGCGCAATCGCCATTCTTTCCGGGCATCCCTATCACCGGGCGTGACGGTGCCAGCTTATTCCGGGAGCATGATGTTTTCCGAAAAACGGTACCCACCCCGCATCAAGTGCGGGGCAGGCTTTTCGGCATCATGCTCTGGTTAAATGCAGCGGCCGCCGAATGGTTAATCGGGCATTAATCGACGGCGTGCGTAGTCTTGGGCGAATGAACAAAAACTCCGCTTCGGCACGTCTCGCTTCGCGACGCCTGATTGCGCTGGTGCTCGGCGCGTCCATAGCGGGCGTCGCGGCGGTTGCGTTCGCTCAGCAGCCCAATCCCACCGGTGCTCAGCAACCTACTCCGCCGCCCGTCGACAAGGCGGCGCGCCAGCAAGAACTCGACGCGCTGCAAGCAGAGCAGCGGCGGGCCGCCGACGCCGAAGCGCTGCTCAAGGGCGAGATCGCGGCGCTGGGCGAAGACCGCCGCAAGCTCAACGAAGCGCTGCTCGCGACAGTGGGCAGGCTGCGCCTTGCGGAAAACCACATCGCCGCGACCGAGGCGCGGCTGAAGAAGCTTGCCGACAACGAAGGCGCGATCCGGAAATCCCTCGAGGGACGCCGCGCGGTCATCACGGAAATCCTGGCGGCGCTCGAGCGCCTCGGCCGTCGTCCGCCGCCCGCCGTCTTCACCGCTCCGCAGGACGCGCTCGTCTCAGTGCGCACCGCGATGCTGCTTGGCGCGGTGCTGCCGGAAATGCGCGGCGAAGCCGATGCGCTTGCGGCGGATCTGCTGGAACTCGCCCGC
Source organism: Hyphomicrobiales bacterium (assembly GCA_019243195.1). GTDB lineage: Bacteria > Pseudomonadota > Alphaproteobacteria > Rhizobiales > Xanthobacteraceae > AP-16. The sequence goes on from JAFAUQ010000142.1 coordinate 7,763, forward strand.
GTGCGCAACGAGATGAGGCTCGAAAGAGAGGCCCTCGGCCGTGATGTGGCCGCATTTTCCGACGACCAACAGCGTATGAGCTTGCTGGTCCAGGAGCGGCAAAAGAAGCAGGCGGAGGCCGAGAAGGCCCTTGACGCGCAGCGTCAGCGCACCGCTCTCCTGGCGCGACAGGCGGACAATCTCAAAGATTTGATCGCCAAGCTGGAGCGAGATTCTGCCGCACGCCCAGGCGGCGACAAGCCTTCGGCGCCGCCGGAAGGCAAACCCAATTTCGCCGCCCTCAAGGATCCGGGCCGGTTGGCGCCGGCGATTGCCTTCGCGTCCGCCAAGGGCGCGGTGCCGCTGCCGGTGAATGGCGTGCGAATTCGCGATTTTGGCGCGCCCGACGGGCTCGGTGGCACCGAAAAGGGCCTATGGATCGCCAGCCGCGCCGCCGCTCCGGTCACCGCGCCCTGCGACGGTTGGGTTGTGTACGCGGGCCCGTTCCGCAGCTATGGCCAACTCTTGATCCTCAATGCCGGCGGCGGGTATCATATATTGCTGGCCGGCATGGAACGAATCTCAGTCGATCCCGGCCAGTTCGTCCTGACCGGGGAACCCGTTGCGGTGATGGGGGGCGGGCCGCAATCCGCGGCTGCCGTCGCGACTGGCTCCAGCCAACCGGTTCTATACGTGGAGTTCCGCAAGGACGGGACGCCCGTCGATCCCAGCCCATGGTGGGCAACAACCGATAGCGAGAAGGTTCGCGGATAATGCGCAAGACTTCCCTGGTTCTCCTCGGTGCCGCCGCCGGTGCCGCTCTGTCCCTGCTCGCGACCCAGCCGCGCATCGCATTGGTCGGAGCGAGCGCGAAAGCCGCGGGCAGCGCCGACACCTATCGCCAGCTCAACCTGTTCGGCGACGTGTTCGAGCGGGTGCGCGCCGACTACGTGGAGAAACCGGACGACGCCAAGCTGATCGAGGCGGCGATCAACGGCATGCTCAACGGGCTCGATCCGCATTCGAGCTACATGGATTCGAAGAGCTACCGTGACATGCAGGTGCAGACCAAGGGCCAGTTCGGCGGGCTCGGCATCGAAGTCACGATGGAGCAGGGCCTCGTGAAGGTCGTGGCGCCGATCGACGAGACGCCGGCTGCCCGCGCCGGCATCCTGTCGGGCGACATCATCACTCATCTCGACGACGAGCAGGTTCAGGGTCTCACCTTGAACCAGGCGGTCGAGAAGATGCGCGGACCGGTCAATACAAAGATCAAACTGAAGATCATGCGTCCGGGCCAGGAGAAGCCGATCGACGTCTCGATCACCCGTGAAATAATCATGGTGCGCTCGGTGCGCTCGCGGCCCGAAGGGGATGTCGGCTACATCAAGATTACCCAGTTCAACGAGCAGACCAACGACGGGCTGAAGAAGGCGATCAACGACCTGTCGGCGCAGATCACGCCCGACAAGCTCAAGGGTTTTGTGGTCGACCTGCGCAACAACCCGGGCGGCCTGCTCGACCAGGCGATCGCGGTGTCCGACGCGTTCCTCGAACGCGGCGAGATCGTATCGACGCGCGGCCGAAATGCCGAGGAGACCCAGCGGTTCAACGCCCGCTCCGGCGACATGACCAAGGGCAAGCCGCTCATCGTTCTGGTCAACGGCGGCTCGGCCTCGGCGTCGGAAATCGTCGCCGGCGCTTTGCAGGACCACAAACGCGCGACCGTCGTGGGCACGCGTTCGTTCGGCAAGGGCTCGGTCCAGACGATCATTCCGCTCGGGTCGGGCAACGGCGCGCTCCGGCTCACCACGGCGCGCTACTTCACGCCGGCCGGGCGCTCGATCCAGGCCAAGGGCATCACGCCGGACATCGAGGTGATGCAGGACGTTCCCGAGGAGATGAAGGCGCGCGCACCGGATTCCCGCGGCGAGGCGGCGTTGCGCGGCCATCTCAAGGCCGAAGGGCAGGAGGAGGCGGGCTCGCAGTCCTACGTGCCGCCGGACCCGAAGGACGACAAGGCGCTCAACATGGCCTACGAGCTCCTGCGCGGCACTGCGGTCAACGCGGCGTTCCCGCCGAATCCGAAGGCCGCCGTGCCCAACTGAAGCCGGAACAGCCAATCGGATAATGATCGGGGCGGCCTGAGTGCCGCCCCGTTTGTTTTTCATCCCTCCCCCGCGCAGCGGGGGAGGGTGGCGAGCGTAGCGAGCCGGGTGGGGGCCAATCCGAAAGAAAGTGAACCCCACCCGGCCGCGCGCTGGCGCGCGCGTCCACCCTCCCCTTTCAGGGGAGGGATGCGTGCTAGAATCCTCCAATGATTCGCGAGGGTTCCACGCCGTGACCGTGGACGACCTGAACGCCCCGCTGGGGACCGGCAAGCCCAAGCGCCGCCGCCTCACCATTCCGGCGGTCGTGCCGCGGGCGATCGCCGGCGCGCTTGCTGCGTGCGTCCTGGTGTTTGCCCTGTGGGCTCTGCTGGTGGACGACCCGTTCGGCGGCGAGCCGGTGGCGGTCGTGCCGGTGCAACTGCACGCGCCCGCCGCAAGTAAAACCGAGCCAGCAGCGTCAGCCGCGCAGGCGAACGCCGCTGCGCCGGCCCAGACCGCTACGACGGCGCCGGGCGCGAAAACCGTCACCATCATCGACGGGATCAGCGGCAAGCGGCAGGATGTGGTCATCGGCGATGCGGCGCAGTCGCCCGCCGGCCGCAGCGTCGAGGAAAAACTGATCGAATCCTCACCGCAGGGCGCGATCCCGATTGTCGGGCCGGACGGCGCGCGCGCCGCCGACGCCTATGCGCGGCCGGTGAAGGGCACGCCCACCGGGCCGCGCGTTGCCATCATGGTCGGTGGGCTCGGCGTGAGTGCCAGCACGACGGGTGAGGCGCTTGCCAAGCTGCCGCCCGCGGTGACGCTCGGTTTCATCCCGTACGGCCAGGACCTCGCTCGCCTCGTCGCGCGCGCGCGCGGCGAAGGGCGTGAAATCGTCCTGCAGGTGCCCATGGAGCCGTTCGATTATCCCGACAATGACGCCGGCCCGCAGACTTTGCTCACGTCGCTCCCGCCCGAGCAGAATCTCGATCGGCTGCACTGGGCGATGAGCCGTTTCCAGGGCTACGTCGGCATCGCCAACTACATGGGCGCGCGCTTCACCGCCGCCGAACAGGCGCTCGGCCCGGTGCTGCGCGATGCCGGCAAGCGCGGCCTGATTTATCTCGACGACGGCACCTCGGCGCGCAGTCTTACCAGCCAGATCGCCGGCGGCGCCAACATGCCGTTCGCGAAGGCCAATATCGTGCTCGACGCCACGCCGACGCCCGCCGAAATCGACAACGCGCTGGCCAAGCTCGAATCGATCGCGCGCGAGCGCGGCGTTGCCGTCGGGGTGGCGAGCGCATTGCCGGCTTCGATCGATCGCATCGCCCATTGGGCCAAGGCGGCGGCCGGCCGCGGCATCGTGCTGGTGCCGATCAGCGCGGTTGCGAGCAAGCCGAAGTCCACTTAGCGCGTGATGACTTTTCTTCGAATCGTCATCACGCTCTAACTTCTGCATGGAGCATGATCTTTTCCGAAAACCGGGTTCCACTTTTCGGGATCATGCTCTAATCCTCCTCGTATGCCGCGCTACGAGGATCTCCCTTATCGGCTGTGCGTCGGGACGATGGTGCTCAACCGCGCCGGCCGCGTCTTCATCGGGCGGCGCTTCGCCGGTCCCGAGCACGTGGACATCAATCATCCTTGGCAGATGCCGCAAGGCGGCGTCGATTCCGGCGAGGAGCCCTACCCGGCCGCGCTGCGCGAACTCGCCGAGGAAACAAACATCGTATCGGTCGAGCTGCTCGCCGAGGCGCCGGAATGGTTCACCTACGATTTGCCGTCCGACGTCGTGCCGCACGCCTGGGGCGGCCGCTACCGCGGGCAGAAGCAGAAGTGGTACGCGCTGCGTTTCATCGGTCCGGAAAGCGAGATCGACGTCGCGCATCCGGCCGGCGGCCACGAGCCGGAATTTTCCGAATGGCGCTGGGTGCCGATGCGCCAGCTGCCTGACCTGATCATTCCGTTCAAGCGCGACGTCTACGAACGGGTCGTCGCCACCTTCGCGCATTTGGTTTGAGAACAGCGGCCTTACGCTCTGCCTCGTCATGCCCGCGAAAGCGGGCATCCAGTAAACTCAGCCGGTTCAGACGGATCTGTGCCGGCGCCGTTTACTGGATCGCCCGCTTTCCGCGGGCGATGACGAGTCATCGGATTGTTAGCAGCTGTTGCTAATGCGACAGCGCGTCTTGCAGCGCCTTGAGTTGCTCGAGCTTCTCGCGCGCGGCGTCGCGCTCCGCGTCCTCGCTCGCGTCGGCAACATCCTCTTCGGCATCCTTGATCTGGCTTTCGAGGCTCGAGCGATCGAAGTCCTCGACCGGCATGGCCATGTCGGCGAGCACGGTGAGGCCTTGCTCGTTGACCTCGGCGAAGCCGCCGACCACCACGATCCGTTGCGTCTCGCCCGCCCCGAACACCGTCAGGATGCCGGGCTTGAGCATGGCTATGAGCGGCGCATGATGCGCGAGCACGCCGAAGTCGCCCTCGGCGCCCGGAACGTCGACCTGCTCGACCTCGCCGGAGAAGACCATCTTCTCGGGCGAGACCAGGTCGAAATGGAACGGATCAGGCATCCCGCTTCCTTAAGTAGACCTCACGCCGCTTCGGCGAGCTTCTTGCCCTTGTCGACCGCCTGCTCGATGGTGCCGACCATGTAAAAGGCGGCTTCCGGCAGATGGTCATATTCCCCCGCGCACAGTCCCTTGAAGCCGCGGATCGTGTCCTTGATGTCGACCAGTTCGCCCTTCGCGCCGGTGAACACTTCGGCGACGTGGAACGGCTGCGACAGGAAGCGCTCGAGCTTGCGCGCGCGCGCGACCGTGATCTTGTCCTCTTCGGAAAGCTCGTCCATGCCGAGGATCGCGATGATGTCCTGGAGCGCCTTGTAGCGCTGCAGAATCTGCTGCACCTGACGCGCCACGTTGTAGTGCTCCTCGCCCACGACGCGCGGGTCGAGCATGCGTGAGGTCGAATCGAGCGGATCGACCGCCGGATAGATGCCTTTCGCGGCGATATCGCGCGACAGCACGGTGGTGGCGTCGAGGTGCGCGAATGAGGTCGCGGGCGCCGGATCGGTCAGGTCGTCGGCCGGCACGTAGATCGCCTGCACCGAGGTGATCGACCCTTTGGTGGTCGTGGTGATGCGCTCCTGCAGCGCGCCCATGTCGGTCGCGAGGGTCGGCTGATAACCGACGGCCGAAGGAATGCGGCCGAGCAGCGCCGAAACTTCCGAGCCGGCTTGCGTGAAGCGGAAGATGTTATCGACGAAGAACAACACGTCCTGGCCCTGGTCGCGGAAATATTCAGCGACGGTCAGGCCGGAGAGGCCGACGCGGGCGCGCGCGCCCGGCGGCTCGTTCATCTGCCCGTAGACCAGCGCGCATTTCGAGCCTTCCGCCGAGCCGTTGTTCTTCTTCGGGTCCTTGTTGACGTTAGACTCGATCATCTCGTGATAGAGATCGTTACCCTCGCGCGTGCGCTCGCCCACGCCGGCGAACACCGAATAACCGCCGTGCGCCTTGGCGATGTTGTTGATCAGCTCCTGAATGAGCACGGTCTTGCCGACACCGGCGCCGCCGAACAGGCCGACCTTGCCGCCTCTGGCGTAAGGCGCGAGCAGGTCGACGACCTTGATGCCGGTGATGAGGATCTGCGCCTCGGTCGACTGGTCGGTGTAGGACGGGGTTGGCTGATGGATCGCCCGCATCTCAACGCCCTCGATCGGGCCCGCTTCGTCGACCGGCTCGCCGATGACGTTCATGATGCGCCCGAGCGTGGCGTCGCCGACCGGCACCGCGATCGGCTTGCCGGTGTCGGCGACTTCCTGCCCGCGCACCAGGCCTTCGGTCGAGTCCATCGCGATCGTGCGCACCGTCGATTCGCCGAGGTGCTGAGCGACCTCGAGCACGAGCCGCTTGCCCTGGTTGTCCGTCTCCAGGGCGTTGAGGATCGGCGGCAGGTCGCCTTCGAAATGCACGTCGACGACGGCGCCGATCACCTGGGAAACGTGTCCGCTTTTCTTGGCCATACTCGTCCTCTTAGGAAGATCCGGTGATGAGGTATCAGCGATCAGGTATCGGGTATCAAGACGCAAGAGACCGGCGCTGATGCCCGATCCCTGATATCTGATCCCTGATCCCTGACATTACAGCGCCTCGGCGCCCGAGATGATCTCGATCAGTTCCTTGGTGATCATCGCCTGGCGCGTGCGGTTGTAGGTGAGCGTCTGCTTGCGGATCATCTCGCCGGCGTTGCGGGTGGCGTTGTCCATCGCGCTCATCTGCGCGCCATAGAACGAGGCGACATTTTCGAGCAGCGCGCGGAACGTCTGCACCGCGATGTTGCGCGGGAGGAGCGCTGTAAGGATATCCTCCTCCTCCGGCTCGAACTCGTAGGAGGCGTTGCCGTTGTCGCCCGCCTCGCCGAGCACCGGCGGGATGATCTGCTGGGCTGTCGGGATTTGCGCGATCACCGACTTGAAGCGCGCGAAGAACAGGGTGCAGACGTCGAACTCGCCGGCCTCGAATCGCTTAATGATTTTCGCCGCGATGTCCTGGGCATTCTTGAACTGGATGACGCGGACCGAGCGCAGCTCGATCGTCTCGACGATCTGCCGCTCGAACTGGCGGCGCAGCTGGTCGGCGCCCTTGCGCCCGACGCAGAAGAATTTGACCTCCTTGCCCTGGCCGATCAGCGCCAAGGCGCGTTCGCGCGCGAGCCGCACGATCGAGGAGTTGAACGGGCCGCACAGGCCGCGGTCGCCGGTGCACACCACGAGCAGATGCACCTGGTCGTGGCCGGTGCCGGCGAGGAGCTTCGGCGCCGACTCGTACCCCTGCACCGCAGACGCGATGTTGCGCAGCACCTTCTCCATCTGCTCGGCGTACGGCCGCGCCGCCTCGGCTGCCGCCTGGGCGCGGCGCAGCTTCGAGGCCGAGACCATCTGCATGGCCTTGGTGATCTTCTGCGTCGCCTTGGTAGCGGCGATGCGGTTGCGCAGATCTTTGAGGGAAGGCATGATTCTGATGACGGAGGACAGACGACGGAGGACGGAAAATGCCGTGCCTCTAGTCCGCGATCATCCGTCCTCTGTCCTCCGTTTTCCGTCGTCCGTTCATGAGAACGTCTTCGCGTAGCTCTCGACAGCGCTCTTGAGCTTGCCGGCGGTCGCGTCGTCGAGATCGCGCGATGAGCGGATCGCCTCGAGTACGTCGGCGTTGCGCGAGCGCAAGGTCGTCAGCAGCCCGTCCTCGAACGCGCCCACCCGATGCACCGGGATCGGGTCGAGGAAGCCGTTGACGCCGGCATAGATGACGACGACCTGCTCTTCCATCTTGAGCGGCGAGAACTGCGGCTGTTTGAGCAGCTCCGTGAGCCGCGAGCCGCGAGCGAGCAGGCGCTGGGTGGTGGCGTCGAGATCGGAGCCGAACTGGGCGAACGCGGCCATCTCGCGGTATTGCGCGAGTTCCCCCTTGATGCGGCCGGCGACCTTCTTCATCGCCTTGGTCTGCGCCGCCGAGCCGACGCGCGACACCGAGAGGCCGACGTTCAGGGCCGGCCGAATGCCCTGATAGAACAGGTCGGTCTCCAGGAAGATCTGCCCGTCGGTGATCGAGATGACGTTGGTCGGGATGTAGGCCGACACGTCGTTCGCCTGGGTTTCGATCACCGGCAGCGCGGTGAGCGAGCCGTTGCCGTTCTCGTCGTTCATCTTCGCGGCGCGCTCGAGCAGGCGCGAGTGCAGATAGAACACGTCGCCCGGATACGCCTCGCGCCCCGGCGGCCGGCGCAGCAGCAGCGACATCTGGCGATAGGCGACCGCTTGTTTCGAAAGATCGTCGTAGAAGATCACCGCGTGCATGCCGTTGTCGCGGAAGTACTCGCCCATAGTGCAGCCGGAGAACGGCGCCAGGAACTGCATCGGCGCCGGATCGGACGCGGTTGCGGCGATGATGATCGAATAGTCGAGCGCGCCGTTGTCTTCGAGGGTCTTGACGAACTGCGCGACGGTCGAGCGCTTCTGGCCGACCGCGACGTAGACGCAGTAGAGCTTGATCTTCTCGTCGTCCGACGCGTTGAGCGGCTTCTGATTAAGGATGGTGTCGAGGGCGATCGCGGTCTTGCCGGTCTGCCGGTCGCCGATGATCAGCTCGCGCTGGCCGCGGCCGATCGGGATGAGCGCATCGATCGCCTTGAGGCCGGTCGCCATCGGCTCGTGCACCGATTTGCGCGGGATGATGCCGGGCGCCTTCACGTCGACGCGGCGGCGCTCGTCCGACGAGATCGGCCCCTTGCCGTCGATCGGGTTGCCGAGCGCGTCGACCACCCGGCCGAGCAGGCCCTTGCCGACCGGCACGTCGACGATCGCCTGGGTACGCTTGACGGTCTGGCCTTCCTTGATCTCTCGGTCGTTGCCGAAGATCACGATGCCGACATTGTCCACTTCGAGGTTGAGCGCCATGCCGCGCACGCCGTTCTCGAACTCGACCATCTCGCCGGCCTGCACGTTGTCGAGGCCGTAGGCGCGGGCAATGCCGTCGCCGACCGAGAGCACCTGGCCGACTTCGGAGACCTCGGCTTCCTGGCCGAAGTTTTTGATCTGCTCTTTGAGGATTGCGGAAATTTCCGCGGCGCGGATATCCATCAGCCGACCTCTTTCATCGCATGCTTGATCGAATTGAGCTTGGTCTTGAGCGACGCATCGACCATGCGGCTGCCAATCTTGACCACGAGACCGCCGATGATCGCCGGCCGGACCGCGATGTCGAGCAGCACGTCCTTGCCGGTCACCGACTTGAGCGCGTCCTTGAGCGCCGCCAGATGCCTGTCGGCGAGCGGCTCGGCGACCGTCACGTGAGCGGTCACTTCGCCCTTATGGTGCGCGACGAGCACGCGCAGCGCGCGGATCATGTCGCGCACGGCAAACAGGCGCCGGTTGGCCGTGACGAGCCGCAGGAAATTGGCCGGGGTGCCGCCGATGCCGGCGCGGTCGAGCACGGCCGCGAGCGCGGCCTGCTGTTGCTCAACGCCGAACACCGGGCTGCGCACCAGCCGCAGGAGATCGGCACTCTCGCCGACGAGCGCGTCGAACCGGTCGAGGTCGGCCATCACCGGATCGAGCGTGTTCTCTTCGAGCGCAAGCTCGAACACGGCGGTGGCGTAACGGCCGGCCATGCCGGAGGCGGAAACGATCGGTTCTTCGCCTGCCACGTGACGCTCGTCGGTTCCAGGTCCGCGGTTTTGCCCGGTCGCCGCGACCGGGGCCCAAGCCCTTGAAATCAAGCGGGACTTTGATTTCGGGGGGCGTCGCGGAGGGGCCCCCGCGAAAGTCGCGCGCGATCTAACATACCGGCAACGGCGGTGCAACATGACGGAAAGGCGCGTAAATCCGGCAGAACTCGCAAAGTCGCGGCGCGATGGCGGCGGCCCTTTCGGCGCGATATCCTGCGCGCATGACGCTCGCGGTCATCGCCGACACGCACGGAAACCTGCCGGCGCTCGAAGCCGTGCTTGCGGACATCGCGCGCCGCAACATCACCGATGTCATCGACCTGGGCGATTGCGCCTCCGGGCCGCTGTGGCCGCGCGAGACTTGCGAATTGTTGATGGCGCGCGGCTTTCCAACCGTGCGCGGCAACCATGACCGTTGGGTCGCGACTTTCGCGCTGGCCGATCTGAGCCCGTCCGACTGCTACACCCATAACGCGCTCAACGAAACGCAGCGGCAGTGGCTGCGCGACCTGCCGGCGACGGTGAAGCTCCACCCGGATACTCTCGCCGTGCACGGACTGCCTGAGGACGACAATCGCTATCTGCTGGAGGACATCGAGCACGGCCGGCTGGTGCGCGCCCCCGCGGACGCGATCGCGCAGCGATTGGGCCGCACCGATGCGGCGCTGGTGCTGTGCGGGCACAGCCACCAGCAGCACATGATCCGCCTGCCGGACGGCCCGATCGTGCTCAATCCGGGAAGCGTCGGCTTGCCGGCTTACCGCGATCCGACCGGCGTTGCGCATGTGTCGGAAGTCGGCTCGCCGCACGCGCGCTACGCGCTCGTCTCCCGCGATAACGGCAGCGTGACGATCGAGCTTGTCTCGCTCGAATACGACCATGCGAGCGCCGCCAAGCGCGCCGCCGCCAACGGCAACCCCGGTTGGGCGCACGCGCTCGCAAAGGGCTTTGCGCTGCCGGTGTGAATTTTATTCGATCAAAGAAAACTCTGCGGATCGATATCGACTTCGAGGCGGATGCCGCCTTTCGCTGCCGGCGTGTCGGCGAGCCATTCGCGCAAATAGGCAGACAAATCGAAGGCGCGCGGCGACTTTATCAGCAGCCGCAAGCGATGGCGGCCGCGCACCATGGCGATCGGCGCCTCGGCGGGCCCGAGCACGCGCACGGTTTCGTCGCGCGGGGCGAGCGTCACGAGCCGGCGCGCGAAGCTTTCGGCCGCGGGCTTTTCCGGCCCCGATACCACGAAGCTCGCGAGCCGCCCGAACGGTGGATAGGCCGTCTTCTCGCGCAGGTCGATTTCCGCTTCATAGAAGGCGTCGCGGTCGGACGCGATCAGTGCGCGCATGACCGGATGGTCGGGCTGATGCGTCTGGATGAGCCCGAGGCCGCGGCCCGCTTCGCGGCCGGCGCGCCCGACCACCTGATGCAGCAATTGAAACGTGCGCTCGGCCGCGCGCGGGTCGCCGTGGCCGAGGCCGAGGTCGCCGTCGACGATGCCGACGAGGTTGAGCTTGGGAAAGTGATGGCCCTTGGCGACGAGCTGCGTGCCGATGACGATGTCGATTTTGCCGGCTTCGACTTCGGCCAGTTCCTCGCGCAGGCGCTCGACCGTGGCGACGAGATCGCTCGAGAGCACCAGGATTCGGCGCTCGGGAAAGAGCGCGGCGACCTCCTCCTCCAG
>JAFAUQ010000167.1 GCA_019243195.1 Hyphomicrobiales bacterium
CTTGCGCGAAGGCGAGCGTCCTCGCCTCTGCGAGGATGATCTCGGCGCGGCGCGCCGGGTCGAGCACGACCTTCGCCTTCTCGAGCTTGTCGCGATAGTCCTCGAAGCGGCGCACGGCGAAGGGCGCGGGCGCGAGGAACCGGTGCCCGCGCGTCTCATTGCCGGCGGCGATGCCGTCGACCGCGAACGGCACCACGTCGGGGTCCTCGGTCTGCGGCCCGAAGGTCGCGACAATCGAATGGAGCGGGCGCACCCAGGAGAGCGAGCCCGCACCCCAGCGCATCGACTTCGGCCACGGAAAAGAACGGACCGCCGCACGGAGGATTTCCGCGATGACGTCGATGGCAGGGCGGCCGGGGCGGTCGATCAGCGCGATGTAAAAATCGCCGCGCTTCGGGTCCTTCTGGATCTTCGCTTCGCCGATCGAGGAAAGCCCGGCGCTCTTGAGAAAGCCCTCGATCGCGCGCTCGGGCGAACCCACGCGCGGGCCTTTCTTCTCCTCCTTGAGGTCGGGCTGGCGCGCCGGCACGCCTTCGACGACGAGCGCGAGCCGCCGCGGCGTGACGAAGGCGCGCGCGGCTTCGTAGACGAGGCCGGCGTCGACCAGGCGATCGGTGACGAGCTTCTTCAAATCGTCCGCCGCCTTCGCCTGCATGCGGGCGGGGATTTCTTCGGAGAAGAGTTCAAAGAGGAGATCGGGCATGATCACGCGCTCGTGCCGCCGGCTTCGGTGGCGAGCCAGGCGGCGCCGCAGCCCTTGGCGAGTTCGCGCACGCGCAGAATGTAGCTCTGCCGCTCGGTCACCGAGATCACCCCGCGCGCGTCGAGCAGATTGAAGATGTGGCTCGCCTTGATGCACTGGTCGTAGGCGGGGAGCGCCATGAGGTGCCGGCGCTTGTTGCCGTTCGCCCAGCCGGCGTCGAGGTAGCGCTGGCACGCCTTCTCGGCCATGCGGAACTGCTCGAACAGCATGTCGGTGTCGGCAAATTCGAAATTGTGCCGTGAGTATTCCTGCTCGGCCTGCAGAAACACGTCGCCATAGCTCACCTTCTCCGGTCCCTCGCGGCCGTTGAAGTTCAAATCCATGATGCGGTCGACGCCCTGCAGATAGCAGGCGAGCCGCTCGAGCCCGTAGGTCAGTTCGCCCGACACCGGCGTGCACTCGAAGCCCGCCACCTGCTGGAAGTAGGTGAACTGCGAGACCTCCATGCCGTCACACCAGCATTCCCAGCCGAGTCCCCAGGCGCCCAGAGTCGGACTCTCCCAGTCGTCCTCGACGAAGCGGATGTCGTGCACCGCGGGGTCGATGCCGATCGCGACGAGCGAGTTGAGATAAAGGTCCTGGATGTCGGACGGCGACGGCTTGAGGATCACCTGAAACTGATAATAATGCTGGAGGCGATTGGGGTTCTCGCCGTAGCGGCCGTCCTTCGGGCGGCGCGAGGGCTGCACGTAGGCGGCGTTCCACGGCCGCGGGCCGAGCGCGCGCAACGTGGTGGCGGGATGAAACGTGCCGGCGCCAACCTCCATGTCGTAGGGCTGCAAGATAACGCAGCCCCAGTCGGCCCAGTAACGCTGCAGCGCGAGGATCAGCCCCTGAAACGAGCGCGACGGGGCGAGCGAGTCTTGCGCCATCACTTCGGCCGATAGACGCCGGTCTTCGGATCGCGCTCGAGCGTGACCGCCTCGCCGTCCACCGGAGCCGGCGCGGCGGGGTGAAGCTCGGCGTTGATGCGGCGCGCCTCGCGCGCGATCAGCCGCGCCAGCGCCACGGCCCCGACGACGCCCAGGGCCCATATGATCAGCGGCGGCATGACGGTCTCCCCACGTGCCTTATGCGCGGCTGCAATATTTTTCCTGGAGCATGATCTTTTCCGAAAACCGGTTCCCACTTTCGGGATCATGCTCGAAGTCACAACCCGTAGCGCGCCCACAGCGCCCGCGCTTCGAGCGCGGAGACGATTTCCTCGGCAAAGCCGACGCCGGCGAACGGCGCGAGCGCGCCCATCTCGATGCCCTGGGCACGGCGGCCGAACCACCCGCGCTCGGCGGAAATGAGCGGCATCGTGACGGTCTCGCCGTAGCGCTCGCGCAAGGTGCCGCGCAGATCGCCGATCCGGTCGACGAGGCCCAGCTCCTGCGCCTTGCGGCCGGTCCAATATTCGCCGCTGAAAAGGCTCGACTCGTCACCGTTGAGCGCAGCGCCGCGGCGGCCTTTCACGAGATCGATAAAGCCCTGATGAATGTCCTGCTGGATCGCCTTGAGGTGCGCCACGTCCTCGGGCTTCTCGGGCTGGAACGGATCGAGCATCACCTTGCGCTCGCCGGCGGTATAGATGCGCCGCTCGATGCCGAGCCGCTCCAGCAGGCGGTTGAAGCCGAAGGTGCCGCCGACCACGCCGATCGAGCCGACGATCGAGGAGGAATCGCAGACGATCTCGTCGGCCGCGCAGGCGATCATGTAGCCGCCCGAGGCCGCGACGTCTTCGAGGAAGGCGATCACCGGCCGCTCGTGCTCTTCGGCGAGCTGGCGGATGCGCTGGTAGATGAGATGCGACTGCACCGCCGAGCCGCCGGGCGAATTGATCGCCAGCGCCACGGCGGAGGCGTTGCGCACCGAGAACGCGCGCTCGAGCGAGCGGGCGACCGAGGACATGGTCAACCCCGGCCGCAGCGGCGTCGAGAAGCCGATGACGCCGGAAAGCCGCACCACCGGAACCACCGCGGCGCCGCCGCGGAGGCGGGCCGGCAGCAGCGGGCGCAGGCGCTCCGATAGCCGGTACAGAGTTTCGCGCATGGAGGAGGACATAGGCCGCAAAAGGCTCGGGCTCAAGCGGTACCGGACGACAGAGGACAGAGGACGGAGGACGGAAGGAAGGGATGTCTTGAACGCCATCGGTCCTCGGTCGTCCGGCGTCTGTCCTCCGTCTTACGAACTCGTTACTTTCCAGTGATCAAACGATTTATCATATGAATGGTTACGATCAGGAGGACACCATGGGTTCAAGGCTCCTGCGTGCAGTCGTGGCGTTCGCCCTCACGGTCATGGGCTCGGCCGTTCTCGCCCAGGGCACCGCTCCCGAGGCGGGCCGCAAGACTGCGATTTTCGCCGGCGGCTGTTTCTGGTGCATGGAACATCCGTTCGATGAGATAGCCGGCGTGGTCTCGGTCACCTCCGGCTATACCGGCGGCACCAAATCCAAGCCGACTTACGAAGAAGTTTCCTCCGGCACCACCGGTCACGCCGAATCCGTGCAGGTGGTCTACGACCCGGGGAAGGTGAGCTACCAGAAGCTCGTCGACGTGTTCTGGCACAACATCGACCCGCTCGCCGTCAACGCCCAGTTCTGCGACCACGGCACCCAATACCGCTCGGCGATTTTCTATCAGGACGACGAACAGAAACGCATCGCCGAGGCGTCGAAAGAGGCGTTGGTGAAATCGGGCCGTTTCGATAAGCCGATCGTCACCCAAATCGTCGCCGCCACGACGTTCTGGCCGGCGGAAGACTATCATCAGCGCTATTACCGGACACATCCGGTTCAATATAAGTTCTACCGCTACAATTGCGGGCGCGATCAACGGCTCGAGCAATTGTGGGGCAAGCCGAACTCGTGAGTTGATGCACGCGAGGAGACGAACATGAACCGACGCGAAATCCTCATCGGCGGCGCCTGCGTGATGGCCGCGGTGGCGGCACCGGCCTTCCTGCGCGCGAGCAAGGCCGGCGCGGAGACCTTCGAGATCACCCATAGCGAGGACGAGTGGCGCCGCGTGCTCACGCCGGCGCAGTTCCAGGTGCTGCGCAAGCACGGCACGGAACGGCCGTTCACGAGCCCGCTCAATGACGAGCACCGCGCCGGCGTGTTCAGTTGCAGCGCCTGCGAGCTGCCGCTCTACAAGTCCGAGACGAAATTCGACAGCGGCACCGGCTGGCCGAGCTTCTACGCGCCGATCGAGGACGCGGTTCGCACCTCGACCGATTACAGCATGATCATCCCGCGCACCGAAGTGCACTGCCGGCGCTGCGGCGGCCACCTCGGCCACGTTTTCGACGACGGGCCGCCGCCGACCGGCAAGCGCTACTGCATGAACGGGGTCTCTCTCAAATTCACGCCGGGAGCCCCGAGCGGCCCTGCGTAGACCCTCACCGTCATTGCGAGGCGCGTAGCGCCGAAGCAATCCAGGGCGTAGTGCCGTGACCCCTTGATCGCTTCGCTCCGCTCGCGATGACGACTATCAAGTCGCGGCCTGCGGCGCCGGCTGTGACGAGAACAGCCGCAGCAGCCCGAAGGTGACGGCGAGCGTCGCCAGATAAACGAGCAACTGCAGTGCGGTCGGCTGGTCGGTGTACCCGACCAGCGTATGGAGCGCCCGTCCGAGCATCGAGTGATCGGACAGGATCCATGAAGTATCCCACAGGACGGCGCCGAGTGCGGTGAGCGCATCCGCCTGCTCGAGGAAGGCGACGGCCTGAGCGGCCATGCCGGCGGCAAGGAACGCCAGCATGATGGTCGTCACCTGGAACAGATAGCGGCTCGGGATGGTGAGCAAACCGAGGTAAGTCATGGCGGAGATGGCGGCGCCGAGCAGCAGGCCGATGGTGCCGCCGGCAAAAAGAGCAAGCCCCGAGCCCGCGTCGGAGGCGGCGACGACGCCGTAGAGAAACAGCACGGCTTCGAAGCCTTCGCGCAACACGGCGACGGCGACGACCA
This sequence comes from Hyphomicrobiales bacterium, assembly GCA_019243195.1. Classification (GTDB taxonomy): domain Bacteria; phylum Pseudomonadota; class Alphaproteobacteria; order Rhizobiales; family Xanthobacteraceae; genus AP-16. Next base: position 4,716 of record JAFAUQ010000167.1, read on the forward strand.
CCGCCAGCCCAGCGAGCGACTTTGATCCGGCGGCGACGGCTTCGCCGGCGGCGCGCATCTCGGCCGCAAGCTCACGCCCGTGATGCGCCATCCAGACATTGTGCCAGGTGAGCATGACGACCGCGACGATGAGGATCGCGGCGTTGAAAAATTCCTGCCCGTATCCTTCGAAGGCCGCCGCCAAGGCACCGGCGAAAACCGCCGCCCCGCAGGCGCCGAGCGCGCCGGCGGCAACGCCGCCGCCGATCCACCAGCCGCTATGGGCGATGCCGCGCGTCACCGCCAACATGATGCCGACGATGATTCCCGCCTCGAATACTTCGCGGAACACGATGATGAGCGCGGCAAGCATGGATGTTTCCTACCACACCCAGAAAAGCAGGCCCCAGCCGGAGAGGCCCACCACCGTCGCGAGCGTGACGCAGGCGGTGGCGATCCCGCGCCGCAGGCCGCGTGCTGTCAGGCCGGCGACGCGCCAAGCGAGCCAGACCGACCACAGCGCGGCACCGGCGAGAAGGAGCCCACGCGCGGCGCCGACCCAGGAGAGCGTCAGGCCTTCGGCCCGGAGCACGGTGACGCTCAGCGCGGAGAGGCCGAGAAACACACCGCAGGCCGCCAGCGGCAGCAGCGACTGAGCCAAGTGGTGGAAGCGCCGCCATGACCACGCGCCGAGCACGCGGGTCGCGCCGGCGAGCAGCAGGGTGACGGCGCCGCCGACGATGAGCCCGGTCGCCAGGATGTAGCCGATCAGCACCGCGCCATCGAGCAAGGTCATCACGTCGTTCTGGGTCGGATAGTTGGTGAGGATCCACCACGGCGCGGTGAGTTCTAGCGGCCACATCACGCCGTGCTCGACCAGCCATTCGGCGAGCGCCTGCTTGGTGCTGACAAACCACGGACTTGCCGACCAGTGGAAGGCGCCAAGCCCGATGCCCATGAGACCGAACACGATGAGGACGGTCTCCCACGGATTGGTGCGCCGGCCCGCCACGTTGACGATTTCCTCGTTGGGCGCGCGGGTCGAGAGCGCCACGGCGCCGCGAAATCCGCTGCAACGGCCGCACATATGGCAATCGCTGGCGCCGCGCATGGTGCGGATCGGTACGAGCGGCGCGCAATTCACGCGCTCCGGGTGCTCGCGGCGCCGCTGCGAGATCTGCCAGGCTTCCGGGTCCACGCGGAAATGCAGCGGCGAGAGCTTCGTGAGCAACGCAAACACGCCATTGACCGGACAAAGATAACGGCACCAGACACGCTTGTTGCGTCCGTAGCGCAGGCCGACGAGGATCGCCGCCACGGTCGAGCCGCCCAACACCACGAGCACCGGCTTCGGATACTGATATACACTCACCATCTGCCCGTAGATCGTCACGCAGGCGAAGGTGACGAACGGCCAGCCGCCCCAGGTGAGCCAGCGCGGCAGTGCGCGTCCTTGTCCGTAGCGGCTGGCAAACTCGGTCAGCGTCCCTTCCGGACAGATGAGGCCGCACCACGAGCGCCCGACCAGCACCATGCTCAACAGGACGAAAGGCCACCAGATGCCCCAGAACACGAACTGGGCGAATAGCGTGATGCTGTTCCAAATATGCGCGGAGCGGTCCGGCAACGGCAGGAAAGCCGGCACCGCGACGAGCACGAGATACACGGCGACCACCAACCATTGCAGCCGCCGCACGGCGCCCTGATGGCACACGAGCCAATCGCCGGCCCGCCGCGCCAAGCTGTCGCCGCGCCACGTCACGTCCGCGGTCGTCATGCGTCCCGCCGGTTCATTTCGCCACCAGAATCGCCTGGGGCGCGCCGGGATGAAAGTCGTCGAAAAATTTGTACTCTCCCGGATCGAGCGTGCGGAACACGATGAACGAGGTGCTCTGCGCGGCGAGCACCTTCTCGCGGTGAAGTTCGATGCTCTCGAACTCCGCCGGGCTGCTGCCGGTATTGTGCAATTCGATCTTGAAGGCGCGGCCGGCTGGCACCTCGAGCCGCAACGGGATGATCACCCCGTCCTTGAACTCGATACTGAACACCGGAATGTCCTCCGCGTGACCTTTGGTCGCGGCGAATGGAAGGGCGGTGGCGGCGATGAGAACGAACGCGCGGAGCATCATGAGAACGCGGTTTCGCGGGTGAACGCATCGAGCGACCGAGCGCGTACTCAATACGCACCCTTCTTGCCGGTCCCGGCAAACACGAACTCGTAGTCGGCCGAGAACGTCTTGAACCAGGGTCCGACGCCGGTCTCCTTATCGACGTGCCGGCCGAACGGCGCGTGCGTGTTTTCGCTCGGCGGCGACACGGTCACGGTCAGCTTGTATTTGCCCGGGCCCATGAGCTTGACGTTATCGCCGTAGTGGGGGCCATCGTTGGCGACCATGGGCATCAGCTCGCCTTTGATCACCTGCCCGCCGTCGAGCTTGGTCAATTCATAGTGAACGACGAGATAGGGCACCCAGTCCCCTTCGGGAAATCCGTTGGCGTTGCCCTTGGTCGCCTTGATGTCCGCCTCGAGGTGAATGTCGGAGTCGGCGGCCGCCCGCATCATGCCGGGCGGCTCCATCTCGATCGGCTGCAGGTAGACCGCGGAAATTTCCATGCCGTTGGCCGTCTTCGGCTTGCCGATCGGATATTCCTTGGCGCCGGCGCTGCTGATAAGCGCCACAAGGGCAGCAGCTAACACCAGGGCACTCAACGGACCTGTCCGCATCGTCATCTCCCGACGACATAGATATGCGCAAATTGTTGGCCGGGGGAGAGCGTTGTCAACGAATACGCACTCATTAGAACAATTCAAATCAGCACGAGTTGGAACGGTTCTAAGCTGTTGCTGCTTTTTTTGCACCCAAGCTAGGCAAGCACGAGCTACTCGACGACCAGGGTGCCTCGCGTCTGTTTATGGAAATCGTCGAAGAATTCATAGCGTCCCAGCGAGAGCGCGCGCACGTGGACCACGCCCTCGCTGTTGGCCGGCACCACTTTCTCGACCCGAAGCCGCACGCTTTCGAACTCCATCGGCACGGAATCCTGGTTGCGCACCCTGATGGTGATCGGCCGGTTGGCGGGCGCACGCGGCTCGGCCGGCTCGAAGCGGTGGTTCTTGACGGTGATATGAACGACCGCGTCCTGGGCTCGCGCCCGGGAGCCCACGGCGATGAGCGCGGCACCTACCAGCGCGGCCACAGCCGCGCGCCTGCCTACCATCCAAATCATCGGGCTCGTCTCCTTCGAAGCGCAAGTTGTTTGGCAGCGCAGCTAAAACTCAAAAGCAAACTTCACCTTGGCGCGATGGCGCGAAAAGTCGGCGAGGTCGAGCGTGCCAACGCCCGCTTCATGCCCGGCGATCTGGGTATTCCACGCCGCCGTCATGAACGCCTTATTGGAGAGCTGGACGTAAAGCGTCGGCCCGACATAGACCGCGTCGCCGGTGAAGCTGTTGAAAAAAATTCCGTCATAGTGGCGCAAATACCACGCTTCGGCGCCGATCGTGACATCGGGACGAACCCGATAGGCGAGCGCGAGGGACTGGCCGAGCGTCGATTCCTGATCCCACCCCCCGAGATCCGCGCGCGTCGTTTCCGGCTCGTAGAGCGTGTTGGCGCCGAGATAGAGGCGGTTTGCCATGAGTTCGAGGTCGGCGTTGACCTTCATCTCCAAGCCGTAGTTGACGACGTGCGCCCCGCTCGTTTCGTCGAATGCGTGCCACTCGGGCTCGGCTGAAAGCGTGACCGCGAGCGGTTGATTGGTGCCGCGGTCAAAAAGCAGATAACGCAGCTCGGCAAAGAAGCCGTTCCATTTCACGGCATTCATGTCGTCGAGCCCGGTAACGTTGCGGATGTCGTAATAGGACACGAGCGGCCCGAGCTCGATCTGGATGTACTGGTTGGGGGTGAACTCGTATTCGAATTTGGTTTCACTCACCGCATAGCGGCCGTCGCGCTTGCCGAAGTTGATGACGGTCTCGGGCGAAAACTCCTTCTCGCCTTCGAGGCCGATGCCGGAGCCCTCGGTGAAGCCGAAGATGTATTTGGTCTCGATCTCGTAAAAATTGTTGCCGTTATCCGCATAGGCCGGGATGCCGGCAAACAGTGTGGCAACGGCCACCGCCGAGCCCAAGGCCAATGCCTTCCCGCGCGCACGCATCTCATGCCCCCGCTGCTCATTCCCGGCGATACTTACTTACCGTCGCGGCCAAGTCGGGTCAACCAATTGAACAAACATTACAATTACTCTAATTAAAGAACGTGATGGCCACATTACAACGCTTCTAAAATAACGCGGCTTATAACGTTTCTAAACAACGTCACTGAGCAAACTTAGACATCGGCGAGCGGCAATGCCCCGCCGTGGCGCAACACCGCCTCTGCTTCCGCGCTCGGGCGGCCATCGGTGCCGGCCAGCACGAGAGGCGGCAGCAAGACGAGCGGCGCACCGCTCCCCTTGACCGCGCGCACGAGCACGCGGACCGCGGGTGCATCGGCCCGCGGATGCACCGGCTGAGCCGTGATCGCGCCGAACCCAGGCGCGAGCGCCGACAATACGTCGCCAAGACCGTCGGCACGCCAGATCAACGTGACGGTTCCGCCCGCGCCGAGCAGCCGTTGGGCGCTGTTAAGCCACGGCGCGATACCGGCCGAGACGTGCGCGCAGCGGCGTCCCGCGTCAGGTGAAGCTCTGCTCACCGCCGGATCGTTGAACGGAGGGTTCATGAGCACGCGGGCAGCCGAGCCGGGCGGCAGCGCCTCCGCCGCAAAGGCGCGCGCACCCGCGGTCACGTCGAGGGTCACCGCGCGTACGCCGTCGGCCAAACCGTTGCGGCTGATGTTCTCGCCCGCGAGCGTCGCGAGTTCGCGATCGATTTCGACGAGGGTGAGCGCGAGTCCCGGCACGCGCGAGGCCAGCGCAAGCCCGGCCGCGCCGACCCCGGCGCCGAACTCGACCACGTGCTCGCCCGCTTTCGCGGGTGTCGACGCGGCGAGCAGGATCGCATCGTGGCCGAAACGGTGTCCGCGCCGGGGCTGGCGGAGCACCAGCCGGCCGCCCAGCACGGCATCTTCCGTCACCGCGAGGTTTTTTGCATTGCGCATGTTCTTGTCGGCGAACCGGTACCCACTTCGCCGGAACATGCGACGGGCTCAGGCCTCATCGGGACGCAGTTCGTGGGCGAGCCCCGCGTCGACGAGCAGCTTGCGCGCCGTGCGCGCCTGATCCTCCGCCACCAGGATGCGCCGCGGCAGGATCCCGATCGAGCCCTCCAGCACGCTCATGTTCTGGTCGAGCACGACGTGAGCGATGCCGGCGCCGTCAAGCAGGGCGCCGATCGCCGAAACCAGCACCGCGTCGTTGGTGCGTACGAGTTCGCGCATATCGGACGACCGAGGACGGGGGACAGAGGACGGAAAGGGAATATACGAGCTTTTCCGTCGTGTGTCGTCCGTCCTCTGTCGTCCGCTTGCGACAAGGTATGCCCTTGCCGCTGTTTCGGAGCATTTCTATTCTCTTTCCAGCGGCCGCCCCCGGCCGCAAACGGTTGAGGCGGGGTTGGCTGTGCGAAGCCGCGCCGGCTCGATCAGGCCGGGAACATGTGCGTTCTCAGGTCGTTAGCGCGCCGGGGTGCGCGGGAGACATCGCCTTGGCCGTCATCATTCCGTTCGAATCCGTCGCCTCGGCCTCGATCGACCGACTGGTCGATCTCGTCGCTGCCGATATGGACCGTGTCAACGCCGCGATCCTCGCGCGCACCGGTTCGCAGGTGACGATGATCCCCGAGGTTGCCAACCACCTGATCAATTCCGGCGGCAAGCGGCTGCGCCCGATCCTCACCGTCGCCATGGCCCAACTCGCCGGCTACCCGGGCGACGGCCACGTCAAGCTCGCGGCCGCCGTCGAGTTCATGCACACGGCGACCTTGCTGCATGACGACGTGGTCGATGAAAGCGAGATGCGGCGCGGCAAGCTCGCGGCGCGCATGCTGTGGGGCAACGAAGCGAGCGTTCTCGTCGGTGACTTCCTGCTCGGCCAGGCGTTCAAGATGATGGTCGAAGTCGGCGCGCTGCGGGCGCTGGAAATTCTCTCCTCGGCCGCCGCGGTGATCGCCGAGGGCGAGGTGATGCAGCTTGCTTCCGCCAAGAACACTGCCACGACCGAAGACGAATACCTCGCCGTCATCCGCGCCAAGACCGCCGAGCTGTTCGCGGCCGCCTGCGAGGTCGGCCCGGTGCTCGCCGGCCGGCCCAAGGAGGATGTCGCCGCGTGCCGCTCGTTCGGCATGAATCTCGGCATCGCCTTTCAGCTGGTCGATGACGCCCTCGACTACGGCGGCAAATCGGCGAAGCTCGGCAAGAACGTCGGCGACGATTTCCGCGAGGGCAAGATCACCTTGCCGGTGGTGCTGTCGTTTCGCCGCGGTTCGGAGGGCGAGCGCGCGTTCTGGCGGCGGACCTTGGAACAGGGGGACGCCGCCGAGAAGGATTTGGAAATCGCGCTCGGCCTCATGGCCAAGCACCGGGCGCTCGAAGACACGGTCAAGCGCGCGCGCCACTACGGGGCGATCGCCAAGGATGCGCTGGCGCTGTTTCCTGATTCAGTGATGAAAGCGGCGCTCGAGGAGACCGTCGAGTTCTGCATCGCGCGCGCGCATTAACTCGTTAGTTGCAGCGCCGGCTCCGTGCTCAGCTGCACACTTCTTCGTACGAGCAACCGAAGTAGCTGCATTTCCGCACGATGCGGCAATGGACCTTGGATACCAGAGTGGTTTTGGCAGCGGCCCGGCACATCGCGTTCGAAGATAGGGCCGCCGCTGAAGCCGCTCCGGTTGTCACAAAGATGACCGCCGCAATCGCCAGCAAAGACATCGTGATATTGCGCATGGCTTCGCCCAAATTTTCACGTTGCGAGAACCAATACTAAAATACGTCAATACGTTGCGAATCAACGCGGGCGCCTCTCAGCCGAGCACCGTCGCCCGCACCCACCAGTCAGGATAAGCGACGACAAGCCCCTGCGAAGCAGCCGCGGCCGCGGCTTCGTTCAAATAGAGCCCGAAGCAGGTGGCGCCCGAGCCTGACATGCGCGCCAAGCGGCAGTCGGGCGTTGCTGCGAGCGCGGCGAGTGCGTTCGCCACCGCCGGGCACAGTGAAATCGCGGCCGGCTCGAGATCGTTGATGCCGCCCGCGAGTGCGGCAAGCGCGCTCTCGACCGATGCGCCGTTAATGGTCGCGGCGTCGAACGGAGCGGTCGCCTTCGCCGCGCCGCCGCGCGCGAATGCCGCGAACACGTCCTTGGTGGCGAGCGGCACGCCGGGATTGACCAGCACAGCGGGGAGCGGCGGAACAGCAAGCGGCGCGGAGAGGATCTCGCCGATGCCGCGCATCACGCGCGGCTTGGCATCAACACACACGGGAACGTCGGCGCCGGTCGCGCTTGCGGCAGCGGCAATCCGAGGATCATCGAGAGCGAGCGCGTTGGCGCGGGCGAGAAGACGCAACGCCGCCGCCGCGTCAGCCGACCCGCCGCCGAGGCCGGCGGCGACGGGGAGTTCCTTGAGCAAATAAAAACCTCCGAGCTGAAAATCGGGCGCGCGGCGCGCCAGTTCGCGCGCGGCCTTGAGCACGAGATTGTCGGCGACGCTACCGGCGGACGCCGCGAACGGACCCGTAACCTCAAGCGCGAGCGCATCGCCCGGCGTGAAGTCGAGGCGGTCGCCCACGCGAGCGAACGCCACCAGGCTTTCCAGTTCGTGATAACCGTCCGGGCGCCGCCCGGTCACCCGCAAAGTCAGGTTGACCTTGGCGGGCGCCGGCTCGGTCAGCGGTGGCACGCGGCGGTCAGCCGCCGTTGCCGGGCTTCTTCTTGGCGGCCTCGGTAGCGGAAGCGTTCTCGTCGATCAGGCCGGACTTGAGCTTGGCTTCGATGCGCGCGAGTTCGTCGGCATCGGGCTTGAGGTCGCGCGCGTGCGACCACTGGAACGCCGCCTCGAGGAAGCGGCCGACCTTCCAATAGGCGTCGCCGAGGTGATCGTTGATGGTCGGGTCCTCGGGCTTGAGCTCGACCGCCCGCTCGAGGTTCTTCACCGCCTCGTCGTAATTGTTGATGCGGAAATAGGCCCAGCCGAGCGAGTCGACGATGTAGCCGTCGTCGGGCCGCTGCTCGACGGCGCGCCGGATCATGCGCATGCCCTCGTCGAGGTTGATACCCTGGTCGACCCAGGAATAGCCGAGATAGTTGAGCACGTGCGGCTGCTCGGGATAGAGGTCGAGCGCCTTCTTGAGATCGGCCTCGGCGAGCGGCCACTGCTTCGAGCGCTCGTAACAAATGCCGCGGAAGTAGAACAGATACCAGTTCTGCTTCTCCGGCGTCGCGAGCGCGGCGATGCCCCTGCTGTAGGTGCTGGCACAGTCGGCATACTGCTTGCGCTCGCGCAAGATGTCGCCGAGCGCGCGGATCGCGTCGAGGTCCCTGGGGCGGTCGGCGATCAGCTTGTCGAGGCGCTTCTTGGCTTCGTCGGTGCGATCGAGCGCGTCGAGATCGATCGCC
>JAFAUQ010000032.1 GCA_019243195.1 Hyphomicrobiales bacterium
CGCGCCGAGGCCGCTCGCTTCTGCTCGCATCGGACATGTAGACTGAGGAGGTCGCGCGCACTTGCGCGCGACCGTCTCGAAGGATGGCAACAAACTCCGGCCTGCTTCCATCCTTCGAGACGCGCGCCTTCGGCGCGCTCCTCAGGAGTGACGGCGGAGTTCCTTGACTTTCCGGCCTCCCCCGCTACGTTCCGGAGAAACTTGCGAGGTTCATCATGGCCAAGGCCGTCACCGTCAAGGTCAAGCTCGTGTCGAGCGCCGACACCGGCTTCTATTACGTGACCAAGAAGAATTCGCGCACCATGACCGACAAGCTGGTGAAGAAGAAATACGATCCGGTCGCGAAGAAGCACGTGGAATTCCGCGAATCGCGGATCAAGTGACGCGCTTTTTTGCGCGCGCGCTTCTCTGCTCTCAATCGCTGTCGTGGAACCCTGCCGGCAAGGTGGCCGGCCGGAGGCGGTGCTGTATGAGGAGGCCACTCCACACCGCCCCCAGGCCGGCCGAACCCCACGGACCCAGGAGATGCGGCGGACCTGAGCATTCCGTAGGGTTTTCAGAAGGATAAAGGACGCTCCTGCGAGCGCGCCGCAACGTCCCATCCTGCTCGCAATCGGTGCCGGGCGACCTGGAAACCGTAATCGAACCGGCACGGAAATCAATGTAATCCGCCCGACACGGTGCCGGGATTCGCAGCCAGCGTAAAGCGTTATGGTTGACGCGCATCCCTCCCCCGCAGGGCCCCCGCAGGGGGAGGGTGGACGCGCGCAAAGCGCGCGGCCGGGTGGGGGCTTCTTGCCTTACAACCCCACCCGCCTCGCGCCTGCGGCGCTCGGCACCCTCCCGTTCCGGGGAGGGATGGCGCTAGGCGGCGTCGGCGACCACGCGGTTGCGGCCGTCGCGCTTGGCGCGGTAGAGCGCCTGGTCGGCGCGCTTGAGGATCGCCTTGGCGGTGTCGGACATGCCGGAGAGCGCGGCCAACCCGATTGAGATGGTGACGTCGAGCGCGGCGGCGCTGGAGCGGATCGAGAACGGCTCGCCGGCGATGCGGCGGCGGATGCGCTCGGCGACGATCGCGGCCACCGCCATGTCGGTTTCCGGCATGACGATGACGAACTCCTCGCCGCCGTAGCGGCAGGCGAGGTCGATGCCGCGGATCGATTTCTTCAGGCGGCTCGCAAACTCGCGCAGCACGTCGTCGCCGGCGTCGTGGCCGTGCCCGTCGTTGACCGCCTTGAAATAATCGATGTCGATGACCAGCAGCACGAGCGGCTTGCCGCGCGCGAGCGCCTGCTCGACGAGGCTCGTGACGTGGCTCTCCATGTAGCGGCGGTTGTAAAGCCCGGTGAGCGCATCGGTGACCGCAAGCTCCATCGACATTTGCACGTTGTCGCGCAGCCGCGCGCCGTAGCGGCGCTTGCGGATCTGCGTGCGCGCCCGCGCGAGCAGCTCGTTAGAATCGATCGGGCGCACCAGATAATCGTTGACGCCGATTTCGAGCCCGCGCAGCAGCCGCGCGTTGTCCTCGACCTCGACGACGACGAGGATCGGCACGTTGCGGGTACGCTCGAGCGAGCGCACCTGGCTGCACAGCCGCAGCGCGTCGAAATTCTCCAGCGCCAGCGAGACGATCAGCAGGTCGTAGTCGCCCTCGGCGGCGTGGAACAGCGCCTCCTGCGGATCGGTCTCGACGTCGACCTTGTGCTCGCCGGCGAGCACCTTGGCGATGCGCTCGTAGGACGCGCGGCGGTCATCGATGACGAGAATGCGGCCATTGCGCCCGGAATCGGTCAGGCTCGCGCGCAACGGGTCGTGCAGGCCGATCTCCTTCGAGGTGAGCGCGCGCATGCGCAACTCGTCGGTGACGAGCTTGAGCCTTGTCAGCGAGCGCACGCGCGCGACGAGCGCGATGTCCGACACCGGCTTGGTGAGAAAATCGTCGGCCCCGGCCTCGAGCCCGCGCACCCGGTCGGACGGCTGGTCGAGGGCGGTGACCATCACCACCGGGATGTGGTGCGTGTTCGGCCCGGTTTTGAGCCGGCGGCACACTTCGAAGCCGTCCATTTCCGGCATCATCACGTCGAGCAACACGATGTCGCATTGCGCGCGCTCGCAGATCGCCAGCGCCTCGGCGCCGCTCGTCGCGGTGACGACGTCGAAATATTCCGCCATGAGCCGCGCCTCGAGCAGCTTGGCGTTGGCCGGCACATCATCGACGACGAGAACGCGCGCGCTCATCTAGGAGCCTGTCTCACGTGCCAAGGAAAGAACGAACGGTCTCGAGAAATTTCATGACCGAAATAGGCTTCGACAAATAGGCCTCGCAGCCGCCCTCGCGGATGCGCTCCTCGTCGCCCTTCATGGCGAAGGCGGTGACCGCGACCACCGGGATCGCCTGCAGCTCGGGATCGTCCTTGAGCCACTTGGTCACTTCCAGGCCGGAAACCTCCGGCAGCTGAATGTCCATCACGATCAGATCGGGCTTGTGCAGGCGCGCGAGTTCGAGCGCCTCGATACCGTTGCGGGTTCCCACGGTGTGATACCCGTGCGCCTCCAATAGGTCGTGGAAGAGCTTCATATTGAGCTCGTTGTCTTCCACGATCAGGACGGTCTTCGCCACCCCGAGCCCCACCTTCGAATTTGTGCCGGCGGCGCTTCCGCGCTGCCCGGTCATCGCCGCCGCGTAATATCGAAGCGTGACCGAATCATGCCCGCACCCACCCTCGGGCATCGCCGGGACCCTAGTTGCGATATATTACGGAAAGGCAAACGCAACCCCATGCAGATGCGCGATTCGATGCGCCGCGACGCCGCAGAATCGCTGGCCGTTCAGGCGCTTAGCTTCCTCGCCGGCGACCCCGAGCGGCTCGCGCGATTCCTCGCGCTCACCGGCATCGGGCCGGACCGAATCCGGGCCGCGGCGGCAAGCCCCGGCTTCCTTGCCGGCGTGCTCGACCACGTGGCCTCGGAGGAGGCGCTCGTGACCGCCTTTGCGGCGGAGGCCGGGATCGAGCCGGAGGAGGTCGCGAAGGCGCGCCGGATGCTCGGCAGTGATCAGTGACCACGGACCAGTGATCAAGTCGCCGCCGTTTTCTGGTCACTGGTGACCGATCACTGGTCACGGCTTCCGAAGCGATAAGTGCGGAGGGGTTGGTGGCGGGGTTCTGCCGCGATTGCCTGGCCGATGCGGAGGCACCCGCGCGTTGCGCGGCGTGCGGCTCGCCGCGCGTGGTTTTCCACGAGGAGGTCACGCGGCTCGCCATCGCCCATGTCGATTGCGACGCGTTCTACGCCACCATCGAGAAGCGCGACGACCCGAAGCTCGCCGACCAACCGCTGATCGTCGGCGGCGGCAAGCGCGGCGTGGTGGCGGCCTGCTGCTATATCGCGCGTACCTACGGTGTGCGTTCGGCGATGCCCATGTTCACCGCGCGGCGGCTGTGCCCGCACGCGGTGGTCGTGCCGCCCGACATGGAGAAATACGTGAAGGTCGGGCGCGAGGTGCGCCGGCTGATGCTGGAACTCACGCCGCAGGTCGAACCGCTCTCGATCGACGAAGCGTTCATGGACTTGACCGGCACCGAGCGCCTGCACCGCATGATGCCGGCAAAGGCGCTCGCCCAATTCGCCACCCGCGTCGAAAAGGCGCTCGCCATCACCGTCTCGATCGGGCTCTCGGTCAACAAATTTCTGGCGAAGATCGCCTCCGACCTCGACAAGCCGCGCGGTTTCGCGGTGCTCGGCGGGGCGGAGGCGCGCGCGTTCCTGGCGGGAAAGCCAGTGGGCTTTATCTGGGGCGTTGGCAAGGCGAGCGAGGCGCGGCTCAAGCGCGACGGGTTCTTCACAGTGGGCGACCTCGCTGCCGCGCCGGAACGCGATCTCGCGCGCCGTTACGGCGTCGAGGGTTTGCGGCTTTCACGCCTCTCGCGCGGCATCGACGAGCGCAAGGTGACCCCGGAGCGTGAGGCCAAAAGCGTGTCGGCGGAGACGACGTTCGACCGCGATCTCTCCGCCTTCCGGCCGCTCGAGCGGCGGCTGTGGCCGCTCGCCGAGAAGGTTTCCGCGCGGCTCAAGGCGAGCGGACTTGCCGGCGGAACCGTCACGCTCAAGCTCAAGAGCGACGAGTTCAAGATCCGCACCCGCGCGCGCGGCCTTTCCGACCCGAGCCAGCTGGCGGAGAAAATATTTGCTGCCGGGCGCGAGCTGCTTGCGCGCGAGACCGACGGCACGCGCTATCGCCTGATCGGGATCGGCGTCTCCGATATCGTCGAAGCCGACAAGGCCGACCCCGGCGACCTGCTCGACCTGGCCGGCCGGCGCAAGGCGCTCGCCGAGCGCGCGGTCGACCGCGTGCGGGAGAAATTCGGCCGCGCCGCCGTGGTGCGGGGGCTGGCGCTGGAGGAGGAATGATTTGGATTTCGTCATTGCGAGGCGCGAAACGCCGAAGCAATCCAGAGCGTCACGCGCGGAGGCAGTGGCTCCTGGATTGCTTCGCTGCGCTCGCAATGACGCTGAGCGTCACTTCCCGCAGGGCTTGGCGTCCTTCATCTCGAGCGAGGTGAGATCGCCGGAGACGGTGAAGTCGCCGTAGTCGAGGACGAGCGCGCGGGCGATGCCGTTCTCATAGGCCTCGAAGCTGATGGCGTAGACCGGGGTCTGCTCGCCCTGGCCCTGCTGGGCACGATCGAAATAGCTGATGGTCACCGGCCAGCGGTCGAGCCCGGCCACCGCCGTTTGGTTGGCCGCCGCGTCGGTCGGTGTTTGCTCGTTGGGCGCGATCTTTTTGCCGATCACCGTGAGCGACTGATAGACCTTGTCGCCAGTTTCCGAGCCGTCGTAGACGGTGACTTCGAGCAGCGTCTTGCCTTCGCGCGCAGCCGCGATGATGCGGCGCATGTGCTCGGAGGGAAACACCGCGGTGCCGATGTCCATCGTCGAAGGCTTCGGCTTGGCAAGCTTCACCGTGACGCCGTCAGGCCCCTTGTCGGCGTGGCCGTCGACGGAATCGACGAGCTTCTGGTCAAGATAATTTTGCGAATCGAACCGCAGCGAATGCGCCGCGCCCTCCTCCCAGGAGGTCGAGCGCAGGTCGGACAGCGCGTATTTGCCCTCGCCCGAGTCGAGTTCGGTGACCTGGCGGAAGCGCAGATCGTAGCCGTCGCACATGTTGCCGTTAAAATCGTAGACGATGCGGCCGCGCACCGCTTCGAGCGAGCGCTTGCCGCGCAGCTGCCCGAGCTTGAGATCGTAGATCGCCCGATGCGGCGCGAGCGCGATCGCGGCGGAGGGATCGTCGACCTTCGCCGGCCCGGCCGCCGAGGCGGTGCCGAGGAGCGCCGCGCCGACCGCGACAACCATGGCAAGGGAAAAGGCAACTCGTGAGCAGGCAATGGCCATGCGCCGCGACTCCGTTTCTGCCCCTGCGGGAACATAGGGGTCGGGCGCGGGCCGGGCAACTTGCGCGATGGCGTCCGATCGGCGAAGAGTCGATGACGTAACAATGCGGCACAAGGAGACGATCGATGGCCGGAACGGTGGAAAAGAAGCTGGCGGATCTGGGGATTACCCTGCCCACGCCGGCGCCGGCGATCGCCAACTACGTGCCGTTCGTGCGCACCCAAAACTTCATGGTCGTGTCGGGCCAGCTTTGTTTCGATGCCGCCGGCAAGCTCGTGGCGCAGGGCCAGCTCGGGGCCGGCGTGTCGATCGAGGACGGCCAGAAGGCGGCGCGCGCCTGCGCCATCAACCTCCTGTCCCAGATCAAGGCCGCGCTCGGCGACCTCGACAAGGTGGTGCGCGTGGTGCGGCTCGGCGGCTTCATCAACGCGGCGTCCGGATTTCCGGACGGGCCCAAGGTCATGAACGGCGCCTCCGACCTGATGGTGACGGCGTTCGGCGACAAGGGAAGGCACGCGCGCACCACGGTCGGGGTTTCGGCGCTGCCAATGAACGCAGCGGTCGAGGTGGAGGGTTCGTTCGAGGTGGCGTGAACGGCGGGCGGAGTCGGTGATGGCCGGGCTCGACTGGCTCACCGCGCGGCCGATCGCCCATCGCGGGCTGCACGGAGCGGGCGCGGTCGAGAACACGCCCACGGCGTTCACGGCCACGATCGCCGCGGGCTACGCCATCGAAACCGACCTGCAGATCACGGCCGACGGCGAGGCGGTCGTCCACCACGACGCGAAGCTCGGCCGGCTCACCGAAGGCAGCGGCACACTTGCGGCGATGACCGCGGCGGAACTCAAGCGCGTGGCCTTCAAGGAGACCGCCGACCGGATCATTACGCTCTCCGAACTGCTCGATTTGGTCGCCGGCCGCGCGACACTTGCGATCGAACTCAAGAGCCTCGGTGACGGCGATGACCGGCTGCCGCGTCGCGCCGCGCAGGTGCTCGCCGGCTATGCCGGCCCGGCCGCTCTGATGTCGTTCGATCCGTTCCAGATGGCCGTGGTGCGGGAGGCGGTGCCTGCGCGCACGCACGGGCTCATTGCGGAGCGCTGGCGCGGGCCTGCGGGTGAGGCGCTGGGCACGCGTCGGCGGCGGGCGGCGAGCTACCTCGCCAACGTCGCGCGCGCCCGGCCGCAGTTCCTCGCCTATTCGGTCAAGGACCTCCCTGCCCTGCCGCCGCTGCTGGCCCGTTACGTGCTCGGCGGGCCGGTCCTGACCTGGACCGTGCGCACCGAAGCCGACCGGGCCAAGGCCGCCAAATGGGCAGACCAGGTGATTTTCGAGGGCTGGCGGCCATAGGTCCGTGCATAACTTTCCTCTTGTTCTTGATTTGTTCTTATGCTTGAATCGCGCCTGACACTTGCTTGGCTATGATCACGCTTACAGCCAAGCGAGTCGGCAATGGCAAAGAGGAAGCGGGTAATGACGTCGGCGTCACCGGGTGACGACCTGTTGGCTTCCACTGGGCGTCGCCGATTTGGAACGGTCCTCGCTGACCCACCGTGGCAATTCCAAAATCGAACTGGAAAGGTCGCGCCGGAGCATCGTCGGCTTTCCCGTTACGGCACTTTGACCTTGGATGAAATCAAGACGCTTCCGGTCGCAAAGATAACCGCTCCTGTATCGCACCTGTACCTTTGGGTGCCCAACGCGATGCTTCCTGAGGGTCTGGCGGTCCTTGCCGCGTGGGGCTTTACCTACAAATCAAACATCGTTTGGCACAAGATCCGCAAGGATGGCGGCCCGGATGGAAGAGGTGTTGGTTTTTATTTTCGCAATGTCACTGAATTGATTCTGTTTGGAGTCAAAGGGAAGAATGCTCGAACGCTGCCGCCCGGCCGGAGTCAAGTGAACTATCTCGCTACGAGAAAGCGCGAGCACAGCCGCAAGCCAGATGAGCAATATGAAATTATTGAGGCATGCAGCCCAGGGCCATTCTTGGAATTATTCGCCCGGGGCAAGCGAAAACATTGGGAGGTCTGGGGCAATCAGGCCGCCGAAGGTTACGAGCCTCTTTGGCCTACTTATGCCTTCAACTCGGCAACGGACCGGCCTGCGGCGGGTTGATATCGTCTACATAGAGCCGCCCTGAAATCGCAAAGGCCAGCACGGGGCATCCACCGCCGCTGCCACCATCGAGCCGCGGCAACAATTTCTCATAGTGTGTTGTCGCTGCACCGTAAGATGATCCCTTCCCCAACCTCTTGAAAATTTGCTGTAGCTCTGTAGCGCGAGTGATAATAACGCCCGCGTCTATCGCTCGAAGTTCGAACAGAAGCCGGAAGTTATTCAAATCTCGATCGAAAAATGGATCCTTGTTGTTCCATTCGACTTCCACCGCAACGCGATCCTTGAAGCAATCGACTGAATGCGTTGGGCTATCCACGCGGGTTTGGTCGACTAATATCGCAGTCGCGAATTTCTTTTCCGCCCAACCTCTCCCGTAGAACGCGCCATCCAATCTCCGAGATATGGGCGATCGATTCCCGCCCTCCTTCTCGATCTCAGATCGGTACAGGCGAAACTCCCGCAAGACTTCGATGATGTCTGTCCATTCTTGCGGGCACGCCGTCGCTAGAACGCCGGCGGCATTGCGCCATTCGCGCACGTGATAAAGCGTGCGCAAATCGTCAGGAACACGATGTTCTGTTGACATCTGCAACGAGCCCCAGGCAAACGGCACAATGCATGACTGCACCGGACAGATCTATAGGTGCTGCACGGGGCGGTTCCGATTCGAGTGACGGAGTTGTTACTTGGGGCGATTTGATCGCGACGGATTACCCCATAGACTGAGTGGCGGGCTCACAGCTACTCATCACTCTGACCGCATGGCCTCCCCCGAGCTGCGCATCCGTGTCGTTCCGGCGATCCGCGACATTCCTGCCGCGACGTGGGACGCGTGCGCCAATCCGGGCGCAACGGAGCTCGGCGAGAACGGCCCCTCGCTCGCCGCCGCGGCGGAGGCACCCTGCGGGGCCACGACGCCATCCGCGCATTTATCCGAAGCCTACAACCCCTTCATCTCACATGCGTTTCTCGCGGCGCTCGAAGCGTCGGCCTCGGCCACCGCACGCACCGGTTGGCAGCCGCAGCATCTCGTCGCGGAGACCGAAGGCGGCGAAGTCGTCGGCGTCGTGCCCTGCTATCTCAAGTCCCACTCGCGCGGCGAATACGTGTTCGACCGCGGCTGGGCCGAGGCCTACGAGCACGCGGGCGGCGACTACTACCCGAAGCTCCAGGTATCGGTGCCGTTCACGCCGGCGTCGGGCCGCCGCTTGCTGGTGCGCCCCGGCCCGGACGCCGACGACATCCGCGGCGGGCTCGCCGCGGGCCTCGCCGAACTGTGCCGGCTGCGCGAAGCGTCCTCGGTGCACGTCACGTTCGCGCCGATCGAGGAATGGCGTCTGCTCGGCGAGCGGGGCTTTCTGCTGCGCACCGATCAGCAGTTCCATTGGGAGAACCGCGGCTACGCCACGTTCGACGATTTTCTCGCCGACCTCGCCTCGCGCAAGCGCAAGGCGATCAAACGCGAGCGGCGCGACGCGGTCTGCGCCGGCATCGACATTCAATGGCTCACCGGCTCCGATCTGACCGAACGCGTGTGGGACGCGTTCTTCGCCTTCTACATGGAAACCGGCTCGCGCAAATGGGGCCGGCCGTATCTCACGCGCGCGTTCTATTCGATGGTCGGCGAGGCGATGGGCGACAAAATCGCGCTGGTGATGGCGAAGCGCGCCGGGCGCACGATCGCCGGCGCCATCAACTTCATGGGCTCGGACGCGCTCTACGGCCGCCACTGGGGCGCGATCGAGCATCACCCGTTCCTGCACTTCGAGCTGTGTTACTACCAGGCGATCGAGTTCGCGATATCGCGCGGGCTCAAGCGCGTGGAAGCTGGCGCGCAAGGCGAGCACAAGCTCGCGCGCGGCTACATGCCGGTGACAACCTATTCGGCGCACCACATCGCCGATCCGGCGCTGCGCCGCGCCATCGCCGACTATCTCAAACGCGAGCGCGCCTATGTGGCGATGGCCGGGGAGGAACTCGCGGCGGCGGCGCCGTTCCGCAAGGTGACGGTCGCGGACGATGTTTGACCCTTCGAGACGCGCGCCTTGGGCGCGCTCCTCAGGGTAACGAAGAGGAGCGCGAGACCAGATGCCGAGCTACGATCCGAATAATATCTTTGCCAAAATTCTTCGCGGCGAGCTGCCGTCCTACAAGGTCTATGAGGACGACAAGGCGTTCGCCTTCCTCGACATCATGCCGCGCGCGCCCGGCCACACGCTGATTCTGCCCAAGGCGCCGGCCCGCAACATTCTCGACGTTAATCCCGACGACCTCGCCCATGTGATGAAGGTCGCGCAAAAAATCGCCCAGGCGGCGATGAAAGCGTTCGATGCCGAGGGCGTGACCGTGCAGCAGTTCAACGAGGCAGCCGGCGGCCAAGTGGTATTTCATCTCCACGTGCACGTGATCCCGCGCCACGCCGGCGTCTCGCTCAAAGCGCCGGCGAGCTTCAAAGAAACGCCCGACGTGCTCGCGGCGCATGCCGAGCGGCTCAAGGCGGCGTTGGCGTAAACTAACTCTCGTCATCGCCCGCGCAGGCGGGCGATCCAGTAAACAGCGACCTATCAGGATTTGCACCGGCGGTGGTTACTGGATGCCCGCTTTCGCGGGCATGACGAACGAGGAGTTCAATAAAATAAAGCAGCACCGATTAGCAGCGCGGCCTCGCCGATGACGATGCCGGCGAAGGGCGAGCGGCGCAGCGCCAGGAAGCCGGCGAAGCCGATCGCCATGGCGGCGATCCGCACCGGCAGCGCGACGCCGGCGAGCGCGCCCGGCGGCACGACGATGATGCGGGCGATGACGGCTGCGAGCACCGCCGTCGCCATCGCCCGCACCCATACGACGATATCAGCATCCTCATCGAGGCCGCGCGCCAGCACGATGCCGAGCCAGCGCCAGATTTCGTTCGGCAGAAAGCCGACAAGCAGCAGCAGCGCATAGGGCCCCAGGTCGGTCGCGCTCATCGTTTGCCTCGGCGCAGGCGGTGGACGCCGTAGGCGAGCGTGCCGCCGGCAATCCCGGTCCACAGCAGGTCGAGATCGACTTTGCCGAGCGCGAGCGCCGGGCCGATGATCAGGCCGAAGATCAGCGCCAGACGGTCGGCGAGCCGCGAACTGCCGCCGGCAACGGCGAGGAAGAACGAGATCGGCGTCAGAAACAGGAGCGCGGCGGCGAACAGGGGCGGCAGCTGTGCGGCGAGGTGATAACCGGCGAGCGTCCCGGCCGACGCCGAAACGAGAAAGCCGACCCCGATGCCGTTGCAGACCGCGACGCGGTGCTCGCGCGGCAGCGCCGGCAGCACCTGCAGCGCCACCACCCAGGCACTGACCGCGGTGAAATGGGCGGGTAAAATCAGCGCGCGCGTGCGCACGCCCGGCGCGCGCAACAACGGCAGCAGCGACACGACCATCGGCAGCAGCCGCACCGCGCTGAGACTGACGGCGACCGCGGTCGCGAGCGCCCCGGCGCCGGAGCCGAGTCCGGAAATCAGCACGACCTGGTTGGGCGCCGCCCAGATCAGCACAGTCGTTGCCAGCGCCCATCCGGCCGAGAACGACAGATCGTACGCAAGCGCGCCGATGCCGAGATAGGTCCCAAATACGACGTAGAGGAGGACGGATTTCGGCGTCGCGGCGACGCCGCGGGCGAACCAGATGACGGAGGGCGGAGGACGGAGGCCAGAGGACGGACGGTGTTCTGTTTTCCGTCCTCCGTCGTCTGTCATCCGTCGTCCGACATCAGACCTTCACCAACGGCACCTTCGGGACGGAGCCGCGGGGCCGCGGCGAGCCGCCGCCGTCGCCGCGCGGCGGACCCGGGGGCTTGGGCCGGCGCTGCGGCGGCCGGCGCTTGGCGCGGGCGCGGCGCGGCTCGGGCAGCTTCTCGGGCTTCGGCGTGACCGGCCCGTCGAGATACTCGAAGCCGAGCTTGTCGCGGCCCTCCTCGTCCTTGCCGAGAATGACGCGCACGTGGCCGCCGGCCTTGAGCCGCCCGAACAAAACTTCATCGGCGAGCGGTTTCTTGATGTGCTCCTGGATCACGCGTGCCATCGGCCGCGCGCCCATCTGCTCGTCGTAGCCGTGCTTGATCAACCAGTCGGACGCCTCGTCGGAGAGCTCGATCGTCACGTCGCGGTCGGCCAGCTGTGCCTCGAGCAGGAGCACGAACTTCTCGACCACCTTGATGATCACCTCGCGCGAGAGGTGCGCGAAGGTGATGATCGCGTCGAGACGGTTGCGGAACTCGGGCGCGAACATCCGGTTGATCGCCTCGATGTCGTCGCCTTCGCGCTTGGTGCGGGTAAAGCCATAGGCTTGTTTGGCGAGATCGGCCGCGCCGGCGTTGGTGGTCATGATCAGAATCACATTGCGGAAGTCGACCTGCTTGCCGTTGTGATCGGTAAGCTTGCCGTGATCCATGATCTGCAGCAGCACGTTGAAGAGATCCGGGTGCGCCTTCTCGATCTCGTCGAGGAGGAGCACGCAGTGCGGATGCTGGTCGACGCCATCGGTCAAAAGGCCACCCTGGTCGAAGCCGACGTAGCCCGGCGGTGCGCCGATCAGGCGCGAGACCGTGTGGTGCTCCATATATTCCGACATGTCGAAGCGGATCAGCTCGACGCCGAGCGAGGAGGCGAGCTGGCGCGCGACCTCGGTCTTGCCGACGCCGGTCGGGCCGGCGAACAGGAAGTTGCCGATCGGCTTGTCGCCGGCGCGCAGCCCCGAGCGCGACAGCCGGATCGAGGACACCACCTCGTCGATGGCGGGATCCTGCCCGAAGATGACGCGCT
>JAFAUQ010000232.1 GCA_019243195.1 Hyphomicrobiales bacterium
CGTCGATATCGGATTGTTCTGCTCGACCCCGATGGTGGCGCTCTCGCGCAACGTCGCGCCCAAACACGCAATGGAAATGCTGCTCACCGGCCAGGTGGTGACGGCCGAGGACGCGCGCCGCATCGGGCTCGTCAACCGGGTCGTCGCCGCCGGGCGCGAGCGCGAGGCGGCAATGGAGCTTGCGCGCGAGATCGCCGCGAAATCCGCCCTGACCGTGAAGATCGGCAAGGAGGCCTTCTACCGTCAGCTGGAGATGAATCTTTCCGACGCTTACGGCTACGCCTCGAAAACCATGGTCGAGAACATGCTGGCGCGCGACGCCGAAGAGGGCATCGGCGCCTTCATCGAAAAGCGGACGCCCCAGTGGCAGGACCGCTGAACCTGGCGCCCTCGTCCGCGCATTATTATTTGAGCGGGTAGGCGGGCGCGCACCATGAGTCACGACAGCTATCCGGACGCCTACATCCGCGGCATCCTCAATACGGTGAAGACCATCGCCATGGTGGGGATTTCGCCCAAGGACAACCGCCCGAGCTATTTTGCGTTCAAATATCTGCTCGACCGCGGCTACAACATGATCCCGGTGAATCCCGGCCAAGCCGGCCACGAAATCCTCGGGCGCAAGGTCTACGCACGGCTCGGCGACATCCCAGAGCCGATCGACATGGTGGACGTGTTCCGCGCCGCGCAATACGCGCCGCAGATCGTCGCCGAGGCGCTCGCCCTCAAGCCCCGCCCGCAGGTGATCTGGATGCAGCTCGGCGTGCGCAACGACGAAGCGGCCGCAACCGCCGAGGCCGGCGGACTCAAAGTGGTGATGAACCGTTGCCCGAAGATCGAATACGGGCGGCTGTCGTCGGAAATCAGCTGGATGGGCGTGAACTCGCGCACCCTGACCGCCAAACGCGCGAATATCTTCGGGCGCGGTGTGCAACGCATGTCGCTCGCTCGCACGACGATGACCGGCGGGACGACGATCGATTCAGCGGCGGCCAAGTCTAAGGGTGCTTAAGACGTCGGCGCCGCGCGCTTGACCCAATCCAACCGTACCTTAGAACCATCCCCGGACCGGCGCCCGCCGGCCCTTATCCCGCGAGGACCGGCCCATGACCGAACGCACTCCGGGGTTTGCGACGCTGGCAGTACACGCCGGCGCCCAGCCCGATCCGACCACCGGCGCGCGCGCCACGCCGATCTACCAGACCACCTCGTTCGTGTTCGACGACGTCGATCACGCCGCCTCGCTGTTCGGGCTGCAGACCTTCGGCAACATCTACACCCGCATCGGCAATCCGACGAACGCGGTGCTGGAAGAGCGCGTCGCCGCGCTTGAAGGCGGCACCGCCGGTCTCGCGGTCGCCTCGGGCCATGCCGCCCAGGTGGTCGTGATGCACGTGTTGATGAAGCCCGGCGACGAGTTCGTCGCCTCGAAAAAACTCTACGGTGGCTCGATCAACCAATTCAACCATTCGTTCAAAAACTTCGGCTGGAACGTGGTGTGGGCGGATCCCGACGACATCGGCACGTTCGAACGCGGGATCACCCCGAAGACCAAGGCGATCTTCATCGAATCGATCGCCAACCCGGGCGGCGTCATCACCGACATCGAAGCAATCTCGGCCATCGCCAAGCGCGCCGGCGTACCGCTGATCGTCGATAACACGCTGGCGACGCCGTACCTGTGCAAGCCGATCGAGCACGGCGCCGACGTCGTCGTGCATTCGCTCACCAAATTCCTCGGCGGTCACGGCAACTCGATCGGCGGACTGATCGTCGACGCCGGCACCTTCAACTGGTCCCGCGAAGGCCGTTACCCGATGCTTTCGCAGCCGCGCCCGGAATATAACGGCATCGTGCTGCACGAGACCTTCGGCAACTTCGCTTTCGCCATCGCCTGCCGGGTGTTGAGCCTGCGCGACATGGGCCCGGCGCTCTCGCCATTCAACGCGTTTCTCATTCTCACCGGCATCGAGACCTTGCCGCTGCGCATGGCGCGCCACTGCGAGAACACGCAAGCCGTGGCCGAATGGCTCGCCAAGCACCGCAAGGTCGCCTGGGTGAGCTATCCGGGACTCCCGGGCGACCGTTATCATAACCTCGCGAAGAAATATGCGCCCAACGGCGCCGGCGCGGTGTTCACCTTCGGCCTCAAAGGCGGCTACGAGACCGGCGTCAAATTGGTCTCGAACGTGAAGCTGTTCTCGCATCTCGCCAACATCGGCGACACGCGCTCGCTCATCATCCATCCTGCTTCGACCACCCATAAACAGCTCTCCGACGAGCAAAAAACCCAGGCTGGTGCCGGCCCCGACGTGGTGCGCGTCTCGATCGGCATCGAGGACAAGGCCGACATCATCGGCGACCTCGATCAGGCGCTTGAGGCGGCGTAGCACCCGTCATTGCGAGGAGCGAGGCGACGAAGCAATCCAGGGGCTGGTGCACGTTGCCCTGGATTGCTTCGTCGCTGCTGCTCGGCTCCTCGCAATGACACGCTTCTACATTTTCTTAAACGTGCGGGTGACGTAGTCGCGGATGCGTGCCGCAGTTTCCGGCGCGGACCAGACAGCATCGACCGCGGGGTCGAAGCACGGTCCGTCCCGCTCGAGCCGTTCGCGCACCGGCTGGCGAAGCTGGCGTTTGGTGAGCGCGAAGGTCGCAGGGTCGAGCGCAGCCAATCTCTCGGCGGCGGCGAGCGCGCGCTCGAGCAAGGCGTCGCCAGGCACCACCTCATCGATAAGCCCGAGGTCGACCGCTGCGTCGGGCGCAAAGGTCGCGGCACTGGTGACGATGCGCTCGAAATGCTGCGGCGCCGTGGCGAAGCGCATGATTTCGAGAGCGATCACCGGGAACGGAACGCCGACCCGAAGCTCGGTAATCCCGATGCGACCGTCGCCTTGCGCCATCAGACGCTGGTCGAGCGCGCAGGTGAGCACGCAGCCGCCGGCGATCGCATGGCCGTTGACGGCGGCGACGATCGGCTTCTCAAAGAAGAACAGCTCCTCGAACGCACGGCGCAGCAGCGGCAGGAAGTGCCGGAAATCGCGGGCCCGCCGTTGAGCGCGCGCACCAGATCGACGCCGGCGGAAAAGATCTTTCCCTGGCCGGTGATCACGACGGCGCGGAATGGGGACGTGCGCAGTTCGCCGAGCCGCTTGATGATCTCTTCGCAGAAAGCGCCGTCGATCGCGTTGGCCTTACCATGGCGCTTCGTAAGAACGGCGATGTCGCCGCGATGCTCGAGATCGATCACGCGGGAGAGCCCCTGCCCTGCACTTGCGCATTAGCCCCCACCCTGTCCTCTCCCGTGAGCGGCGGAGCGAACACGGCGGGGTGCCGTTCGCGCGCGGGCGGTGCGAGCCGTTGCGCGTGCACGACCGCGATTGTCAGCACCGCGATCGCCATCGCTTGGTGCATGAGCGCAAGGCCGAGCGGCGCCACGTAAATGAGAGTGAGGATGCCGAGCACGGCCTGGATGGTCACCGCAACCGCCAACGTCAGCGCACCATTAAGCGCCGCGGCGTTGCGCAAGCGTGCCGCGTCGATAACGTGCAGCACGGCCAGCACCCAGAGCGCATAGGCCAGCATGCGGTGATCGAACTGGACCGTGAGCGCATTTTCGAAGAAGTTGCGCCACGCCGGCACGGTCGCGAACAAATCCGCGGCGCCGGGCACGAAGCTGCCGTCGATCAGCGGCCAGGTGTTGTAGATCAGGCCGGCGCGCAGGCCGGCGACCAACGCGCCGAGATAGATTTGCACCAGCGCCACCGCGAGCACTCCGGCGGCGCTTAAGCGCAGGCGTGCGGGCACGGCGGCCGCCTCGCGCGGCGAGAGGCTCCGCAGCGTCCAAACAATCGCAACGTAGATCGCGCAGGCAAGCACAAGGTGGGTCGCGAGGCGATATTGCGAGACCTCGACCCGGTTCACCAATCCGGAGGCGACCATCCACCAGCCCACCGCGCCCTGGAGCCCGCCGAGCGCGAAAATCGTCCATAGCCGCAGACGCAGCTGCGGCGTCACCCAGCCACGCCACAAGAAGAACAGGAACGGCAGCAGGAAAGCGGCGCCGATGACGCGGCCGAGCAGCCGGTGCGCCCACTCCCACCAGAAGAGTGTCTTGAACTCGCCAAGCCGCATCCCGGCGTTGAGGTGCTGGTATTGCGGCGTCGCGCGGTATTTGTCGAACTCCACCTGCCACTGCGCGTCGGAGAGCGGCGGCACCGTCCCGGTGACGGGCTGCCACTCGACGATCGACAGGCCGGATTCGGTCAACCGGGTCGCCCCGCCCACCAGCACCATGGCGGCAATGAGCGCAGCAATCGCGACGAGCCACAGCCGGATCGCCCGTACCTGCGGCGGCGCTGCGCTCGCCTCGGTCATTATCTCTCCGCTTGCAACTAAGGCATCGGACCATATAGAGCGGCCAGCCTTGCGGCAATTGCCGCCATGTCGCGCCCCGGGGATCGAATTTGATGCGGATGCGCACCCGCAAGCTGATTGGTGCGGTTGGGCTGCTCGCCCTCGTCACCTGTTGGGCGCTCATTGCGATGGCGGTCGCGCAATTCGTGTTCCGCTCGACCAACGAGCTTACGGCCTGGATCTATTATGCGGTGGCGGGGCTCGGCTGGGTGCTGCCAGCGATGCCGCTCATCAGCTGGATGTCGCGGGGCGACGTGGAGCGCTGACCGTCATTGCGAGCGAAGCGAAGCAATCCAGGCAACGCGCACCGCGCCGTCCGCTCTGGATTGCTTCGTCGCTTCGCTCCTCGCAATGACTTTCACGCCGCGTCTACGCGACGGAATTTGTTGAGAATCGCGGTGGCGGCGCCCGAGAGCAGCACTTCCACGTACCGCAGTTGCTGATACTCGCCGTTGAGGCTGATGCGCGGCAGCGCAGTTAGATGGTCGCGGTGCTCCGGGAACAGCACGCCCGGCCGCGTCGTCACCGCTGTTTTGAAGCCAAGCTCCCGCGCGATCGCGAACTCGCGCGGGCCCGCAGAGGTCGCGTCTCCTACCGGGTACGACAGATGCTGGGGCCATTTGCCGATGGCGCTCTCGATCACCGCGGCGCTCTGGCGCATTTCCGCGCGCGCGGCCTTCTCCGCCACTTTTGTGAGCCGCACGTGGTTGACCGTATGAGCGCCGATGGTGGCGAGCGGGTCGCGCGAGAGTTCCTCGATCTCGTTCCAGTCCATGCACAACTCACGGCAGAACGCCGCGATATCGACCTGATAGCGCGTGGCGAGATCGCGCACGACATTTCGCAGGTCCTCCTCGCTTGGCAGGCGGCGCGCCCACCAATAGATCGCCTCGTATACTTCGCGCTTTTCGCTCGCCGTGCGGCAGTCGAAGTTGCGGTCCTCGCCCTCGACCACGAGGCCGATCCGGTCGTTGCGCGCAATCACCGCCTCGAGCGCGACCCACCACAGTTCGCCCAGGCGGTCCGGAAAGCTCGTCGGAATATAAAGCGCAAAGGGGGCGCCGTGTTTCTTGAGGATCGGATAGGCGTATTCGAGGTTGTCGCGATAGCCATCGTCGAACGTGAGGCAGGCGAAGCGCCGGCTGCGCTGGGGAGCGGTGAGCCGCCGGTGCATTTCGTCCAGGTTGACGAGGTCAATGCCGGCGCGCCGTAGGCGCACGATCACCGCCTCGAGGAAGGTGGGCGTCACTTCCAACAGCCGGTTGGGCTGAAACGCCTCGCGGCGCGGCGGGCGCACGTGGTGGAGCGTGAGGATTGCGCCAATGCCGGCGACGAACGGGCGCAGCCATACGTGCGAGCCCGAGAAATAGAGCGCCTCGAACCCGGTACGCAGGATCGCTTTTTTCAAGCCGGCCACGGCACTTTCCTTCGCGGTAGCGCCGCGATCATGCTGGCGCACCGTTGAGGAATGTTAAAGGCCGACGTTTGGCGGCTTTATCAGGCCGCGGCCGCCTGTTCGGGCGCGGCGATGGCGGCGGCCGGCGGCGCCGCGCCCACCATGGCGATGTCGGCAAAGCCCGCCACGTGCAATCGGTCGCGCGCGGCCAGCGCGGCTTCGCGTGGCACGCCCGCGACGACCAGCACGGCGCGCGGTGAGCCGCGCAGCAATGGGTCCGGCAGCGGCTCGGACGTGGTTCCGGCATCGACGATGACGTGATCATAGGTGCGTCCGAGCGCATCGAGCGCGACGCCGATGCGTTCGGAGGCGAGAATCGCCGCGTTGTCGGGGCCGCCCCGCCCCGCAGGGACGATGTGGGCACGCGAGTCGCGGTCGCGCGTAATAACGGCGCCGAACGAGGCGCCGCCGCGCACGAGGTCGGCGATGCCGGGCGCGCTCGGATCGATCGCCACGGCCGCGAGATTCGGGTGCGCGAAGGCAAGATCGACCAGAACGACGCGGGTATCGCGCGCGAGTTCGCGCGCGAGCGCCAGCGCCGTCAGCGTCGTGCCGATGTCGCGCTGCGCGCCCACCACCACGATGCGCCGTCCCGCCTCGGGCGATGCTGCGATCTCATGGGCAAGCGCCGCAATGTCCTCGGCGTAGGGATCCGGCACCATCGCTTCGGGCGCGACCGGCGCCGCGTCGGCGATGTGATCGAGGTGCGGCTCGTCACGGTCAAAGTAAGGGTCATGCAACTCGGCAGGTACGGCGGCGCGCACCGGCATGGTCGCCATCAGTTGTCCGGTGACGATGAAGCCCGATGCGATCAGCAGCATCGCAAGCCCGGCGATGAGCACGATCGGCACCTTCTTCGGGAAGAACGGCGTGTTGGAGACGATCGCACGGGAAATCACGCGCACGTCGGACGGCACCGCGCCCAGGCTGTCGCGCGAGGTCACCTCGCGATACCGCGCCAGATACGATTCAAGCAGGTCGCGCTGCGCCTTGGCCTCGCGCTCATAGGCGCGCAGCTGAATGTCCTGCTCGTTGGTGGTCGCGGCCTGCTGCTTGACTTGGCTGAGGTTCTCGCTGAGCGCCTCGACGCGCGCGCCGGCGATGCGGGCGTCGTTCTCGAGCGCGCGCGCCAGTCGCTCCGCTTCAGTGCGCAGCTGGCGGTCGAGATCGGCAACCTGCGCCCTGAGCTCCTTGATGCGCGGATGGTTGTCGAGCAGCGTCGAGGATTGCTCGGCGAGCTGCCCGCGCACTGTCGCGAGCTGCTCGCTCAAGCGACGGATCAGCTCGGAATTGAGAAAATCCGCGGATTCGAGCGATTTGCCCGATTTGAGCGTGTCGCGAATGAATTTGGCCTTGGCCTCGGCGTCCGCCTTCTGCGAGCGCGCGGCGGCAAGCTGAGAATTGAGCTCGCCGAGCTGCTGGGCCGACAAGGTCGTGTTGTTGGTGCCGACGAACAGGTTCGATTTGCTGCGGAATTCTTCGACTTTCGCCTCTGCGTCGGCAACTTTCTGGCGCAGCACCTCGATCTCGCCGGCGAGCCAGCGCCCGGCGCTCCGCGTTTCCTCCTGCTGGGCCGCGAGTTGAAGCGCGACGAAGTCATCGACCACGGCGTTCGCTGCACGCGCCGCAAGGTCCGGATCGTACGACTGAAACTCGACGGCGATCACGCGCGATTTGTCGACCGCATAGACATTGAGTCGATCGTAGTAGCTGTTGAGCACCCGCTCCTCGGGGGTCATGCGCAACGGGTCCTTGGCCAAGCCGACGACCTGGAGCATATGCGCGACCGGACTTGTCCCGCGCAGCAGCGGATCGAATTCGGACAGCTCCCCGAGCTTGAGCTGACGAATCACCTGCCGAGCGACATCCCGCGAGAGCACGAGTTGCACCCGGCTGGTGATCGCTTCCTGATCGAGGATGGCGCGGTCGTTCCTTTTCTCGGCCTCGGGCCGCAGAAATACGTTCTCCCGGCCTTCGATCAGCGCGCGCGCTTCCGACTTGAAGCGCGGCGTCACCATGTTGACGGCAACCGCGGCGATGGCCACGACGACGAACGTGGGCGCCAGCACCCACCATTTCTTGCGCCACAACTGGCGCCCGACCGCGCCTAACTCGACCGACCGCGCATCGAGCCCGCCGAACGCGGGACCCGCACGCATCGCACCTACTCGCATGACCGACTCCGTACCGGACCAACACTGACCTCACGGCATGAAAGCCGATTATGGTTGCCGTCGCGTTAATTCCTTACCCACCCGACCGAAAGTGAGGCTTTGTTAACCATACGGCGCCTTAATTCCGCCTGCGGTCCTCACTGTGGGCGCGGATTCGGTTCATGCGGGCGCACTTCATCTTCATCGCCGTCCTGGCCGGCTTGGTGCTCGGCGGCTGCGTGCGCGCCCCGCCGCCGCTCGCGCCGGCGCCCGATCCTGCCGGCCCCTACATGCTCGATTCCGGCGACCGCCTGCGCGTCGTCGTGTTCGGGCAGGAAGGTTTGAGCAATTCCTACGCGGTCGACCCGAGCGGCCGGATCACCATGCCGCTGATCGGTGCGGTCCCGGCGCGCGGAATGACCACGTTCGAAGTGAGCCAGGCGATCGCCGGCAAGCTCAAGGACGGCTACGTGCGCGAACCGCACGTCGCCGTCGAGGTCGAAATCTTCCGGCCGTTCTTTGTATTGGGCGAGGTGACGTTGCCGGGGCAATTTCCCTATGTGCCCAACCTGACGGCCGAAGGCGCGGTGGCAATCGCCGGCGGCTTCTCGCCGCGCGCGCTGCGCGGACCGGTCGAAATCCATCACCAGGGCAATGACGGGATCATCGTCGCCTCGGTGCCGCTCAACTATCCGGTGCGCCCGGGGGACACCGTCGTCGTCGCCGAGCGCTGGTTCTGATCAGAGGACCGAGGACAGACGACAGAGGACAGAAGTGCGCAAACGACGCCTCAGCGATTCGTCCTCTGTCGTCCGTCCTCTGTCATCTGATTCATGAGCACGACGGCCCTACGACCTCTCGCCATCCTGCACGTTTTTCGCGCGCCCGTGGGCGGCTTGTTCCGCCACGTCATCGATCTCGTGCGCGGACAAACGGCGGCCGGCCACCGGGTCGGCATCATCGCCGATGCCGTGACCGGCGGCGCGCGAGCCGAGGCGGCGTTGGCGGAGATCGCGCCGCTCCTGGCACTCGGTCTCACACGGGTTCCGATGAGCCGGCACTTAGGATTAAGCGATGTTGCGGCGATGCGGCGAGTCGCGCAGGTGATCCAAACGAGCGACGCGGACGTGGTCCACGGCCACGGCGCCAAAGGCGGGGCCTACGCGCGGCTCGCCGGGGCGCGCGCGCTGCGCGCCTATACGCCCCACGGCGGCAGCCTCCACTTCGACCCGCGCACGCCGATCGGCTTCGTCTATCTCACGCTCGAGCGCGCATTGCTGCGGCGCACCGACCTCATTTTGTTTGAGAGCGCCTACGCGCGGGAGGTGTACCACGCGCGCATCGGCACGCCGGCTGCTCGCGTACAGGTGATCCATAACGGCGTCGCCGCCGCGGAATTCGCACCAGTCACGCCGGCGACCGAGGCGAGCGACGTTGTGTTCGTCGGCGAGCTGCGGCGGCTCAAGGGCGTCGACGTGCTGATCCAGGCGTTGAGCTTGCTCGGCGCGCAGGGCCGGCCGGTGAGCGCGACGATCGTGGGCAGCGGGCCTGAGGCCGCGGAATTCCAGGCATTGGCCCGTGCACGCGGCGTTCCCGCCACCTTCCCTGGCGCCCTTCCCGCACGGGACGCTTTTGCCCGCGGACGGCTCCTGGTCGTGCCTTCGCGCGCGGAGTCCCTCCCCTACATCGTGCTCGAAGCCGCCGCCGCCGGGATCCCCATGCTGGCGACCAAAGTCGGCGGCATTCCGGAAATCTTCGGCCCTGACCGCGAGAAGCTGCTGCCGGCAGGCGATGCCGCAAGCCTCGCGGCGGCGATCCGCTCGGCGCTCGCCGACCCGACCGCGGCCTACGCTTCGGCGCAGGCACTGCGGGAGCGGGTGCGTACCGAGTTCAACGCCGCGACGATGGTCGACGGCGTGCTCGCGGCCTACCGCGCGGCGATCGAGCAAGCTGCGGTTCGTTAGCGGCGCTCCGCTTTGCTCTTTCCGCCGGCGGTTGCGTCCCGCCGGTTCGATAATACCACTCGCCTAAAGCCTTTCTTGAAACTTTTTCGCTAGGACGAACAGCACAATTTCAGCACGCCGCGCGGGGTTTTGGGCGGCGTACCGGGGCGCGTCGGTTATGAGTGAGTACGGCATCAGTCAGATCAGGGCCGCTTCTGCCGCGGCCGCCGCGGCGGCCATCGCACCGGCGCCCACCCGCCGGCGAGAACTTTCGCCTGCCGCCATGCTGGCCGCGGCGCAAACGATCGTACCGGCGTTCTCGCCCATCGTGCTCGCGGGCTTCGTGCGCATGATCGAATTCGCGCTCATGGCCGCGATCGGCATCGCGATCTACTTCCTCTACGTTTTCCCGGTCTACGGTTTCAACTGGTACTACCCACTTACCGCGGTCGGCATCGCCGGGCTGATCGTGCTCGCGCTGCAAACCGCCGACATTTATCAGGTGCAGGCGTTCCGCACGCCGTTTTCCGAATGCATCCGTCTCGCCGTCGCGATGTCGCTGTTGTTCCTCGTGGTGGCCGCGATCATGTTCTTCGCCAAGCTCGGCGACTATTACTCGCGCGTCTGGCTCGCCGGTTTCTACGGCGTCGGACTCGTCGCGCTTGTCGGCTCGCGCATGTGCCTTTACGGCCTGGTGCGCCACTGGACCGCCGAGGGACGGCTCGACCGGCGCGCCGTGATCGTGGGCGGCGGCGACCCCGGTGAGATGCTGGTCGACGCGCTCAAGCACCAGCGCGGTTCCGACGTGCAGGTCATCGGCCTGTTCGACGACCGCGGCGAGGATCGCGCGCCCGCCGTGTGCGGCGGGTTGCTCAAGCTTGGCAGCGTCGACGACCTCGTCGAGTTCGCACGGCTCACCCGCGTCGACCTCGTGATCTTCTCGCTGCCGATTTCCGCGGAAGGCCGCATCCTGCAGATGCTCAAGAAACTGTGGGTGCTGCCGGTCGATATCCGGCTCTCGGCCCACTCCAACAAGCTGCAGTTCCGTCCGCGCTCCTATTCCTACATCGGCTCGGTGCCGGTGATCGACGTGTTCGACCGTCCGATCACGGACTGGGACGTGGTTATGAAATGGCTGTTCGACAAGCTCGTCGGCGGCTTCGCGCTCATCGCCGCCTCTCCGGTGATGGCGCTCACCGCGCTCGCTATCAAGCTCGACAGCCGCGGCCCGGTTTTCTTCAAGCAGAAGCGCTACGGCTTCAACAACGAGCTGATCGAGGTTTTCAAGTTCCGCTCGATGTATGCCGACAAGTCGGATGCGACCGCGGCGAAGCTCGTTACCAAGGACGATCCGCGCGTCACCCGCGTCGGCCGCTTCATCCGCAAAACGAGCCTCGACGAACTGCCGCAGCTCATCAACGTGGTGTTCAAGGGCAACCTGTCGCTGGTCGGGCCGCGCCCCCACGCGGTGCACGCCAAGGCGGCCGACCAGCTCTACGACGAGGCGGTCGACGGCTATTTCGCGCGCCACCGTGTCAAGCCCGGCATCACCGGCTGGGCCCAGATCAACGGCTGGCGCGGCGAGACCGACAGCGAGATGAAGATCCAGCGCCGCGTCGAGCACGACCTCTATTACATCGAGAACTGGTCGGTGCTGTTCGACCTCTACATCATGGCGATGACGCCGCTCGCGCTCGCCAAGACCGAGAATGCTTATTGATCGGTCATGAGTAATCAGCAAACGGCGAATAGCGAATAGTGAGTGGTGAGTGGTGAATGGTGGAATAGAACGGGCAGAAATCCCCAAATCACCACTCACCACTCACCATTCCCTGATCGCTAATTATTGGTTGCAGTAGGTGTTGCGTGCGTAGCGTAAGCGTAACCGCGGACGGCCTCGCGCCGGCCGCCCCTGCGAGCATTTCCGTCGAGCGTCTGCGCAGCGGACTGCTCTGGCTCACCGGCGTTTCCGGCGCCTTCGTCTTCATCGAGCCGAGTCCGTACGAATACGCCTCGCTGCTGGCGATCTTCGTGTTCGCGGCGACCGGGCTCGCGCTGCGTCCCGGCGTCATGCCGCTCGCGATCCTGCTGGCGCTCTACAACATCGGCTTCTCGATCGCGGCCATCCCGGTGCTTGACGCGCCCAAAACGATTATTTGGGTACTCACCTCGTGGTACCTCGCCGCGACCGCCGTCTTCTTTGCCGCGCTGATCGCGCAAGAGCCGCGCGCGCTCGCCCCTTTGATGCGCGGTACCATGGTGGCGGCGGCGATCGCGGCGCTCGCCGCGATCGTAGGCTATGCGCAGATCGTGCCGGCGCTCTCGGACCTGTTCCTGCGCTACGGGCGCGCCCGCGGCACTTTCAACGACCCCAACGTGCTCGGCACCTTCCTGATATTTCCCATGATGGTCGCCATGGGGCGTATTTTCGCCGGCCGGCGCGGCACGCTGACAGCATGCGTGTTGCTGGTGCTTTTCTCGGCCGCGCTGCTTTTGAGTTTTTCACGCGGCGCCTGGGGTCAAGCGGCCTTTGCAACACTGCTGTTGATGACACTTTCGTTCATGACCAGCCGATCGAGCACCGAGCGGCTGCGCATTCTGCTGTTCGCCGGCGGCGGGGCGGTGGTGCTCGCCGGGCTCATCGTGCTGCTTCTTTCCTTCGACAGCGTCGCAACGCTCTTCACCGAGCGCTTTGCGCTGGAGCAAGGCTATGACGTGGGCCAATTCGGGCGGTTTGGGCGCCACGTCCTGGGGGCGCTGCTGGCGCTCGATCACCCGCTCGGTCTCGGCCCGCTGCAGTTCCACAACCTGTTCGTCGAGGATCCGCACAACGCCTTCCTCAACGCCTTCATGTCCGGCGGCTGGCTCTCGGGGCTGACCTATCTCACCCTGATGCTGGTGACGCTCACGCTCGGCCTACGTTACGCCTTCGCGCCGACCCCATGGCAACGTGCCTATCTCGCCGTCTACTGCGGCTTCGCCGGGACCTTTGCAGAAAGCCTGATCATCGACAGCGACCACTGGCGTCACTTTTTCCTGCTCGTGGGCGCGCTGTGGGGGTTGATGCTGGCGTCGCGGCGCTATGTGGCGCCAACGGCCGCGCCGCAACCGGCCGCCCTTGCGCCGCGCCGCAGCGCAGCGCTATCTACCGGCGGTCGGAGCGTAGCGCAGCCCGGTTAGCGCACTAGTCTGGGGGACTAGGGGTCGCGAGTTCAAATCTCGCCGCTCCGACCAGAACTACGACTCGTTGGTTCGGCGCTAGGCTCGAAGCAAATGCTCTATTGTATTTCGAATCTTCCCATTCATACCTTCGAATACTTCCCGAGAGCTCTTATTTTGCGGTCACATATCTTTATGCCCTGCGCACTAACTCGGTTTTCGTTAATAGGGTTGCGGTTGTTGTATACATAGATCCGTTCAGTAATCATTCTGATTCTATCCAACCCCGCCATCTCTATCAAAGGATACATGAACGCCAAATCACCTGCAAATTTATAGTATTGCCCGTCAACGTCGCGCAAATCGT
The DNA here is from genome assembly GCA_019243195.1 of Hyphomicrobiales bacterium. Classification (GTDB taxonomy): domain Bacteria; phylum Pseudomonadota; class Alphaproteobacteria; order Rhizobiales; family Xanthobacteraceae; genus AP-16. Next base: position 13,495 of record JAFAUQ010000232.1, read on the forward strand.
CATCTTCAATCCTATCCCACAAATGTTTGCGAAAAGTCCTCAGATGCGACGTTTTATATGGCTCGTGTCTTCTATAAAACGCCGTGCTCAACACTGGCTTTGTACATATTCTCTGCGTTGCATGCACAGTAACATAGCCTCCATAAGTTAACCAGACATTGCAACTTTGATATTTAAGATTAACGATTCTCAATGCATCTTCCGTGGCTAACCAATCGTCGCCGTCCACGGTAACCAATATGTCGTCGGGTTCCGCGTCCGACAGACCAATGCCGAGGGCAATATTGCCCACCGGCGATCTCGTCCTGACAGCATTCCGATGGTATATGATATTTTCGCGGCCTCGCATCCATAACTGAATTGTATTACTAGTCCCGTCCGTGGATGCGTCATCTACAATTACAATCGATGTCGCAGCATAACTCTGTTGGTAACAAGAATTAAGACAGACTTCGATATATTTCGCCGCATTATATACGGGTACGATGACAATAAAACGATTTTTTATTCTCCGGTTTATCACAGGCTTCGACAATGCGGCGATCGTATCCCTCCAAGGTCTAGGACCCGAACCATTGTCTCGTCTTGGCTTTTTTTCAGATTGAATTCTCCGATGACTCACAATTGGACCCCCACCGATTTGCAAAATCGTTCGACGCCGTATTCTCTTCGAAACCTTTCATCATTGCGTAATTTACGCACTAGAGTTAGTCGCTTCATATATTCTACATCATCTATGTGCACAATATCTGGTAGCTCGTCAACCCGGTCTACTTTGAAGGCTACATCTTTTAACTCATCCGGGAGTGAATACCCGACATATATCGGCACCACGTCTGCCATCATACAGTCAAACAACTTTTCCGTTAGATAACCACTGACGGAACAATTCTCGCAAGCGAGACCAAATCGATATTGGGCTGTTGCCTCGACTTTATCGGCATACTTTTGCCCCACAGTCTCATTTGAAACGGTATATATTGATTCACGAAGTCTCCTCCGTATACTCCCTAAATTTACGTACTCAACTTTTCCAAACAAAGTTCCCATCTGATCATTATATTGATACGATCGGTAACACATATGAGCTAAACGTGGCCGCGACAGCGGATCCAGATGAAATGCAGCTGGCAAATGCTGAAAGTCGTAGAAATTAGGGAATGGAGTAATTCTGAAGTTCTCGTACCCGAGCAAACCCTTTACATAGGTATAAGCAACACAAGATTTACATCTTATCGCACTCTCGTGTGCGCCAGTTCCATTCACAGCAATAGATTCTTGTATAAGTATAGGCACGCCGTTGTCAACAAATCTGCCGCTATCACTATTTCCGAACCAATCCAATTGGAAATTGAGAAATTTCTTGCTCCATCGATGCCCTCCTCGGTCCGTCATGTCGAAAAGCAATCGATTACACACATTCGTCCACAAAATTTTATCGTTGCTCGGCATGCAGCCTCCGACAATAATCTATGCGCTCATGCATCGACATTTTTGCTAACATATTATACAAGATTCGATTGGCCTGGAGGCTGTCCGGATTGTGATACCAATGAAGGACGCGATATTTTCTCTTATAGTACAATCTGAGCGCGGCGCTGGCTCGCTCGAAAAACTCATTGTCTTCAAAACCGTAGCCTATGAATGATTCGCACATGCCGCCGATTTCTAAGTATTTCGATTTACGAAAACCTATCATTCCACCCTTAAATCCATCGTTCCTAAATTCCTTTATTTGATACCCGTTTTTGTGCGAACTAACATTGTACAATGAATGTAGCAAAAACACCGCATCGTAATGCAACAATATACTATCCATCTCAATGTAACACTCTGGCGGCGCGACAACGTCCGCATCTGACATAAAGGTATGCTCAAATGACGAAAGAAGTACTCCCTGATTTACTGCTTTAGATTTATTAAAACGAGTTGTCGAAGAAACATATTTGTATTTGAAATCTATTCCAAATGGGACAAATGCATCAGGATCAATCTCTCGCCTCATGCTTTCTTCCACGATAATAAATTCAATATTCGAAAAACCATAGCCATTAATGTGGTTGATCGTTCTAGCCAAATTCTCAAGTCTATGAGCACCTCTGATTGGAATAACAATCGACAGTCCATTATCAAATTTATGAACTAGCAGGCTGCTGAAAAACCAGCTTTGGAGGCCGATTTTCGTGATGTGCGCGGCGACGAGTCGATCGCTGGATCGTTTACGCGGCTGCGCACACGGCATCGATGAGCATCTTTCTTCATTTTTTACGCTCCAGGCAGACTCACGC
>JAFAUQ010000249.1 GCA_019243195.1 Hyphomicrobiales bacterium
CGCAGCGGATGATCGGCCGGAACCCGCTGTTCCAGCCGCACATAGCTGAATATGCCTTCCGACCGCTGATCTTCTCCGCGCATCGCATGCCCCAGCTCAAAGGAATCAGACACATGCACGGAATCACACTCCGGACGCCTCGCCAAAGCCCTTTTTCAGCAGCCTGCTAGTGGGATTTCTCCGGCGGGTAGAGCCAGGCGGCCAGGCGCCCGAGGCTCAGGCCCTGCACCGTCATCGTGAAAATCGCGATGCCGTAAGCGGCGGTCACCAGCTCTTCGCGGTAGGGGCTCGCGGGCAATGACAATGCAAGCGCAACCGCGATGCCGCCGCGCAACCCGCTCCAGGTGAGCAGGGCGACCGCCTGCGGCTTGCGCGGCCGGTCGAGGTGCAATGGCAGGCTTGCTACCGCAATGCTCAACCCGCGCGCCACCAGCGCCAGCGGGATGGCGAGGGCGGTCGCCGCGATGTAGCTCCCGCGCAGTTGGATCGCCGCGAACTCGAGGCCCATCAGCATGAACAGGAGGGCGTTGAGCAACTCGTCGGTCAACGACCAGAACTTCTGCAGATAATCATGCGTCGTGCCGCTCACCGCGTATTTCACTCCGATGCTTCCCATCAGGAGGGCGGTAACGACCATGGCGACGGAGCCGGACACGCCGATCGATTGCGCCACGCCATAGGTGCAGGTCACAAGGGCGAGCGAGATCATCAGTTCGACGTTGTATTCGTCGATCCCGCGCATGGCCGCGAAGGCGAGTTCGCCGGCGGCCAATCCCAGCAGCACGCCGCCGCCCGCTGGCGCACGAACTCGATCGCGCCGCCGAGCACCAGGTTGCCGGTGGTCCCGGAACTCTCCGCCTGCTCGAGAAAAATCGTGAACAGCGCAATGCCGATGCCGTCGTTGAACAGGCTCTCGCCCGCGATCACCGCCTGCAGGCGTTTGGGCACATTGGCGCGGCTGAGCACGCCCAGCACGGGATCGGTCCGGGAAGTCAGTGCGCCGAACACGAGGCAATAGCTGAACGGGACCGGCACGCCGTACACGGCGAAAATGCCGAACATGCCGCCCGCGATGGCGAGCGTGGAGAGCAGGACGCCGACGGTCGAGAGCGCAAGAATGGTCCATTTGCGACGGAGCAACTCGTTCACGTCCACATTGAGCGCGCCGGCAAACAGCAAAAACCCGAGAAAGATGTTGAGCAGCAGCGGCCCCAACTCCGCCTGCTCGAGACTGTCGCGGCTCAATGTCGCGAGCCCGATCGAGGGGAAGGCTTGTTCGGCAAGCCGCAGGCACATCGATACGGCGAGCGCGATGACGAGCAGGCCCGAAGTGCGCGGCAGGCGCAGCAGATGATGGTTGGCGTAGGCGAACGCCGCCGTTCGCGTCCCTACCGGCGACCGTACCGCGCCGCCGGCGACAGGCGCCAGCAACCGGAACCTTGCCGGCCAACGGTTCTTGACTCCCGGTGAAGAGTTCCGAACCGAAGTCTCGCCGCCAATACGTGACTAATTGGCCGGCGTTGCACATTGCCACCGAGCTGCCGCAAGCAGCCCCGGCGCCTTGGCCCGGATTCATTGAACCGGCGTTGGCGACCTTGGAGGTCCGCGCGCCGTCGTCCAAAGGTTGGCTGCACGAAGTTAAATTCGATGGCTACCGCATTCAGATGCACATCCAGGAAACCGGGGTTCGCCTGCTGACGCGACGGGGCCACGATTGGACCGATCGATTCCATTCTCTTGTGGTCGCCGGCGCCACCATCAAAGCCCACTCGGCAATTTTGGACGGCGAGGTCATCGTTCCCACGGCGGAAGGACGCTCGGACTTTGCCGCACTCGAGGCGGAGCTCGGGGCAAAACGATCGGACCGGCTGCTGCTTTATCTGTTCGACGTGATGTACGTCGACGGGTTTGACCTGCGCCATGTTGCTCTGTTCGATAGACGGCGCATCCTTGCGGCGCTACTCGACGGCCTTGACGAGCGCATCCGCTGCAGCGAGTTCATCGAGGGCGATGGGCGCACGATCTTCAAGAACGCCTGCGACCTCGGGATCGAGGGGATCGTCTCCAAACGCCGGGACAGCAGGTACCAGTCCGGCCGCACGACAGCGTGGATGAAGGCGACGTGCCGCAAGCGCGATACGTTCCGGGTGGCCGGGATCGCCTTCAAGGCCGGTAAATTCGACGGCCTCTATCTGGCCCGGCCAAGCGGAAAACAACTGCTTTACGCCGGCAAAGTTGAGCGCGGCTTCGACGATCAAACCGCCCGCACCCTCGTCTCCGAATTGATCCCGCTCAAGGCTGGCAAGAGCCCGCTCTCGACGCCGATTCGCAAACCCAAGGCGACCTGGGTGAAGCCCGCCGTTTCGGTCGACGTGGAATACCGCGCGTTGACTGGCGACGGCCTGCTGCGGCATCCCTCGTTCAAAGGCGTGCGGCGGGACTTGGACGTCTGAAAACGAACTGACAAGTTTCCTCGCCATCCCGCGTGCTTCATCGCCTGGAACGAAGTTCCCACCCTTCACGTTACGAATCCGCCGTGCGACCCGGATCGGCCACGGTCGCACAGGCTTGACCGCGGAGACCTCATGAGCGGGAGCGAGCTTCCTTATTGCGGCGCGCCGCCGGTGCCCGGCTCGGTCGTGTGGAACACCGACCCCATTCTCGCCGCCGTGCTGATCGCGTGCGCCGCCCTTTATGCGATCGGGGTGAGGCGCAAGCCCGTGGGCTACCGCGAACAGGCGCTCTTCTGGTCCGGCTGGCTGCTCACTGCGCTCGCGCTGGTGTCGCCGCTGTGCAATCTGAGCGTCGCGCTGTTTTCCGCCCGCATCGGCCAACACGTGATCCTGACCACGCTGGCGGCGCCGCTACTCGTCCTTGGGCGGGTGGAGCGGGTTTTCTCCGTGCTTCCCAGCTCCCGGTCGAGAGACGAATTCGCGTTCGGCGCAATCGGCCACGCGCTTGCGGTCGTCGTGTTCGCGATCGTGATGTGGGCTTGGCACGTGCCGGCCCTCTACGACCTGACCTTCCGCAGCACGCTCGTCTACTGGACGATGCACGCGACCTTCATCGGCGCGGCGCTGCTCCTATGGTTTGCCGCGCTGCGCAGCGCCGACTCGATCGGCACCATCTTTGCCGCGCTCATCGCCACCATGCTGCAGATGAGCCTGCTGGGCGCGTGGCTGACGTTTGCCGGTCGGCCGCTGTTTGCCGCGCACGCGGACACGACGTTGCCGTGGGGCTTCTCGCAACTCCAGGACCAGCAGCTCGGCGGGCTCATCATGTGGGTGATCGGCGGTTTCTTCCTGACCGCCGGCGCGCTCGTGGTGCTCGCGGATTATCTGCTGCGCGAAAGCGGGCCAGTCGTTCGGCGCGTGAGCCTGTAGGTCCTTTACGTCTGCTTCCCGACCCATTCTTTGTCGGCTTCCCGACTGTTTTGTTCTTCGCGTCGCAGCCGGAACAATTCTTTCCGACATGCGGTTAAATAGCACCAGCGGCTTTCGGACCCTCTTCCTAAAATTCCAACACGCGCGTCGCTGGGGCACGGCCAGTCGTGTCGCCGGATCAGCGACGGGAGGCTGACGGATGTTCGGCTCGATGGTGCGACGCCCGTTCGCACATATGCGTCTCGTTCTCTCTCTCGGCGCTGTGGCGCTTCTGCAATCTCTCTCGTCCTCGTCCGCGCAAGCCCCTGCGCCGGCGCAGGTTCAAGGCGGCGTGCAGACGCTGATGCAGGACGACAAACAATGGCCGATGGCGGCCAAGAACTACGCCAACACGCGCTTCAGCGGCCTCGACCAGATCAACGCCGGCAATGTTTCCCAGCTCAAGCTGGCGTGGACCTTCTCGGTCGGCGCGCCGCGCGGACAGGAAGCGGCGCCCCTCGCGGTCAACGGCACGGTGTTCGTGGTCGCGCCCTACGCGGGAGTCCGTCCTAACCAGGTGTTCGCGCTTGATGCGGCAAGCGGCGATCTCAAATGGTCGTATGCGCCCAAGCCCAACTTGGCGGCCCAAGGCGTCGCCTGTTGCGATGTCGTCACCCGCGGCCTCGCCTATGACAATGGGAAGATCTTCCTCAACACGCTCGACGATTACAGCGTCGCGATCGACGCCAACACCGGCAAAGAGCTCTGGCACACCAAGCTTGGCGACATCAACACCGGCGAGACGATCACGATGGCGCCCATCGTGGTCAAGGGGAAGGTGCTCATCGGCAACAGCGGCGGCGAGATGGGCGTGCGCGGCTGGGTGACCGCGCTCGATGAAAATACCGGCAAGGTCGTCTGGCGCGCGTATTCCACCGGCCCCGACTCCGAAGTGCTGATCGGCGACGATTTCGAGCCGCCCTACGACTGGATGAAGGGCAAGGACATGGGGGTGAAGACCTGGCCGCCGGACAAATGGAAGATCGGCGGCGGCGCCGTGTGGGGTTGGATTTCCTACGATCCCGAGCTCAATCTCATCTTCTACGGCACCTCCAATCCCAGCACTTGGAATCACGAGCAGCGCCCGGGCGACAACCTGTGGACTTCGGCGCTGTTCGCACGCGACCCAGACAACGGCCACGCCAAATGGGCGTATTCGCTCGGCCCGCACGACCTGTGGGATTACGACGAGATAAACGAAAACGTCCTGGTCGATCTCACGATGGACAATCAGCCGCGCAAGGTGCTGATCCACCCGGGCCGCAACGGTTTCATGTATGTGATCGACCGCACGACCGGCAAGCTCATCTCGGCGGACAAGTACGATACGGTCACCACCATCAAGAGCATCGATCCGCAGAACGGCCGGCCGGTGCTCAACAACGACCTCACGCCGTCGATGAACAAGACCGTGCAGGATGCCTGTCCCGCCTCGCCCGGCGCCAAGGACTGGCAGCCGACCGCGTGGTCGCCCCGCACGAATTATCTGTACGTGCCGCACCAGCACCTGTGCATGAATTTCCAGACCAGCGCGGTCGGCTACATCGCCGGAACGCCCTACGTCGGCGCGACGGTCGATATGTACGCCGGCCCGGGCGGCCATCGCGGCGAGATGATGGCGTGGGATCCGGTCAAGCGCAGTCAGGTCTGGTCGATCAAAGAACAATTCCCGGTGTGGAGCGGCGCGCTCGCGACCGCCGGCGACGTGGTGTTCTACGGGACGATGGATCGGTGGTTCAAAGCGGTCGACGCGAAGACCGGCCAGGAGCTGTGGAAGTTCCACGCCGATTCCGGCTTCATCGGGCAGCCCACGACCTTCATGGGCAATGATGGTACCCAATACGTCGCGATTCTATCGGGCGTCGGCGGCTGGCCCGGCGTGGTCGCCAACGCCAAGCTCGATCCGCGCGTGCGCAACGGCGCCCTCGGCTTCACCGGCGCGGTGTCGGATCTCCCGACGGTCACGGTCGGCGGAAACAGCTTGCTGGTGTTCTCGCTCGGCAGCGCCAAGGCTGCCCCGGCGCAGCCTGCTTCCTCGCCGCCTCCGCAAGAGCAGACGAAATGAATCCGCGCGCGGTCATGAAACAGACTGCGATTGCCGCCGCGGCCTTCGCTGCCCTCGTTTCCGGAGCCGCGTTGGCGCAGGACGCGAACAAGGGCGATTTCCGCGTGTGCGCCGATCCGAACAACCTGCCGTTCTCGAACCGCAGCGCTGCCGGCTTCGAAAACAAGATTGCGGAGCTGATCGCCGGCGATCTCGGTAAGCACCTGACAGTCGTCTGGCACCCGCAGCGGCGCGCCTTCGTGCGTCACACGCTCAAGGCCGACCTGTGCGATGTGATCATGGGCGTGCCCGCGAGCCTGGAGATGGTCGCGACCACGCGGCCGTACTACCGCTCGAGATACGTGTTCGTCTATCGCTCGGACCGCGGTTACGGCGAGCTGACGTCGATCCGCGATCCACGCCTGAAACACCTCTCGATCGGCGTCCAGTTGATCGGCGACGACGGCTACAACACGCCGCCCGCGCACGCGCTGAGCGAGCAGGGCATTGTCACCAATCTCGTCGGCTACACGGTCTACGGCGACTACCGCGAGCCCAACCCGCCGGCCCGCATCATCGATGCGGTTGCGAACGGCACGGTGGACATCGCCGCCGTCTGGGGACCGCTCGCCGGCTACTTCGCCGCGCGCGCGCCGGTGCCGCTCACTATCACGCCGATCACCGACACCGTCGGCTTCGAACCGCTGCGGTTCGAATACGACATCGCCGTCGGCGTGCGGAAGGACGACGGCGCGCTGAAGGACCGGATCGACGCCGCGCTCGACCGCCATCGCGCCGACATCGAACGTTTGCTCAACGAATACCGCGTGCCGCTCGTCGTGAGCGCGGCGCGCGCCGGCCATTGAACCCATCGGAGGTGCGCATGCCGCGCGGGTTCTGCAAATTCATCCGGATGAGCGCAGGGCAGGGGGCGCTTGCGCTGCTGTGTTTCGCTACCGCGCAACTGGCGTATGCCCAGCAGCCGCCCACCTCGACGGTACCGCCGACCGCGCTGCCGCCGCCGCCGCAAATCAACGCCAACACCCCGAGCGTGGCTTACGGCCAGCTCCTGCAGGTGCCGATCAACACCATTATTCCCGGCGCGGTCCCGGTAAATCCACAGGTCGAAATCCCTGCTCTCCAAGATCCGGCGGCGCCGCAGCGCGGGATGATGGCGTTCAAGGCGTTCAATTGCGTCGGGTGCCACATGGGCAATGGCGGCGGCGGCATGGGTCCGGCGCTGAGCGCCGGCAACTTCATCTACGGCGACGAGCCCAAGAACATTTATCTGACGATCGTGCAGGGGCGGCCGCACGGCATGCCGGCCTGGGGCTCGGTGCTGCCGAACGATACGGTGTGGGACCTCGTGGCCTACATCCGCAACCTGAGCAAAGCCCCGACGCCGGAATGGGGCCAGACGATCTCGGCCAATTCTCCGAAAATCGAACAGGTCCCGGTCGAGTTCAGCCAGACGCCCGTCCCGTGGCAGCAGACCCAGCCGTTCAAGAAGGGGCAGAAACCGTGAGCGGCCGGCGAGGAGGATGAGGCCGTGACGTGGCGTGCCGCACCGGACGATCGGCGGCGCCGCTTCGGCGGGCGCATCGCGGGTGCGACCGGTTTGTTTGTGCTTGCCGCCGCGATGTGCCCGCAAGCTTCCTCGGCAACGCCGCTGAGCTATCTCGAAGCGCACGGCGCTAAAGCCTATCCCATCAACAATCTGCTCTGGGCCCTGATAGCGGTCTCGGTTGCCGTCATCGTGATGTCGATCGTGCTCGTGCTGATGGGCACGTTCCGCGGCCGCACCTTTCCGGCGGATGCGCTGCCCGGGCGGCTGGAGGTCGATCCGGTACCGCGCGGCAGCATCTGGATTTTCACCGGCGTTGGCGCGAGCACGCTCGTGCTGTTCGCCACCACCGTTTGGACCGTCGTCACGCTCGCCGCCGTCTCCGACCCGCCGGGCGGCAAGGCCGACATCACCATCGAGATCACCGGTCATCAGTGGTGGTGGGAGGTTCTCTACAAGGGCAGTCACAAAGGCACCGGGCCCGATCAGATTCTGCGCACCGCGAACGAGATTCACGTTCCGGTCGGGCAGACGGTCGGCGTCGAGCTGCGCACCGGCGACGTGATCCATTCTTTCTGGGTTCCGTCATTGATGGGCAAAACCGATCTTATTCCCGGACAGATCAACCGAACCTGGTTCAGCGCCAGCAACCCCGGCATCTATCGCGGGCAATGCACGGAGTATTGCGGCCGCCAGCACGCCCACATGGGGCTCGAAGTGATTGCCGACGAGCCGCAGCAGTTCGCGGCGTGGTATGAGCACGCGCTGCAGCCGGCGCCGGCGCCGGTCTCCGCCGAGGCGCGCGCCGATCTCGATGCGTTTGTCGTCAGGTGCGGCGCCTGCCACACCGTCGCCGGCACTCAGGCGGCGGGCATTCTCGGCCCGGATCTCTCGCACCTGATGGGCCGCCGCACGCTTGCGGCCGGCACGCTCCCCAATTCGATCGGCTACTTGTCGGCGTGGATCGCCGACCCGCAGCACGCGAAGCCCGGCGCGCTCATGCCGCGGCTCGACGTGGACGGTCCCGAACTCACCCGCATCCGCCGCTTTCTGCTGACGCTGCAATAGGGCGAATTGCCGTGACCGTCACCGAATACGAACGCGCTCCGGAAATAGTGGCCGAGGGTTACGACTCCGCGACAGCGGCCGGCCTCAAGGCGCTGTGGGAGACGGAGCCGGGCATCAAAGGCTGGTTCTCGACGGTCGATCACAAGGAAATCGGCATCCGTTACATCGTCACCGCCTTCGCCTTCCTGGTTGCCGGCGGCATCGAAGCGCTGATCTTCCGGCTGCAACTCGCCGGTCCCGAGCTGCATCTGCTCGGCCCGGAGCAATATAATCAGCTCTTCACCATGCACGGCGTCACCATGATCCTGTGGTACGCCTTCCCGGTGCTCACCGGCTTCAGCGTGTTTCTCCAGCCGCTGCTGCTCGGCACGCGCGACATGGCGTTTCCGCGCCTCAATGCCTTCACCTACTGGGTTTTTCTGTTCTCGGGAATTTTCCTCTACGTCGGCTTCGCGCTCGGATCGGTCCCCAACGCCGGCTGGTTCAACTACACGCCGCTCGCCTCGCGCCCGTTCAATTCGGGTTTCGGTATCGACTTCTATGCGCTCGCCAACATCCTGCTCGGCATTTCCACGACGCTGGGCTCGATCAATTTCGTCGTCACGATCCTGCGCGAGCGCGCGCCGGGCATGTCGATCAACCGCCTGCCGATCATGAGCTGGGGAACCCTGACGATTTCCGTCGGCCTCATTTTCTCGATGCCGTCGGTGAGCCTCGCGTTCTTCTTCCTGTGGATGGACCGCCGCATCGGCACGCATTTTTTCGACGGCTCCGGCGAAACACAGCCGCTGCTGTGGCAGCATCTGTTCTGGATCTGGGGACACCCGTGGGTCTATGCGATCGTGCTCCCCGCCATCAGCATGATTTCCCAGATCTTGCCGGTGAGCTGCCGCCGGCCGCTCGTCGGCTACACGGCCCTCGCGCTCGCTACCGTGATGACCATGGTGCTCGGCTTCGGCGTGTGGGTGCACCACATGTTCGCGACCGGACTGTCGAGCATGGCGCTCGCCTTCTTCGGCGCGGTCTCGATCCTCATCGTCATTCCGAGCGCGGTGTCCTTCTTCGGCTGGATCGCGACCATCTGGACCGGCCGGCCGGTGCTCAACACGTCGTTCCTGTTCTGCGCCGGCTTCATCATCGTGTTCGTGATCGGCGGGGTTTCGGGATTCATGACCGGCTCGGTTCCCGTCGATTGGCAACTGACCGACACCTACTTCGTCGTCGGCCACATCCATTACGTGCTGATCGGCTGGAACTTATTCGCGGTGATGGCCGGCATCTATCACTGGTTCCCCAAGATGACCGGGCGGCTGCTCGACGAGCGCATCGGCCGCTGGAATTTCTGGCTGATGTTCATCGGTTTCAACGTCGGCTTCTTTCCGATGCACATCTCCGGCCTGCTGGGCATGCCGCGCCGTGTCTACACCTATCCGGAGGGCATGGGTTGGGACACGCTCAACCTCATCACCACTGTCGGCTCCTATGTTTTCGCGATCGGCTTCCTGCTGCTGATCGTCAACGTCGTGGTGAGCAGGCGGCGCGGAGCGATCGCCGGCCCGAATCCGTGGGACGCCGACAGCCTCGAATGGTCGACGCCGTCGCCGCCGCCACCCTACAACTTCGTCGTCATTCCGGCGGTGGCGAGCCGTTCGCCGTTGTGGGAGGAGCGCCTTCAGGCCCCCGAGAACCGCTCCTCGATCGGCGAGGGCATGGTGCTCGACCACGGCAAGGAGATCGCGGCCACGAGCGCGATCGATGCCCAGCCGGAAGTGATTCTCAAAATGCCTGAGGATTCGATCCTGCCGCTCTTGACGGCGCTTGCGCTCACCGGGGTTTTCGCGGGTGGGCTTGGGCCGATGTGGTGGCTCGTGGCAGCGTCCGCAGTGATCGCGCTCGCGCTCACCTGTGTTTGGCTGTGGCCGCGCGATCGCCTGGCGCAGACTGCGAGACCGCACCCATGAGCGAACTCGTCCTCGAGAACCGGCGGCTCCCAACCGGCAGCATCGGCAAGCTGGCGAACGGCTATTGGGGGATGATTTGCTTCATCCTCACCGAGGCAGCGCTCTTTATCTATCTGCAGTTCGCCTACTACTACCACGCCGTCCAGCCGCACCAGGGACCATGGCCGCCGGAGGGCATCCCCAGCATGCGCATGGCGCTGCCGAACACGATCCTGCTGCTCGCCAGCAGCTTCGTGGTGTGGTGGGGCGAGCACGGCACCAAGCACGGCCGGCGCTCGCATCAGCTGCTCGGTCTGGGCATCGGCTTTCTGATGGGCGCGGTGTTCCTGGGGGTCCAGGGCCTGGAATGGCAGAACAAGACGTTCGGGTTGACGTCGGGAGCCTACGCCTCGCTGTTCTTCACCGTGACCGGCTTCCACATGGCACATGTGGTCGTCGGGCTGTTTTTGCTGCTCGCCGTCACCGTCTGGTCGTTCCTCGGATATTTCGGTCCCGCGCGCAGCGCCTACGTGAGCATCGCGGCTATCTACTGGCACTTCGTGGACGCGGTGTGGATCACGGTCTTCTTCACCCTCTATCTGACGCCACGCCTGGGACTCCTCTGGGCCGCGCCATGAGCGACCACGTACATCCCGCTCCCCGGCGCCACGAGGTCGGCCTTTGGATACTGCTCGCCGCGCTGTTCGCGGTGCCGACCATCTGGGGCCTGCGCCTCGTGCTCAACTTCGCGCTCGCCAGTTACTTCTGTTTTCCCGGCACCGTCCGCCATTACGCGCTGCCCGGCTGGACTTGGCCCACGCTGCTCGGCGTTGACTTGGTCGCGCTCGCGGTTGCGGTGCTCGCCGCGCTGGCCTCATGGCGCAACTGGCAGCGCACGCGCGACGAGGCAGCGGCCTCGGACGCGCCAGTGATCGAACTGGGCGAGGGGCGCACGCGCTTTCTCGCTCTCTGGGGCCTGATGACCGGGGTCGGCTTTGCGGTCGCCATCGGCTTCGACCTCCTGGCCCTGTGGATCGTTCCGGTATGCGCATGAACGCTCGCGAGCATGTGCCCCGTCTGCGCCGAGCGGCGGCCGCCCTGATCCTCGCATGCGTCGCGCTCGCGCTCGCCGCCTGTGATCCGCCGGAGGACCGTTACACCACGGCTCAAGCGCCGAGCGGCGGCAACCCGAGCCATGGCGCGAGCCTGATCCGGCAGTACGGCTGTGGAGAATGCCACATCGTTCCCGGTATTGCCGGCGCGGAAGGGCTCGTCGGTCCGCCGCTCAATAAGCTTGCGCGCCGCGTCTACATCGCCGGCGTGATGCGTAATTCTCCCGACAATCTGATGGCGTGGCTGCAGGACCCGCAAGCGGTCGTGCCCGGCAACGCGATGCCACGAATGGGTCTCAACCGGGATCAGGCGCGCGACATCACGGCGTATCTCTACACGTTGCGGTGAGAACGCCGAGAGATGATGCGGAACACTCGATCGATTGTCCGGTTGAAGCTTTGGCCGGCCCGCGCTGCGAAAGCGATGCGGAAAATGACGCTGACGGGCTGGGCCATGGTTTTGACCGTGTTGGGCTGGGCGCTCATGTGGGCCGCGGCGCTCGACCTCGTGCCGTTCGTCCCGGTCTCGGCAGCGGTCGTGATGTTTGTGTCGGGCCTTGCGCTCATCCCGTTCGGTACGCGCCGGATGAACCGCCGCGTGCAATCGGCGCGGGCGGAGGAGCCCAGCCGGCAAAAGGAGGCGAATGTGATGCGCGGATCATCATTAGCGGGATCGGCCGCCTTCCTGCTGGTCGCCGTAGCGGCCCTGCCGCAAGAGTCGCGCGCTGCGAATTGTCCGGCAACCCACGACCAGCTCACCCAAGCGTTGCGCGCGAGCGTCAAGCCGAGCGGCGGTCCAAGCAACGGCGGGCTCGACAACAACGAATGGGCTGCGCTCGTCGCCCGCGATGGCAGCGTATACGCGGTGACGTTCAGCGGCGCGAGCCCCGCTGCGCAATGGCCCGGCAGCCGCGCGATTGCGGCGGAGAAGGCGTTCACCGCGAACGGCTTCAGCGTGAAGACTTTCGCCCTGTCGACCGCCAACCTCTACGCGCCTTCGCAGCCCGCCGGTCCGCTGTTCGGCGCCGGCAACAGCAATCCGCCCGTGCCTGAGGTTCTCTACAGCGGCGACCCGATGCAGTTCGGCTCACAGAACGATCCGATGGTCGGCAAGCATCTCGGCGGCGTTATTTCGTTCGGCGGCGGCCTCGCGCTTTACAACGATAACGACATCATCGGCGCCCTCGGCGTGAGCGGCGATACCTCGTGTGCCGATCACAACATCGCTTGGCGGGTGCGCCACGCGCTCGGCCTCGATCACGTTCCGGCCGGTGTCTCGCCCGACCACAACGACGGCATCATCTATGACATGCTGCCGGACAAGACGAGCGCATCGGGCTACGGGCACGCCAACTGCAAGGGAACCGAAGCCCAGGTGGCCGAGCAAATTCATGCCGGCTTTGTGCCCAATTGGGCGCGGCCCACACAATAAGGGAGGCGCGTCCATGACGATGAACCCGGCGCGTGATCTGCTGGTGGCCGGCTTGCGCAACGCCCACGCCATGGAGGCGCAGGCGCGCGAGCTCATGACGCGCCAGTGCGAACGGCTGGGCGACTACCCCACCGTGCAAACAAGGTTGCGCCAGCACCTGGCCGAAACGATCCAGCAACTCCATCGGCTTGAGCAATGCCTGGCCGCGTGTGGCGAGACCACATCGGCGATCAAGGACACGCTGATGTCGGCATTGGCCAATCTGACGGCGATCGGCCATGCGGCGGCGAGCGACGAAATCCTCAAGAACACCTTCGCCAACCAGGCGTTCGAGAACTACGAGATCGCGGCTTACAAATCTCTGCTCGTCTTATGCGAGCAAGCGGGAATGAGCGGCCTGCAGGAGCCGCTGCGGCAATCGTTGGCCGAAGAACAGCGCATGGCCGCCTGGCTCGATGAGCATGTCGAAGAAGTGACGCTGAGCTATCTCGCAAAAAGATCAGCGGGCGCTCGCAGCGGCGTCTCGGAATTGACGTGACGGAATCCACCGGATGCGGCGATTACCGCGATTCGGGGACGGCCGTCGCGTACTCGTCAGTGATCGCGCTCGAGATATAGCGGATCGGTGCTCCATGCCGGCGGTGCAAGGCGCCGGTTCGCGTCGGAGCCCATCGGTCCCGCGCCGAAACGGAAACTGAATCCCTCGGGCTGGGTCGTAGTCGAAGTATTCGGCGTGGTCAGGTCGGGCGTCGAATAGTTCCTGATCTGGCTGCCCGGATCGGTGAGCGTGCCGCCGTAGCTGCTGCCGCCCTGGCTGGTGCCGTAGGTACCGGTCGTGCCCTGGTTTCCCGTGGTGAAAGCATGCGCGCCAGACGCCGCCAGCACCAACGTCCCTGTTAGCACGAGCACACGTGTCCAATGGCTCATGGTCACCCCCATGCGGTCCGATCGATTCCTTATAACATCGACGGACAGGTCCAGCTGTGCTGTTAATGCAACAATTCGGAAAAATTTGGGCGTCCGCAGCGGGGCGAAATCAAGGCACTGCCGGAATGCGCAGTTCGCCGACTCCTAGACGCGAGGGGGGCGAGACCCGGATGGTCGAGCAGGTACACACGAGCGACCCCGCGCCGCCTAAACGGATATTTTGGCGGCTCATCTCGTTTGCGCCGGTGCGCGCCCTGATCGTGGGCGTATGCCGTTACATGAGCCGGCGCGTTGAGCGACGGCGCGGAGCGCCGATCGCCGAGAGCGCGCGCGGCGTCGTGCGGTTATGGCGGATCGAGCGCTTTCGCGAGGTTTCGTTGTTGCCGGACGAGCCCTGGCCGCTGTTGGAGGGCGTCGTGCTGCGCGGCGACGATGCCGTGCTCGATTTTCATATCGCCGGAGACAAGCTTCTCGCGCTGCTGTCGAGCGGCCGCCGCTGGAGGCCCCTCATCCACGAGGAGTTTCGCTCGCTCACCCCGCAGCTCGAACGGCGCCACGAGCTCGCGCTCGTGGGATCAACCATTCTCGCGCGCCAAGTCGCCGAGTTCGGCGCCCTCCTGCGTCCGGTCCCGCCCGGGCTGCACCGCAGCTGGGACACGTTTTACCGCAAGCTTATCCTGCTGGCGTTTCATCCAGGCGGCGCGGACCGCGCCGCGCGCGAGAGCCCGCCCGTGCTCGAAGCGGCGATTGCGCGGGTGGAGTTTTGCCGAAGATTCAGATGACGAAGGACTGACGACGGAGGACGGATTCTGTCGTCCGTCGCCTATCGCCTGGTTATCTCGTAAGGAACCGGCCGATCGCGCCGCGCACCTTCTGCCACACTTCGCCGATCGTCGGCCGCTGCGCGACCGAGCGTACCTGCGCAGCGATCACCTGCGAACTCACGCCGGTACGATAATGGCAATCGCAGAAAAGATGGTGCGCTTCGCGATCATCCAGCGCAAAGAACGCCATCGCTTCCCCGAGCCGATCGCCGGCGAGGCCCTGGGCGCGGAACACCGGGTCTTTGTACGCAATGGTGAGAGGGGAGCCATCACGGCGAAGCAGGAGCCGTTCCGGGCGGCGCAGGTACTCGATCTGCGTGAGCATTTGCACCGGGCCGTCGTGCTCTTCGAGCAGCCGCGCCAGCCGCTCCAGACGCTCGCGCCGCTGCGCGCGCGCTGTTTCCGCGGTTGAAAAGACCTGAGCCGACTTGGCGACTTCGGCGATCGTGCGTTGTTCCATGAGGATCTCCTTGGCTTGGGTCAGCGATGCTGGCCGGGCTGGAGCATGATCCCTT
This sequence comes from Hyphomicrobiales bacterium, assembly GCA_019243195.1. Taxonomy (GTDB): domain Bacteria; phylum Pseudomonadota; class Alphaproteobacteria; order Rhizobiales; family Xanthobacteraceae; genus AP-16. Next base: position 14,849 of record JAFAUQ010000249.1, read on the forward strand.
GATCACGCTCGGATGCTGGCATGGTGAACGCGCCGGTCTCGTTTCGGGCGAACCGAGCGCCCATGCCGGCAAGCAGCGCTTTCTTTCAAAGACACGATGACCTGCCGGACGCCCCCGGACGTGCCGGGTGAGAAGCAGCGACGCACCTGCCAAACAAATGCGCGGGATGAATTCTCGTTCCCACGCGTCCGGCAAATCTCGCGGACGGGCGAGGAGAGCGACCGTGATCGAGGCAGAAAATCGGCGAGCTATGAGCGCAGCGCCAACCGGGAGAGGAACGGCAGCCGGATGGCGCGACTGTCGGAGCTTTCGTCGGCCTCGGAAATGCCGAATCCCGGCCCGAGTAATCGGCGCAACCGCAACAGCGCGCTGCGCGCCGCATAAGCATCGCCCGCGATGCGCAACAGCGGGAGGACCTGCGCGGGTTTCGTCAGGACCTCGCGCAGGATGGCGCTGAGATTGGTGCCGCCGCCGGGGCGCAACGCGATCAGCGCCGCGTCGGGTACCCGACGATGCGCCGGGTCAACGATGACGCGTGCGACCGCAAACGACATACCGTGCTCCGCGGCGAATTCCGCGACGATGTGAGATTCCATGTCAACCGCTATAGCGCCGGTGCGCGTATGCAAATCGTGCTTGGCGAGCGGATCGGCCACGGGAGCCGCCACGCCAAGGACGGGTCCGTAACGGACCTCCGGAATGGTTTCGAGCAGATTGCGCGACCACGCCGGATGCGTCGGACGCGAGGCCCGCGCATCGAGGACTTCGGACGCGACGATCCAGTCGCCTGGGCGCAGGTCGGGCGCGAGGCCTCCCGCTACGCCGAAACTGATAATGCTGCGGCAGCCCGCGTCGTAGGCAAGATGCAGCGTCTCGGCGATGTCGGGTCCGCGACAAATAACGAACACGCCCGGGCCGGCCGCGATGCGGGCCTCGAACGCGAGGCCGACGAGCGCCACGACCGAATACGGCAGTATCGGTGCGACTGTCGCAGAGCGCGCTTCGGCGATCTCGGCGCGACGGCGCCATGCGCGTGCGGCGACGGCGTCACGCCCCCGCGGCGACGCGGTCCAACTGCGGCCGATGGTTCCCCTCGCGTAACGCTCGATTTCCACGGTGCGCCGTTTGTGCGGTCTACCGCGCCACGCCCGGTGGCGCCGAAACGCCCTCCCGAAAAACCAAGCGCACGCGAGCACCTTTGGTTCCATATTACCCGCTGGACGTGAAGCCGCAACAGGAAAGGATGCGATGACGGACGGCTCCAGCATTCTCTTGACCGGAGCGAGCGGATTCATCGGGTCTGCGGTCGCGCGCCTCCTCGTGGAGGAGGGGTTTTCGGTGCGTGCACTGGTGCGTTCTCAGAGCCGGCGCGATCATCTCAGCGCACTCGGCATCGAGATCGTGGAGGGGAGCATCAATGCGCCGGCCGTGGTTGCCGCCGCGCTCGCGCGGTGCCGTTATCTCGTCCACGTGGCGGCCGACTATCGCCTTTGGGCGCCCGACCGCAGCGAGATTTTCGCCACCAACGTCGAGGGCACGCGCGTGGTCATGGAACAGGCGCGCAAGGCCGGCGTCGAGCGCGTGGTCTACACCAGCAGCGTCGCCACCGTGCGACCGCGGCCAGACGGTTCGCCCGCGGACGAGGCCGACTTCATGTCGGAAGGTGCGGCGAGCGGGGCGTATCAGCACAGCAAGATCATGGCGGAACGGCTCGTGCGCGACATGGTCGAGCAAGGACTACCTGCCGTCATTGTCAATCCCGCGACCGTGATCGGCCCGAACGACGCGCGCCCGACCCCGACCGGCCGGATCATCATTGCCGCCGCCACCGGCCGCATTCCGGCGTTTGTCGATACCGGGCTCAACCTCGTGCACGTCGACGACGTGGCGCGCGGTCACGTCGCCGCGCTGCGGCGCGGCCGTATCGGCGAGCGCTACATTCTCGGCGGCGACAATGTTCGCTTCGCCCGGATGCTTGCGGCCATCGCGGCGCTCGCCGGCCGTCGCCCGCCGCGGCTGCGCATTCCATGGTACGCTGGATTGCCCGCGGCCTTGGTGGCCGAAGCGGCAGCGCGGGTGACCGGCCGCGAGCCGCTGGCGACATTGGAAGGCGTACGCCACGCGCGCGAGCGCATGTTCTTCAGCACCGCGAAGGCTGAAAAGGAACTGGGAATTCGCGCGCGTCCTTATCAAGCGGCGTTGGCCGACGCGCTCGACTGGTTCCGCGGCGCTGGTTATCTGCAGTGACGCGGCAATCCAGGCGTCACGTGCGGCACCTGGATTAAGGATTCGGATTGATGCCGAAATGCACCGTCAAGGCGGTTTGCAGCTGATCGACCGTGTAGGGCTTCTCCAGCACGGCGGATTTATCGACCATCATCGCTTTCATGCCGTCGGTGACCGACGAGCCGGTGGTGAACAGCACCTTGAGCTCGGGCCGGCGTTGGACGGCCTCCTTCGCCAATTCGAGGCCGGCGTGAATATCGCCCTTGAGAATGACGTCGGTGAACATGACGTCGACGCGATCGACCACTTCGAAGATCGCCAGCGCCTCTTCGGGCGTTGCCGCCGATACGGTCTGGTGTCCCTGTTCGCGCAGATAGGACTCGGCCAGTACCCGCACCTGGTCCTCGTCCTCGACGATCAGAACGGTCCCCATAGCCCCTTCCCGGTTGGATAACCCCGACGCCCAGTCGGAATAGTATCACTGCCGGACCAAGACCGGGAAGTAGCTTCGCACCATGCGGGTGGGTCGCGAAAGCGCAGCCGAGCGCCCCGGCCACGGTCAGTGGGCGATTCGGCGGCGCTCGCGCAGGAAATGGAAGAACTCGATCCCCTCGCGCAGCCGCCGCTGGGTCATCTGGGGCCGGCGCGCCATCTCGGAGACGATCGCCGCGATCTTGGGGGCACGCAGGTAGAAGCGGCGGTAGAAGCTCTCGACCGAGTCAAAAATCTCCTGATGGCGGAGATGCGGATAGTTCAGGGGCGCAAGCTGCACGCCATGGTCATCGATGAGTTCGGCGTGCTCGAGGTCGAGCCAGCCGTTTTCGACTGCTTGCCGGTGCAGATACGTGCCCGGATAGGGCGCGGCGATCGATACCTGAACCGTGTGCGGGTTGATTTCGGTCGCGAAGCGGATGGTCTCCTCGATCGTTTCCCGGGTCTCGCCCGGCAGCCCGAGGATAAAGGTGCCGTGGATCGTGATGCCAAGCTCGTGGCAATGTTTGGTGAAGGCGCGCGCGACATCGACACGCATACCCTTCTTGATGTTGTGCAGGATTTGCTGGTTCCCGCTCTCGTAACCCACGAGCAGAAGCCGCAGGCCGTTGTCGCGCATGACCTTGAGAGTGTCGCGCGGCACGTTGGCCTTGGCATTGCACGACCAGGTGACGCCGAGGCGGCCCAGTTCGCGCGCGATCGCCTGAGCGCGCGGCAGGTTGTCCGTGAACGTGTCATCGTCGAAGAAGAATTCCTTCACCTCCGGGAACTCGCGCTGCGCCCACGCCACCTCATCGACCACGTGCCATACGCTGCGGGTGCGGTAGCGATGTCCGCCCACCGTCTGCGGCCATAAACAAAAGGTGCAGCGCGATTTGCAGCCGCGGCCGGTGTAGAGGGAAATGTACGGATGGCGCAGGTAGCCGATGAAATAGCGGCTGACGGTCAGGTCGCGCCGATAGACCGGCGTGACGAACGGCAGCCGGTCCATGTCTTCGAGGATGGCGCGCGGGCGATTGTGCCGGACCGTGCCGTCCGCGTCGCGATACGACATGCCGTCGATGGCGGCCCAATCGCATCCCTCGGCGATGTCGCGGATGGTGAAATCGAATTCATTGCCGGCGACAAAATCGATTGACGGCGAGGCCGCGAGGCTGCCGCCGGGATCGACCGCCACCTTGGCGCCGACGAAGCCCGCCTTGAGCTTCGGATTGGCCGACTTGAGCGCTTCGAGCGCGCGCACATCGGAAGCAAACGACGGGCTCGACGTGTGCAGGACGGCAAGGTCGAAGCTCTTCGCCTCTTCGATGATCGCCTCGAGCGTGATCCCGTGCGGGACCGCGTCGATCAATTTGCTGCCCGGCACGACCGCCGCCGCCTGGGCGAGCCATGTCGGATACCAGAACGAGCGGATCTCGCGGCGTGCCTGATAGCGCGAGCCGGCGCCGCCATCGAAGCCATGGCAAGCGGGCGCCTGCAGGAACAAGGAGCGCATCATGCCTGTGCCTCCCGCCGATCCGAAAGGAGGCTTCCGTCGGCCGCCACGCGGTAGCGCGAGCCGCGCCACTGCACGCGCATGCCGAAGAAGCTCCAGATGTAAACCCCGAACGACAGAAGATCCCTGCTCGGAATCTGCCAATAAGGCTGACGTGGAATGCCGAACGCGCGTTCGACGCAGGCGCACAGCGCGGCCCGGCAGGCGAGGGCGGCCGCGGCGACGAAGAGCGCGTGCTGAGCGCCGAGAACCGCGCCGATGAGCGCGAGCGGGAACGGATGGGTCAGGATCGCCCCGCAATAACCGACCGGCACGATGCTCCGCACCGTGCGTGCGGCCCGCAGCTCGTGAGCGATCAGTCCACGCAACCGCTCATGGAAGCAAGCGTGTCCGATGGTGAAGGCGGGAATGGCGACTTCGCGGCCCGCGCTTCGCACCGCCTGGCCGATCTCGTAGTCGTCGGCGAGGTGGTCGGCGAACGCCGCGAGGCCGCCGATCCGCGCCAGCAGGCTGCGACTGATGGCGATGGTTGAACCGAAGCAAGGCCGCGCGAGGCGCAGCGTGAGCGCGGTGACGACATTCGGCAGGAAGTGCGTGTTGATGCCCAGCGCCGCATGGCGCGACCATCGCCCCGAGAGCGCCACGCCGTGATAAAGGCAGGTGACGGCACCGACGCCCGGCTGCTGCAGCTCGGCCACGATCCGCGCCAGATAATCGGGCCCGACCTCCATGTCGCTGTCGGCCATCACCAGCACGTCGTGCTGGGCCGCCGGGAGCATGCTGATGAGGTTCGAAATTTTGGGGTTCAAGCCGTGCTCGCGCGCGTCGATCACGAGGTCGAAGGACGGCCCGTCGGGCGATGTTGCCAGCAGGCGGGCAATGGCGAGGGCGGGATCGGATGGGTCCTGGACACCGCAGATCACTTGGACCGGCGCGGCGTAATCCTGGCGGCAAAAGGACGAGAGCCGCCGCGATAGGCAGGGTTCGGCGCCGTGCAGCGGCTTGAGCACCGTGACCGGAACCGGCGTGCATCGGGCAGCGCGCCGGCGCGAGCGAAATGTCGACAAAGCGACACAGCCGACCAGCAGATACAGGCAGCCCAGTGCGGCAGCCGCGACGCACAGGCTCGCCATCGGACTTATGACATCGTTCGCGATGGACACGGTGGCTCCGCGTCGGAATTCACTGTCCCGCAGTCATTTTAAGGCTTCGCGGGCGTTCCGCAAACCGCGGGACGGAGGAACACGCCGGCGGTTCTCCCCGGGGAATAATGCAAACGGGGACGCAAGGTTGCACTGTTTTACCATCGCGCATCGCGCTGCAGCAAACGATTTTGGTCGCCGGGTGATCCACGCATGCAAACGCTCTCCGGCGGCTTCGCTATTTGCGCCCGGGCGCGGCCTGCGGCTCGTCGTACAGAATGGCAAGCGTCGTCCGCACCACCAGGGCGGCCGGGACAGCCAGGATGATGCCAACGATCCCGAACAGCACGCCGCCGGCGAGAAAACAGAAGATGATGACGACCGGATGCACGCGCGCCGCGCTGCCCAGCACGATCGGCCCGAACAGCTGATCGATCGAAAGGCGCAAGGCCGTGGCGTAGACCGCATAGGCGATGATCGGTCCGATGCCGGTGGCGTAGCGCACCGCCACCAGCCCAGCGATAACGGCGGCGGCGATCGGTCCGATCACCGGAATCATCTCGAGCAGCCCTGTCAACAGGGCCAGGAACACGGCGTGAGGAATCCCGAGGAAGAAACCGAGACCGACGTAGGCAGCAGTCGATGCATAAGCGACTACGACGATCACGCCGATGAAATAACGTCGCAGCACCGGATTCACCTGCGTAGCCACGTGCTGAATCAAGGGTCGTTGTCCCGGCGGCATCAGCGCCAGCAGCCCGCGGGCAACGACCGGGCCGCTAAACAAAAAATAGAACAGCAGCACGAGCGTCAGGATCATTCCGAACATCGTCGCGAAGCTCGCCGTTGCCAGCGTGGCGAGTCGCCCGGCGCTGCCGAGCCAATCGCGCACGCCGGTCACTATGGCCCCCGCCAACTGTTCGGCGTTCATCGGCTCGCCCAGCAGCGTCACCTTGGAGTTCCCGATCGCGCCGCGGGCTGCGCTCGTCACGATTCCCTGGAAGTCGGTGACGATGCCCTTGATCCCGGTGATCATCGAGGGCAGCCCGAGCAGGCCGAGCAGGCAGGCGAACAGCAGCAGCACGAGGAAGGTCGCGACTGCGAAAAGGCCGCGCGGCCAGCGCGTGCGCGCCTGGAGCCATTCGATCGCCGGCGTGCAGATGTAGGCGAGCAGTCCGGAAATCACGAACGGCAGCAGTATCCATTGAAGCTGGTTGATGAGGAGCGCCACCAGGATGACGAGCAGGATCGCCATCCATGTCGACATCCGCTCGACGTGCTCGTGGTCGGCACCCGTCGGCCGATTGGCCGGTGCCGCGGGCTTTTTCATGGATAGGTCCGGCCCTTCCAGGTCACCTGACCGCGCAGGCGCAGGCGCAAGCTGTCGATCGCCATGACGGCGCCCGCCGTGTAGCCGGCCGGGAATAACAGCCCATACCACAGCGGGATGCCGAAGTAGTGGGCGCCCGCCATGTGGAATCCCGCGGCCGCGGCGGAGGCGGCAAGCGCCGGCGCGAGCGCGACGCAGCTCGAGGAGCTTCCGTTGACGCAGCCGACCGCAGCAACCGCCGGGATGAGCCAGGCGGCCCACGCAATCACGGTTGCGGCGACCGCAGTGACGACAGTTGGCACCGGTCCACCAAGCATGTCGACGAGATTCTTCGCGACGCCTTCCCACAGACTGTGCCACCCCGTGTACATGCGCGCCGAAATCGCTTCCCGCCCATCATGCAGGGCGACGCGTCTGCCCGCGCGTTTTATCACACGAGCGAGCGCCACGTCCTCGCAAATGATGCCGCGCACCGCCGCATGACCGCCGAGCGAGTCGTAGACTTCCCGGCGGACCAGCATGAATTGTCCGGTCGCGGTCGCGTCATCGCCGGCGCGCGACTGCAGATCGGCCAAGTCCTGATAGAACGCCATGAGATAAAGCCCGCACGGCATCACCAACCGCTCGGCGAAGCTGCCCAGCTCCTGGCGCGGGGCAAGCGACAGCAAATCGAGGCGCTCGGATTGCGCCGTCGCAAGGGCGCGCGAGAGCAGCGCCGGCCTTGGCCGCACATCGGCATCGAGGAAACACAGCCATTCCGTCTCGGGCGGCACCGCATAGGCGCCGACTTGGCAGGCGTGGCATTTGCCGATCCAGCCCGGTGGCAGCGGCGGTGCCTGCAATAGGCAGACCTGAGGATGCTGTGCAGCTATCGCGCTGACGATCGCGGGGGTCGCGTCGGCGGATTGATCGTCGACGACGACGACGCGCAGCCGGTCGGCCGGATAGCTCTGCGCCAGCAGGCCATCGAGGCAGCGGGCGATGTTGGCTTCCTCGTCACGGGCCGGGACGATCGCCGTGATGTGCGGCGCGGATTCGGTGTTCGGCCCGGGCGGATGGAGAGGCGGAAGCAGCCCGCGCTGGTTAAAGGCGCGCAGGATCAGCCACGCGACCAGCGCCAACCAGGCACACGAGAGGGCGAGCTCCACGTTTTGCACCATTGAGCCGACCGCACCGGCGAAACCCGCGAGGACGACCGGTGGTTCCCGGCTGCTCCGCGGCGCGGCGCCGGGATCGGCAGCGTTACTTGTTGTCGCGGGGAAGCGGCGTCGGCTCGTGCAGCACGTCGCGGATATAGAGCCGCTTGACGGCGATGAAGATTGCAATAACCAGGGGCGCCGCCAGCACGATCGCGAATGTTCCGAACAGATAATCGACCGCCACGATCCCGAGCAGCGTCAGCGCGGGAGGAATCAGGATCATATGCCGTTGGATCAGGGGCGCAATCACTTCACCTTCGATCTGATGGATGATCAGATAGGCGGCACCGGTCCAGACAAACGCGTCGAAGTTCTGGGTCGAGGCGATCAGGAGCGCCGGAATGCTTGCGACGATCGGGCCGAGATAGGGCACGAACTCGGCGATGCCGGCGATCAGGCCGAGGGCTAGCGGCGAGGGCAATCCGATCATCCACACCGCCAACGTGGTGATGATGCCGATCACGACCATCTGGAGCAGCTGGCCCAAGAGCCACAGGCGCAGTGCCGCGCCGATTTCCGCGACGGCGCGCTCCGCTTGCGCGTGCAGGCGGGGCGGAAACAGCTGAATCAACCCGTGCAGGTACATCTCGGGCTGGGCGGCGAGATAAATGCCGCTGATCACCATGACGAGCAGCGCTTCAAGCAGCCGGGTGCTCACGCTGAACACACTGCCCACGAGGCTCGAAGGGGAGAGGTCGAGGCCGCCGTCCTTGGGAAACAGGCGCTTGGCGATGTCAGATGACTGCAGCCTTTCCATGATCCCTTTGACCGCATCGTCCGCCTTTTGCAGCACGTCCTGAAGCTGGCCTCCGATGTGCATTCCGAACAGATAGCCGACCCCCGCCAGGTCCCGGCGATCAGCAGGCCGGACAGCGCCATCGCCGCGTAACGCGGCATCCAGCGCAGAAACGGTTCCGCTCCGAGCCGCAGCACCATGGCGACGATGACGGCACCGAACGCCAGGATGATCACATCGCGCAGCAGCCATGCGGCGGCGGCGAGCGCGCCGATAGCCACCGCAATCAAGATGCGCCTGATGAAATCTGAATCCCGCATCGATTGGCCGCGCTCTGCTCACAGCGCAAACGCGGCAGCGACTTGCCTCGTTCCCTGGTCGGACGGCAAACGTGGACCGGCCGGCAGCGGCCAAGCTAAAAATTAAGGCCAAGTCGGTCCCGGCACCCGCCCAGCGGCCCCTCGGGCGGCGCGAGTATTGCGGAAGCCTGCGCGTGCCGGGAACAAAACGGGCGCGCAAACGTTTTGTTATTGCTCAGTGAGGGGAACCGTCGGAGGCCGATATGCTTTTAATGTGCCTGCCCTTCGTGATCTATAGCGCCAGCATGCAGATATTTCTCGACAGCATGACGAGCCCCGTCCCCGTACGACTGCACGCCACAAGCACCGAGGACGATAGCTAGCGCGCTCGGCACGCTGCAAAGCAGCTCTCTTCATTTATGTAGCTCCCACATAACGCTTCGTACAGCGTGTGCGGCATTGACTTGCGCGCGCAGCTGACATCGACATGTGATTTGACGAGTTCGTTCGTTAATCTGAGAGGCCTAGGGGCGTCAGGCGATTTCGCTCAGTGGGGGGCATCATGATCCAGCGCGGCGCCGGACGGCCGCCGTTTCGGGCCGACCACGTCGGAAGCCTGCTGCGGCCGGCGGCGTTGCGTCAGGCGTTCCGCCAGCATGGGACCGGCAACTTCGACGACGACGCCTATCGCGCGATGCAGGATCGCTGCATTCGCGACGCCGTCGCCATGCAGGAGGCGGTCGGGCTCAAGGTCGTCACCGACGGCGAATTCCGCCGCGGGTCCTATTGGGGCCGCTTCGTCGAGCGGATGCACGGTTTCGTCATCAAGCCTGCGCTGTTCAAATTCCGCGACGATGCGGGGCATGAGGTCGCGTTCACGGCGCCGTACGCCGTAGACAAAATCCGGCGGGCGCAGCCGCTCGCCCTCGACGAGTTTGTTTTCCTGCGCGAGGCGACCGGCGTCACTGCGAAGATCACGCTGCCGGCGCCCTCGACGATGCATTTCTATCGCTGCAGCGATTTCGCCACGCGAGAGGCTTATCAAGATGTGGACGCCTTCTTCGCGGATCTCGCCACGGCGTTTCGGGCGGAAATCGCAGCGCTGGCGGAGGCCGGCTGCCGCTACGTGCAGCTCGACGAAGTCGCCGTCGCGCTTCTGTGCGATCCCTTGATCCGCCAGCAGGTCGAAGCAGCCGGGAGCGCGCCCGATCGGCTGGTCGATCTTTACATCGGCGCCATCAATCAGGCGGTCGCGGGGCGCCCTGCCGACATGGTGGTCGGCGTCCACATGTGCCGTGGCAATTTCAAAGGCCATTATCTCGCGGCGGGCGGCTACGGCTCGGTCGCGGAGCGCTTCTTTGCCAACACCGAGGTCGACCACTTTCTGCTCGAATATGACACGCCGCGCGCGGGCGACTTCGCGCCGCTGCGGTTCGTCCCCAAGGAGAAGGGCGTCGTACTCGGCCTCGTGAGCACCAAAACGCCGGTGCTGGAAACCCTCGATGCGCTCAAACGGCGCGTCGACGAGGCGGCACGGGCGATCGATGTCGATCGCCTCGCAATAAGCCCGCAATGCGGCTTTGCCAGCACGGTCGCCGGCAATGCGCTGGGCGAGCCCGACCAGCGCTCTAAGCTTTCCCTCGTCGTGTGCGCCGCAGCGGAAATTTGGAAGGACTGATCATGAAACGTTTGTTAGGTTCGCGTTTCACCCCGCTCTCCAGCAGTTGCCTGCGTGCGGGGCCTGGTTGATTGTGCGATGCGGCGAAATTCAGTTGTTTTTCAAAAATACTGATGGCGATCGTGAAATTGAAAACAACAAAGCTCTCTCGCAAAAAGGCGAGGGAGTGGTGAAGGGACTGGCGGCTCTTCCTATGCGGCGATGGCGGGGCCGGGCGGCTGCTCCAGCTTGCCGATGTAGTACTCTGCCGCTTTCAGCAGCTCTTTGGCCGTGGGCCGGTTTTCACAGCCGTCGGCGAGCTCCAAAAGACGGGTGGCTTGCCGGCGATAGAAGGCCCGCTCGTCCGTTTCCGAGTAACGCATGATCGACCTCGCGGAACAAATCATGCTCCGGCAGGCAAGGACGGCTGTCTGCCCGGCACCCGACTCGCGCCGGTTGTTTTTTGCAACGATTGCGCTCGGCCCGAGCTACACCAGCCCCGCCATCGGTTTCACGTTCTCGCTGCCGGGGAACACGGTCGCGGCGAGCGCGCGTTCATCGACGCGCAGGTGGTCCTGGAGCACGCCCTTGAGGACGGCGCGCAGATCAGTGGTCGCCTTGAGGTCGCGGTCTTCATAGAGATTGGCCTCTTTGAGGCCGGGCCAGTCGGCTATGACGCGGCCGCCCTTGACCGCGCCGCCGATGATCCATGCCACCGTTCCGGTGCCGTGGTCGGTGCCTTCGGTGCCGTTGATCCGGGCGGTGCGGCCGAATTCGGTGATGAAGACGACCACGGTCTCCTTCCACGTCTCGCCCATGTTCTGTTCGAAGGCCGGGATGGTCCCGTCGAGCGCGCCCAGGAGATTCGCGAGCACTCCGGCGGTCGCTCCTTCGTTGATGTGGGTATCCCAGCCGCTGACCCCGACCGCGCCTACCCGCGGCCCGTCGGGGCGCGCCAGATACTTCGCCGCGGTGACGGCGACGTCGTTGAAATAGCGGCGCAGGCGGGCAAAACCGGCGGTGCGCTCGTCCTCGGGGGCGGTCACCGCGCTGATGCCCGCGGCGCGCCCCACGGCGAGAAGATCGCGGCGCCCTTCCAAAGCGCGCGCGAGCTTCGGGTCAGTGTGACGATAAAGATCGAGCAGCCGCGCCTGGGTGTCGTCGCTCGCAGGTAGCAGGCGTTGCGGCACCCAGGACATCACCGGCGCCGCGCCGCGCACGACGAGCGGCGTCGTCGGGCCGATTGCGAGCGCGCGCGCGCCGCGCGGATCGACGCGGCCGTCAGCTTCCAGCAGCGCGAGCGCGCGGTTGAGCCAGCCGCTGTCCGCATGTCCGGGCCGGTCGTAGCCGCTCTCCAGGATGTCCTGGCCATCGAAATGCGAGCGCTCGCGGTAGGGCGTCGCGGTCGCATGGACGATCGTCGCCTGCCGCGCCTGATAGAGGCGGTTGAGGTTGGGCATGGCGGGGTTGAGGGCGAAGAAAGAGTCGAGCGGCAAAGCCGGCGGCTTGCCGTCGAGCGCCAAGCCCTTGTCGCCGCGCAGCTTCACCCAGTCGGGATCGCCGACCGGTGCCAGCATGCCGAGCCCGTCGAGCCCGCCGCGCAGCACGACCACCAGGAGCCGCGGGTCGCGCCCCTCGGCGCGTGCGAGCTTCGGCATATAGGCCCAGGCGAACAGGGCGCCTGTGCCGAGCAGCATGTCGCGACGCGTGGGCAGATGAAGGAGGGAAGCCATGATCACCTCCGTTGAAATTCGGGAGCCATGAAAGCGAGCGCCAGCGCCTGCGGACCGCTCTCGGCGCGGGCGACGGCCTGGCGGGTCTCGGGCGAGGCGAGCGGGCCGAGCGCCGTGTCGAGGAATTCACGCGGCTCGACCCGGTCGGCGACACGCTCGGCGACGCTGTTGGCTACGTCGAGGCGCAGACCCATTCCGTCGATCCAGGCGCCCTCGTTGTCGGCGTAGCCCTGAGGTGCCGTCGGCCGCCACACCGGCTCGCCCATTGCCGCCTGGCCCTGAGTGAAACGCTCCGTGTTGGAGCGTATTCCGGTCGCGCGCGCCATCGAGACGACCCACTCGCACGGCCGTTTGAGCTTCTCCCGGGCGGGCGACCAGCATTCCTCTGACACGACCAAGGTCTTGGCCATCTCCTTGAGGTCGCCCTCGGTATCGCGAAAGGTTTTCGCCAGACGCTCGACGAGCGGGGGTGGCGGGTCGTCGGCGGAGAAATAGCGCGCGAGTTTGGTCGCCACGTGGGTGGCGGTCGCCGGGTGGCGGGCGAGATCGGCGAGGACGGCACGTCCCTGCTCGAGCCCGCTGTCGGGATAGAACTTGCCGAGTACCCGTTTCGACCCCGGCTCGTGCATGCGCGGATTGAAGACGAACTCGGTGCCATTCACCGGGTTGCCCACCTGTGGAATAACCGTCCAGCCGGTGAGCACGTTGGCAAAGCTGATCACATCGTCCTGATTGTAGCCGGAACGCACGCCGAGCGTATGCAGCTCTAAAATCTCGCGCGCGAGGTTCTCATCGAGCCCCCGGGTTTGATTGATGCCAGCGACCGAGTTCGCTCCCATCGAGATGCTGTTGTCGAGGTAGATCAGCATGGCCGAATGGCCTTCGGCGGCGAGCAGCATGTCGGCGAAGCGGCCGAGGATGTGCGGCCTGATCGCTTCGCGTTCGTAGCCGCCCGCCATGTTGTAGACGGTGAAGGTCGAGATGCAGAAATGGTTTGACCAGAACCACACCAGCCGCTCGGCAAAGCCGATGTCGGCGTCGAATCCGGCGTCGAGCCGCGCCTTGACTTCCTTGAGAAAGTTTTGCCGTTCGACCTCGGTCACACCCTGATCGGCCAGTGCCGCGTCGGCGGCCTTGGCGGCGGCGGCCTTGCGGGCATTATCGTCACTCATGCCTTGCATTTG
>JAFAUQ010000045.1 GCA_019243195.1 Hyphomicrobiales bacterium
ATAGGTCGCGCGCTCGTAGGCGCGGATGCGCTCGGCGGTGGTTTGCAGTTCCCTCTGGTACCACCCATCGACGCTCAGCCAGGGAACGCCTTTGGCTTTCCAGTCCTCGAGCCCGATGGGGTCGACCAGCACCAGCCGCTCGACGTCGTCGGGATACATCAGCGCGTAGCGCACGCCGAGCATGCCGCCCATCGAGTGTCCCATGACGGTGACGCGGTTGACCCCCAGCGCCACGAGCAGCGCGTGCGTGTTCCCGGCAAGCTGCTGCAGGCTGTACTGATAATGGGCGGGCTTGGTCGATTTGCAGAAACCGATCTGATCGGGCGCGATCACGCGGTAGCCCGCATCGCTGAGCGCCGCGATGCTGCCCTGCCAGGTCGCGGCGCAGAAGTTCCTGCCGTGCAGCACGACGACGATGCGGCCGTTCGGCGTCGCCGGCTTCACGTCCATGTAGGCCATGTGCAACGGCACGCCCTGCGAGACGAAGTCATAATGCTGCACCGGCCAGGGATATTCGAAGCCTTCGAGTTCCGGTCCGTAGGCCGGGCCCTCGTCGTCGGCGGCCGATGCGGCCCCGAAGCACGCGAGAACGAGCGCGGCGCAAAGCGCGAGCGCGGAGAGGATGGCGGACTTTCGCATGTTCATGGAATCACCGGTTGGGAAGACGGGCTACGCGAAGCGCTCCAGGTGCTCGCGGCATGGGGGCGTCGCGTTCTGCGCCTGTGCGGTTTTACGCAAAATTTTCTCGAGCCGCTCGGCCGGGAAGTCCTGCTGCACGAGGGCGACGCCGCGGTCGAAGGCTTCGCTGTAGCGGGCGACGCGCTCGCCGCGGAACGCGAACAGGCTCGTGCCCTCGAACACGACCGGTTTGCCTTCGGCGCCCGGCATTTTCGACGCGTAGCTGAAGCGCCAGCGGGCGTAGCCGATGCGCCCGTCGCTCAGCGGATCGCAGAAGTCCCAGCGATAGTCGGTGCCGGTCGCGTGAAAGCGCGCGAGCATGGCGATGATCGCGTCCCGGCCTTGGTGCGCGCCGAAGAAACCGTCCTCATAAACGCCGTCGTCGGTGAACAGGCCGGCGAGCGCGGCGCCGTCGTTCGCCACCACGGCGGCGGCAAAACTCCGCAGCAGCGCGGGGAAGTCGGGCATGGATCGACCTCTCTTGGCGTTCCCCGGATGCGGCGCAGCGTGGAGCGCAGCGGAACGGTGCGCCGCTGATGATCCGGGGTCCACGTGTCCGCCTGTTGCCCCTGGACCCCCTGTCTGCGCTGCGGCACTTCGCGCCGCAGCGCGCACGGGGAACGCCGTTAAGTTCCGCTCAGCTCGCCGCTGAGGATCGGGCCAATCGGCACCCAGCGCTGACCGTCGAACTGCTGCATCTGCATCTGTTTGATCGGATAGAAGTCGGTCGGACTGGTGTTGATCTTGATGCCCGGCAGCACCATGCCGATTTCCAGGTTCTTCAAGTTGGCGGCCTGTTTCATGATGTTGGCGCGGGTCAACTCGTCGCCACACTGCTTGAGCACCTGCATCAGTGTTTGGGTGACCGCATAGCCGGTGACCGGGAAGGTCGAGTTGCGGTCGCCATCCGGATAATACTTCTCCATGAACGCCACCCACGCCTTGTAGTCGGGGTCGTTCTTCCACTGCGGATCGGTCGGATCCTTGAGATAATAGGTCGACAGCAGGCCCTTCGAATTTTCCAGCCCGGCCGGCTGCAGCACCCCGCCCACCGACTGCGACACGTTGTTGAGCAGATGGATCGGCTTCCAGCCGATCTCGCCGGCCTTGCGGATCGCCTGGGCGGCGAACTTCGGCGTGGTCACGTTGAAGAACACGTCGGCCCCGGACGCCTGCAGGCTGACGATCTGCGAGTCGACCGTCGGGTCGGTGGTCTCATAGGGCAGCTCGGCGACGATCGGCATTTTGCCGGCGAGGCCGTCCTTGAGGCCTTTCACGTAATCCTTGCCGTAGTCGTCGTTCTGATAAAGGATGCCGATCTTGCCCTGCGGGTGATGCTCGAGCAGATATTTCGCGTAGATGTGCCCTTCTGCCTGGTAGGTCGGCTGCCAGCCCATGGTCCAGGGGAAGTGCTGCGGATCGCCCCACTTGGTGGCGCCGGTCGCGACGAACAGCTGCGGCACCTTTTTGGCGTTCATGTACTTCTGAATCGCAGTGTTGGACGGGGTGCCGAGCGTATTGAACAGGAACAGCACCTCGTCGCTCTCGACCAGCTTGCGCGCCTGTTCGACCGTTTTGGGCGGGCTGTAGCCATCGTCGTAGCTGATGAAGTTGACCTTGCGGCCGTTGATGCCGCCCTCGGCGTTCACTTTGTTGAAGTAGCCCGCGATGGTCTTGCCGATGGTGCCGTAGGCAGAGGCGGGGCCGCTGTACGGATTGGTGTTGCCGATCTTGATCTCGGTATCGGTCGCGCCGGTGTCGTATTTTTTCTCGGCGACGGCGGTACTCACGACCAGGGCGGCGACGCCGAGCGCGGCGGTCGCCGTCAGGCCGAAACGATGCAGCTGCATTTTAGTTCACTCCCTGTTTGAGGCTTGTCACCGCGCGCTACGAGCTAGCTTGCTCACGATCAGCCGAACGAGCCCCGCCGCCCCGGACGGCATCACGTAGATGACCAGGATAAGAATGACCCCGTAGACCGCCCCTGCCAAGCCCTTGGAGACGGATTCGGCGACGTTCGGTGCGAACAAGGCAAACAGGCCGCCGAACAATGTGCCGGGAATCGAACCTACGCCGCCCACCACCAGCCCGACGAACAGCTGGATCGAGAGCGTGAAGGTGAAGCTGTCGGGCGCCACGAACCCGGCCACCACCGCCCCCAGCGCGCCGGCGATGCCGGTATAGAGCGCGCTCACCCCGAAGGTGAGCGACTTGTAGAGCGAGACGTTGACCCCCATGGCGCCGGCCGCGATGGCGTTGTCGCGGATCGCCTTCATGGCGCGGCCGGTGCGGCTGTTAACCAGGTTGACCGCGCAGACGTAGAGCACCGCCGCAACCGCGAGCGTGAAGAAATAAATCCACTGGTCGGAACTGAGCGGCAGGCCGAACGGCGCGTCCGGCTTGATCACCACGATGCCCTGCACGCCGCCGGTCCAGTGTTCGAGCGGGCTGAATTTGAGGATCTGCGGCGCCGCGATGGCGAGCGCGAAGGTGGCGAGCGCGAGATAGATGCCTTCGAGGCGGAGCGCCGGCAGGCCGAACAGGAAGCCGGAGATGAGGCAGACCACGCCCGCGACCGGCAGGGTCCAGTAATAGGCGACGTCCCAGTGGTCCATCATGATCGCGGCCGTATAGGCGCCGATCGCGTAGAACGCGCTGTGGCCGAGCGAGAACTGGCCGTTGAAGCCGGTGAGCAGATTGAGCCCCAGGATCGCGAGCGCATAGACCAGCGCGAGCGTGAGCTGGAAGATAAAAAAATTCTTCACCACGAAGGGGATCACCAGCGCGACGATGACGCACGCGATGATCGCGAGCTGGCGCCAGCGCGCCAGCGTGATCCCGCCGATCACCGCTTGCGCCGGCGGCAGGCGCACCACCGACGGCGTCGCGGCGCCGGTCGCTTCAATGGCGGCGGGCGTTGCTTCCATGAGTTACACTCGACTGACGACGCTGCGGCCGAACAGGCCGCTCGGCTTGACCAGCAGCACGGCGACGATCAGCACCAGCGCGATGGTGAGTTTCAGCTCGCGCCCGAAATACGGGATGAAGGTGCCGGCGACGTTCTCGATCACGCCGACCGCAAAGCCGCCGATCACCGCGCCCCCCGGGCTGGTGAGCCCGCCCACCACCGCGGCGGCGAAGCCGTAGAGCAAAATCCCGATCATCATGTTGGGCTCGAGGAACACCACCGGCGCGATCAGCATGCCGGCGACGGCTCCGATCGCCGCCGCCATGCCCCAGCCGAGCGCCACCATCCAGCCGACGCGGATGCCGGCGAGCCGTGCCGATTCCGGGTTCGCGGCGGCGGCCCGCATGGCAAGGCCGATGCGGGTGTGGCGGAAGAACAGATAGAGCAGCGCGAGCAGCACGAGCGTCACGCCGATCATGCCGCCGTCGTGCGCGCTGATCAGCCCGTTGCCGATCAGCGAGCGCGTGCCGAACGGGGTGGGGAAATCCTTGATGGTGTAATCCCAGATCCAGCCGGCGGAGCTGTTGAGGATCGAGAACAGCGCGATGAACACCACGATGTGGCTGAGGATCGGCGCGTCGTGGATCGGCTTGAACACGATGCGTTCGATCGCGAGCCCGCCCACGAACGAAATCGCGATGGTGAGCACGAAGGCGACCCAGTAGGGGCAGCCCCAGTTCATCAGCTGCCAGGCGATGAAGGTCGAGAACATCGCCATCTCGCCCTGGGCGAAATTGAGATGATCGATCGCCTGGTAGATCATCACCACGGCGAGCGCGATGCACGCGTAGATGCCGCCGGTCGCGAGCCCGGCAAGCACCTGATGCAGCAGCAGCTCCCAGTTCATGCGCGCACCTTGTCGTCATTGCGAGGCACGAAGTGCCGAAGCAATCCAGGGGCCGCGCGTGACGCCCTGGATTGCTTCGTCCCCCCTTCGGGGGTCCTCGCAATGACGTGCATCATCAGTACCCCAGATACGACCGGCGCACGGTTTCGTCGTCGCGGATGTCGCGCGACGGCCCTTTGATCACGAGCCGCCCGGTCTCGATCAGATAGGCGTGGTCGGCGAGATCGAGCGCGAGCGAGGCGTTCTGCTCGACCAGCAGGATGCTCACGTTGGCCTCGCGATTGAGCGCGCGTAATATGTCGAACAGCTCCTGCACGATCAGCGGCGCAAGGCCGAACGACGGTTCGTCGAGCAGCATCAGGCGCGGGCGCAGCATCATGGCGCGGCCGACCGCAAGCATCTGCTGCTCGCCGCCCGAGAGCGTGCCGGCCTGCTGGCGCCGGCGTTCGCGCAGCCGTGGGAAATACCCGTAGACGCGGTCGATGTCGGTCGCGATTTCGGTATGGTCGTGCCGGGTCATGGCGCCAATCTGCAAATTCTCCTCGACGGTCTGGCGCACGAAGGTGCCGCGCCCCTGCGGCACGTGGGCGATGCCGAGCCGCACGATCTGCTCGACCGGCCGCCCGGCGATCGGCCGGCCATCGAAACGGATCTCGCCCGCCACCCGCACCATGCCGGAGAGCGCGCGCAGCGCCGTGGTCTTGCCGGCGCCGTTCGCGCCGAGCAGCGTCGTGATCCCGCCCGCCTCCACCGCGAGGTCGAGGCCGAACAGCGCCTGCGTCGCGCCGTAGTAAGCGCACAGGCCCTTTGCCTCGAGCAGCGTCGCGCTCACGCGGCCGTCCCCAGATAGGCGGCGATGACGTCGGGGTTGCGCTGCACCTCGGCGGGCGTGCCGTCGGCGATCTTGCGGCCGAAGTCGAGCGCCACCACGCGGTCGCACACCGACATCACGAGGTTCATGTGATGCTCGACCAGGAGCACCGTGACGTTGCGCTCGTCGCGGATGCGGCGGATGAGGCGGCCGAGCCCGTCCACCTCGACGTGATTGAGCCCGCCGGCCGGCTCGTCGAGCAGCAGCAGCTTCGGTTTCACCGCGAGCGCGCGCGCCAGCTCCACCCGCTTCTGCAGCCCGAACGGCAGGTCGGCGACCGAGCGATGCGCGACCGCGTGCAGGTCGAGATAATCGATCAGCTCCCAGGCAATCTCGTCGAGCGCATGGTCCTGCCGCCGCACCCACGGCAGATGCAGCGCGTCGGAGAAGAAATCGCTGCGCGCGACGTGATGGCCGCCGACGCGCACGTTGTCGAGCACCGACATGCGGGCGAACAGCGCGAGGTTTTGGAAGGTGCGGCCGATGCCGATCTCGACCATGCGGTGGGGCGCCTTGTCGAGGATGCTCGCGCCCTCGAACAGGATGTCGCCCTCGACCGGCGTGTAAAGACGGGAGAGGCAGTTGAACAACGTGGTCTTGCCGGCGCCGTTCGGGCCGATCAGGCCGAGCATCTGCCCGGCCTCAAGATCGAACGACACGCGTTCGAGCGCGACGATGCCGCCGAAGCGCACGCCCACATTGGCCACGCGCAACAGCGGCGTCATGCGCCGCCTCTGGCGGTGGCGCCCGCTCCCATGGCGTTTCCCCTCCGGCTGTTGCCCGCGGAGCCCGCGCGCCCACCGATTGACACGAATGGCACCACTTCCTAGCGTTCCGGTCAATAATGCAAGAACGTTGCGCGGACGCTCCATTCCGCGAAATGCCCGGCGCGTACGCCGGGCGGGAGGAAAGTCCTTGGCCAACATCGTAGAACTGCGCCCCGGCGCGGTCGCCGTCATCGTCGTCGACAATCCGCCGGTCAACGCGCTCAAGCAGGCCGTGCGCGCGGGCTTGAGGGACGCGTTCACCCGCGCGCGCGACGACGCCGGCATTCACGCGATCGTGCTCACCGCCGCCGGCCGCACCTTCATGGCCGGCGCCGACATCACCGAGTTCGACAAGCCGCCGCAGCCGCCCGGGCTGGTCGAAGTCTTCGACTTGATGGAGGCGAGCAAGAAGCCGATCGTCGCCGCGCTATTCGGCACGCCGCTCGGCGGCGGCCTCGAAGTGGCGCTCACCTGTCACTATCGCGTCGCCGCTCCCACCACCCGGCTCGGCCTGCCCGAGATCAAGCTCGGCATTCTGCCCGGCGCCGGCGGCACGCAGCGGCTGCCGCGCCTCATCGGCGTCGACAAGGCGCTGCCGATGATTCTCAGCGGCGATCCGATCTCGGCGCAGGAAGCGCTCGCCAACGGCCTCGTCGATGAGATCGTCGAGGGCGACGTGACCGAGGGCGCGATCGCGTTTGCGCGCCGTCTGCTCGCTGAGAAGGCGCCGCTCAAGCGCGCCCGCGACATGGAGGACAAGCTCAAGCCCTATCGCGACAACCCGAAGCTCTACGACGAGGTGGTGGCGAAATCCGCCAAACGCACCCGTGGGCTTGCCGCGCCCGCCGCCGCGATCGAGTGCGTGCGCTGGTCGTTCGAAAAGCCGTTCGACGAGGCCGAGCGGGGCGTGCGCGAGGCGTTTCAGAAACTGCGCGAGGGCGACCAATCGAAGGCGCAGCGGCATATCTTTTTTGCCGAGCGCGAGGCCGCCAAGGTTCCCGATATTCCTGCGAGCACCAAGCCGCGCGACATCAAGCGCGCGGCGGTCATCGGCGCCGGCACCATGGGCGGCGGCATTTCCATGTGCTTCGCCAACGCCGGCATTCCGGTGACGATCATCGAGACTTCGCAGGAGGCGCTCGACAAAGGCCTCGCGACGATCAAGCGAAACTATGAGAACACGGTCAAGCGCGGCGGCCTCAAGGCCGACGAGATGGAGCGCCGCGTCAAGCTGATGACCGGCACCACCGACCTCGCCGCCGGGGTGCGCGAGGCCGACATCGTGGTCGAGGCGGTGTTCGAGGATATGGGGCTCAAGAAAGAAGTGTTCGGCAAGCTCGACAAGCTCGCCAAGCCCGACGCCGTGCTCGCCACCAACACCAGCTATCTCAACGTCAACGAGATCGGCAAGGCGACGGCGCGGCCGCCGTCGGTCCTCGGCATGCACTTCTTCAGCCCCGCGAACGTGATGCGGCTCTTGGAGATCGTGCGCGGCGCCGAGACCGCGCCCGACGTGCTCGCCACCGCCATCGCGGTCGGCCGCAAGATCGGCAAGGTGCCGGCGGTCGTCGGCGTCACCCACGGCTTCGTCGGCAACCGCATGCTGCACGCGCGCGGCATCGAGGCCGAACGCATGCTGCTCGAAGGCGCGCTGCCCCAGGATGTCGACGGCGCGCTCACCGAGTTCGGCTTCCCCATGGGGCCGTTCGGCATGGGGGATCTGGCCGGCCTCGACGTCGGCTGGCGCGTGCGCAAAGCCTCGGGCGCCAAGGCGGAGATCGCCGACGCCTTGGTCGATGCCGGCCGTTACGGCCAGAAGACCGGCAAAGGCTTCTACAAATACGAGGGCGGCTCGCGCTCGCCCACTCCCGATCCCGACGTCGAGAAGCTGATCGTCGAGGCTTCGGTGCGCCACGGCGTCAAGCGGCGCAACCTCGACCGCAAGGAAATATTCGAGCGGCTGATCTTCCCGCTCATCAACGAGGGCGCGCGCATCCTCGATGAAGGCATCGCCATGCGGCCGGGCGACATCGACGTGATCTGGGTCTACGGCTACGGCTGGCCGGTGTGGACCGGTGGCCCGATGCACTACGCCGATCGCGTCGGCCTGTCGTACATCCGCGACCGCCTCGCCGAAATCGCCGCGCGCGCCGGCAACAATCCGAAGCTCGAACCGTCGCCGCTGCTCATGAGGCTCGCCGACAGCGGCGGCACCTTTGCGGGGCTTAAGAAAGCTGCGTGATGAGGTCCGCTTCCGTAGCCTCTGCCTCGTCGTGCCCGCGAAAGCGGGCACCCAGTAAACGACGCCGGCGCAGTTATGTTTGCTAGGGCGGTGTTTACTGGATCGCCCGCTTTCGCGGGCGATGACGATCGAGACGTTACATCCGCATTCCGTTGATACACAGCTGATCGAGAGGAATCCATGCCTGAGGCCGTCATTGTTTCCACCGCCCGCACGCCGATCGGCAAGGCCTATCGCGGCGCGTTCAACACCACCCATGGCGCCGTGCTCGGCGGCCACGTGATCAAGGAGGCGGTCGCGCGCGCCGGCATCGAGCCGGGCGAAGTCGAGGACGTGATCCTCGGCTGCGCCATGCCCGAGCGTGCGACCGGGCAGAACATCGCGCGCCTTTCCGCGGTGCGCGCCGGCCTGCCGGTGACCGTCGCAGGGACGACGGTCAACCGCTTCTGCAGCTCGGGCCTGCAGGCGATCGCCATGGCGGCGCACCGCGTCATGCTGGGCGAGACCAAGGTGACCGTGGGCGGCGGGCTCGAAAGCATCAGCCTGGTGCAGGACCCCAACCGCCAGCCGGTTTATGAGGATTGGCTCAAGGAACACAAGCCGCAGCTGTGGATGCCGATGATCGAGACCGCCGACATCGTCGCCGCGCGCTATGGCGTCAAGCGCGAGGCGCAGGACGCCTACGCGCTCGAGAGCCAGCGCCGCACCGCCACCGCGCAGCAGGCCGGCCGCTTCAACGACGAGATCGCGCCGCTCACGTCGATCAAAAAGAACGTCGATAAAAACACCAAGGCCGAAAGTTTCGAGGAGGTCACGCTCAAGAGCGACGAGGGCAACCGCCCCGACACCACGCTCGAAGGCCTCGCCTCGCTCAAGCCGGTGCGCGAGGGCGGCTTCATCACCGCCGGCAACGCCAGCCAGCTTTCCGACGGCGCCTCGGCCTGCGTGGTGATGGACGCCAAGCTCGCGCAGGCGCGCGGGCTCGAACCGCTCGGCACCTTCCGCGCGCTCGCGGTCGCCGGCTGCGAGCCCGACGAGATGGGCATCGGCCCGGTGTTCGCGGTGCCGAAGCTCCTCAAGCAGCAGGGCCTCGGCATCGACGACATCGACCTGTGGGAGCTCAACGAGGCCTTCGCCAGCCAGGTGCTCTACTGCCGCGACCGCCTCGGCATCCCGCAGGACAAGCTCAACGTCGACGGCGGCGCCATCTCGATCGGCCATCCCTACGGCATGAGTGGCGCGCGCATGATGGGCCACATCCTCATCGAAGGCCGCCGCCGCAAGGCCAAGCGCGCCGTCGTCACCATGTGCATCGGCGGCGGCATGGGCGCCGCCGGTTTGTTTGAGATTCATTAGTCATGTCATCTCGGTTGTCATTCCGGGGCGCGAGCGAAGCGAGCGAGCCCGGAACCCAAGAACACCGGACCGCGCAGGACATGCTCCGCCTGTGTTCATGGATTCCGGGCTCGCCGCTTCGCGGCGCCCCGGAATGACACGGAGCAGGAGGCTCTGAAATGGACCTGCGTTTCACGCCCGAGGAAATCGCGTTCCGCGACGAGGTGCGCACGTTCATGCGCACGGCACTCCCGGCCGACATCCACAGCAAGCTCGTCGAAGGCCGCAAGCTCAACAAAGACGACATCGTCATCTGGCAGCGCATCCTCAACGCCAAGGGCTGGGCGGTGCCGCACTGGCCGGCGGAATGGGGTGGCCGCAACTGGACCCCCACCCAGTCCTACATTTTCCTCGAGGAGCTGCAGCAGGCGCCGGCGCCGCCGCCGCTCGGCTTCGGCGTCACCATGGTCGGCCCGGTGATCATCGCCTTCGGCAGCGAGGCGCAGAAGAAACGCTTCCTCCCGCGCATCGCCAATCTGGACGACTGGTGGTGCCAGGGTTTCTCCGAGCCCGGCTCCGGCTCCGACCTCGCCTCGCTGAAAACCTCGGCCAAGCGCAGCAACGGCCATTACGTCATCAACGGCCAGAAGACCTGGACCACCACGGCGCAATGGGCCGACTGGATTTTCTGTTTGGTGCGCACCGATCCCGGCGCCGCCAAGAGGCAGGAAGGCATCTCCTTCATTCTCATCGACATGAAGACGCCCGGCATCACCGTGCGGCCGATCGTGACCATCGACGGCGGGCGCGAGGTCAACGAGGTCTTCTTCGACGACGTGAAGGTGCCGGCCGAGAACCTGGTCGGCCAGGAGAACAAGGGGTGGGACTACGCCAAGTTCCTGCTCGGCAACGAGCGCACTGGCATCGCCCGCGTCGGCGCGTCGAAGGAGCGTATCCGCCGCCTGCGCGAGCTGGCCGCGCTCGAGCGTTCCGACGACCGGCCGCTCATCGAGGACGAGCGCTTCCGCGCCAAGATCGCGGCGGTCGAGGTGGAGCTCAAGGCGCTGGAGATGACGCAGCTGCGCGTCGTCGCCGCCGAGCGCAACCGCAAGGGCAACCGCCCGGACCCCGCCTCCTCGATTCTCAAGATCAAGGGCTCGGAGATTCAGCAAACAATCAGCGAGCTGCTGCTCGAAGTGGTCGGTCCGTTCGCGCTGCCCTACCAGCCGGAATATCTCGGCGACGAGCGCCTGAACGAGCCGCCCGCCGGGCCCGACTGGGCACCCTCGCTCGCGCCCACCTACTTCAACACGCGCAAGGTCTCGATCTACGGCGGCACCAACGAGATCCAGAAGAACATCATCGCCAAGGCGATATTGGGATTGTGAGCAGCTGATGCCCCGTCATTCCCGGGCGCCGCGAAGCGGCGAACCGGGAATCCAGTAACCACCGCCTCTGGAATACTGGATTCCCGATAGCCTCGCTTCGCTCGGCTTCGGGAATGACGACGAGTGGGGAGGAAAATGGACTTTGAACTGAGCGAAGAGCAGCGGCTGCTCAAGGACAGCGTCGAGCGCCTGCTCAAGGACCGCTACGACTTCGAGCAGCGCAAGGCGTACATGAAAGAGCCGGGCGGTTTCGGCCGCGCGCTGTGGAAGCAATACGCCGACCTCGGCCTGCTCGGCCTGCCGTTCGAGGAAGCGCACGGCGGCTCCGGCGGCGGGCCGGTCGAGACCATGATCGTCGCCGAGGCGTTCGGCCGCGCGCTCGCGCTCGAGCCCTATCTTGCGACGGTGGTGCTCGCCGGCGGCCTGCTGCGCCACGCCGGCAGCCAACAACAGCGCGACGCCATCCTGCCGAAGATCGGCGGAGGCAGCATGCTCGTTGCGTTCGCGCACGCCGAGCGCCAGGCGCGCTACGACCTCGCCGACGTGGCGACCACCGCGAAGCGCGACGGCGCCGGCTACGTCCTCGACGGTCAGAAAAGCCTCGTTCTCAACGGCGACACCGCCGACAAGCTGATCGTCTCCGCGCGCGTTGCCGGCAACCGGCGCGACCGCGACGGCCTCGCTTTGTTTGTCATCGACGCCGGCGCGCCCGGCGTGACGCGCCGCGAGTATGCGACCGTCGACGGCCTGCGCGCCGCCGACGTGACCTTCGCCAACGTGAAGGCCGGCGCGGATGCGGTGCTGGGCGAGCCCGGCAAAGCCTTCCCGGTGATCGAGCGCGTCGCCGACGAGGCGATCGCCGCGCTGTGCGCCGAGGCGGTCGGCGCCATGGCGGCGATGCACGAACTCACCGTCGAGTATTTGCGCACGCGAAAACAGTTCGGGGTGCCGATCGGCAGCTTCCAGGTGCTGCAGCATCGCGCGGTCGATATGTTCGTCGCGCTCGAACAGGCGCGCAGCATGGCGCTGCTCGCCACCATGATGACGGCCGAGCCCGACGCGCGCGAGCGGCGCAAGGCGATCTCCGCCGCCAAGGTGCAGATCGGCCGCTCCGGCCGCATCGTCGGCCAGGGCGCGATCCAGCTGCACGGCGGCATCGGCATGACCATGGAGTACAAGGTCGGCCACTACTTCAAGCGCGTCACCGCCATCGACTCCACCTTCGGCGACGCCGATCATCACCTCGGCCTGCTCGCCAAATCCGACGGCCTCGTGCCGCCGCTCACATGACGTCCTTCGTAGGGTGGGCTAAGCGCGCCGATGGGCGCGCGTGCCCACCAAGACTCGACGGTGGGCACGCCCGCGGGACGAAGTGCCCGCGGGCTTAGCCCACCCTACGGAGCAAACAA
>JAFAUQ010000248.1 GCA_019243195.1 Hyphomicrobiales bacterium
GACGACACGTTGAACCTGTGCGTGCAGGGCGCGACCCACTGGGACGCGCTGGGTCATATCTTCTACGAAGACAAGGCCTACAACGGCCACGATCCGCGCATGATCGATTCCAAGGGCCTCAACGTGCTCGGCATCGAGCACTCGAAGGACAAGATGAACGGCCGCGGCGTGCTGCTCGACATTGCGCGGTTCCGCGGCGTCGATTGGCTTGCCGACGGCGAGGGCATCGGCAACGACGAGCTCGACGCCTGCGCCAAGGCGCAAGGGGTGACGATCGGCCGCGCCGATTTCGTCATCGTGCGCACCGGCCAGATGGAGCGCTGCCTCAAGGAAAAGAAATGGGGCGGCTATGCCGGCGGCGATGCGCCCGGCGTGAAATTCGAGAATTGCTACTGGTGTCACGCCAAGGAGATCGCGGCGATTTGCACCGACACCTGGGGGGTCGAGGTGCGGCCAAACGAAACCACCGAAGCGAACCAGCCGTGGCACTGGGTGGTGATCCCGTCCATGGGCCTGTGCATGGGTGAGATCTTCTATCTCAAGGAGCTGGCCGAGGACTGCGCGCGCGACAAGGTCTACGAGTTTTTCTTCTGCGGCCCGCCGCTCGCGATCACCGGCGGCACCGGCTCGCCGATCAACCCACAGGCGATTAAATAAGAGGTCAGCGGATGGACGACGGTGAACGAATGCGAAGCTCGCGAGTAGTATCTCCGTCGTCGTCCCGGTTAAGGTGCCGCCGGCGCCGCGAGCCGGGACCCAGTAAACATAGCCCGTGAAGTTAATCCTCGACGGCGCCGTTTACTGGATTCCGGCTCTCGCGCTTCGCGCTCGGCCGGAATGACGAAACAAAGGTGGAGTATTTAATGCCCCAGTACCTCAAACGCGGCATAGACGCGAGCGCCATCAAGGCTGCGGACGCCAAGGTGCGAGAGACCGTCGAGGCGATCCTTGCCGATGTCGAGGCGCGCGGTGACACCGCGGTGCGCGAGCTGTCGCAAAAATTCGACAACTGGGCGCCGGCGAACTTCAAGCTCTCCGAGCAGGAGATCGAGCGCGCGATCGGCGAGATGCCCAAGCGCGACCTCGATGATATCCGTTTCGCCCAGGCCCAGGTGCGCAACTTCGCGCAGAAACAAAAAGAGACGCTCAAAGACCTGGAAGTCGAGACCCTGCCGGGCGTCGTGCTCGGGCACCGTCACATCCCGGTCAACAGCATCGGCTGCTACGTGCCGGGCGGCCGTTACCCGATGGTCGCGTCGGCGCACATGTCGATCGTCACCGCGCGCGTCGCGGGGGTGAAGCGCATCGCCGCCTGTGCGCCCCCGTTCAAGGGCGGGCCGCATCCGGCGATCGTTGCCGCCATGCACTTCGGCGGGGCCGACGACATTTTCGTGCTCGGTGGTGTGCAGGCGGTCGCGGCGATGGCGCTCGGCACCGCGTCGTTCCCGCCGGTCGATATGATCGTCGGACCGGGCAACGCCTATGTGGCCGAAGCGAAGCGCCAGCTGTTCGGCCGCGTCGGCATCGATCTCCTCGCGGGCCCGACCGAGACCTTGATCATCGCCGACGACAACGTCGATGGCGAAATCTGCGCCACCGACCTGCTCGGTCAGGCCGAGCACGGGCCGACCTCGCCGGCGGTGATGATCACCAATTCGGAGAAGCTCGCGCGCGACACGATGCGCGAGGTCGAGCGGCTGCTCGCCATCATGCCGACCGCGGACGCTGCCGGCAAAGCGTGGGCCGACTTCGGCGAGGTGATCGTGTGCGCCGATTACGACGAGATGGTGCGCGAGGCGGATCGCGTCGCCTCCGAGCACGTGCAGGTGATGACACACGACCCGGATTATTTTTTGGACCGCATGCGCAACTACGGCTCGCTGTTCCTGGGTCCCCGCACCAACGTCGCCTATGGCGACAAGGTGATCGGCACCAACCACACGCTGCCGACCAAAAAGGCGGCGCGCTATACCGGCGGCCTGTGGGTCGGCAAATTCCTCAAGACCTGCACCTATCAAAAGGTGCTCACCGATCAGGCGAGCGCGCAGATCGGCGAATACTGCTCGCGCCTGTGCGTGCTCGAAGGCTTCCTCGGCCACGCCGAGCAGGCGAACGTGCGCGTGCGCCGCTACGGCGGGCGCAACATCGGCTACGCCCAGCCGGCGACGTGAGCATGGATTTGGCAGCGGCTCCTTCCTTCCGCCTCGACGGCAGGCGCGCGCTCGTCACCGGCGCCGGCCGCGGGATCGGGCTCGCGGCAGCTGCAGCGCTGGCGCAAGCGGGCGCGCACGTGACCTTGGCGGCGCGCACCAAGGGTGAGATCGAGGACGCCGCGGCCGCGCTTCGCGCGCGCGGGCAGACGGCCGAGGCGCTGGTGCTCGACGTGAGCGACGTGAACGCGGCGCGGCAGGTGGTCGCCGCCGCGGCGCCGTTTCAGATACTCGTCAACAACGCCGGCATGAACCGGCCGGCGCCGCTCGCCGAGGTGACGGTCGAGGACTTCGACGCGATCTTTGCGCTCAACGTGCGCGCGGCGTATTTCATGGCACAGGCGGTGGCGATGCGTCTCGTCGAGGCGAAGCTGCCCGGCTCGATCATCAATATTTCTTCGCAGATGGGCCACGTGGGCGCGGCGCGCCGTACGGTCTACTGCGCCTCGAAACACGCCATGGAGGGGTTCACCAAGGCGATGGCGATCGAGCTTGCGCCGCACGGCATTCGCGTCAACACGCTGGGGCCGACCTTTGTCGAGACGCCGCTGACACGGCCGTTCTTCCAGAACGAGACCTTCCGCAAGGAGGTGCTGAGCAAAATCAAGCTCGGCCGGCTCGGTCAGGTCGAGGACCTCACCGGCGCCATCGTATTCCTCGCCTCCGACGCCTCGGCGCTGATGACCGGCTCCGCCCTCGTGGTCGACGGCGGCTGGACGGCGGAGTAGAACACATGCAAGGAGCAAACAAATGACGACTCAGAATCTTTCCTCTGCCGCCCGCCTGCGCGCGCTGCTCAAGCAGGACGGCATGATCGTCGCGCCGGGCGCGTACGACTGCATCAGCGCGCGGGTGATCGCCCAGGCCGGATTTTCGGCGGTCTATATGACCGGCGCCGGCACCGCCGCGATGCTCGGCTATCCCGACTTCGGCCTCGTCACCATGAGCGAGATGGCGGAGAACGCCGGCCGGATCGCCGCCGCCGTCAACGTGCCGGTGATCGCCGACGCCGACACCGGCTACGGCAACGAGCTCAACGTCACCCGCACGGTGCGCGAATATGAGAAGCGCGGCGTCGCGGGGCTGCATATCGAGGACCAGGGCTTTCCCAAGAAATGCGGCCACCTCGACGACAAGACGGTGATCCCGCTCGACGAATATCTCGCCAAGATCCGTGCGGCGGCGGCGGCGCGCAGCAACTCCGACTTTTTGTTGATCGCGCGCACCGACTCGCGCGCGGTGATCGGCTTCGAGGAGGCGGTCACGCGCATGAACGCCGCGCTCAAGGCCGGCGCCGACATGGCGTTCCTGGAAGCGCCGCAGACCCCGGAAGAAGTCGCGGCGGTGCCGCGGCTTGTCAAGGGGCCGTGCCTGCTCAACGTGGTGTCGGGCGGCAAGACGCCGGTGCTCGACCTCGCGGAAGCGCAGAAGCTCGGCTTCAAGCTTGCGATCCTTCCTGGCCTGTTGTTCCAGACCGCGGTGCCGGCGTTCGACGCGGTGCTCGCCGAGGTCAAGGCTACGCGGCGACATCCCGACATGAAGGTGAGCATCAAGGAAAAATTCCGCCGCATGGGCTCGGACGAATGGGACACGCTGCGTACCCGCTTCCGCGACGACACGGCTGCGGGCGGCGGCGTGGTAAAGAGCGCGGCCGAATAGACACGTTCGGTCGTCATGCCCGCGAAAGCGGGCATCCAGCATCAGCGACCGCAGTTTTATTTGATAGAGCGCCGGTTACTGGATCGCCCGCTTTCGCGGGCGATGACGAGAGCGCGGGTAACTACGCCTTCACCGGATAAATTGGCTTTTCGCCGGACAGCACGCGGGCGACGTCGCTCGCGCATTTTGTTTGCAGTTCCTCGAGCGCCTCGATGGAATAGAACCCGGTGTGCGGCGTGAGGATCACGTTGGCGCGGCCGAGAAGCGCTGAATCTTTCGCCAGCGGCTCGGTCGCCACCACGTCGAGGGCGGCGGCGCCGAGTTGGCCGCTATCGAGCGCTGCGATGAGCGCCGGCTCATCCACCAGCGGCCCGCGCGCCGTGTTGATGATAAAGGCGCCGCGTTTCATCTTGGCGAAAGCGGCAGCGTCGAACAGGCCGCGGGTTTCGGGCAACAGCGGCGCGTGGATTGAAACAAAATCGGACCGCGCGAGGAGATCATCGAAGCTCACGTTCTCGACGCGGGCCGCAGCGAGCACGTTCGTTGGAACGAACGGATCATGCGTGATCACGGTGAGCCCGAACGCCTGCGCCTTGGGGGCGAGCAGGCGCGGGATGTTGCCGAAGCCGACAAGGCCGAGCGTTTGTCCATCGAGCCGGCGGATCGGCACCACCGCCGGCATTTCCCAGCGGCCCGCCTGCACCAGATTGTTCGAGAACGCGACCTTGCGGGCAAGCGCGAGCAGCAGCGCCATGGCGTGGTCGGAGACCTCGCGCATGCAATAGTCGGGCACGTAGGTGACCGTGATGCCGCATGCGACCGCCGCCGGCACATCGATGTTGTCGACGCCGAGCCCGAAGCGGCCGATGGCCTTGCAGCGTCTGAGCTGGCGCAACAAATCGCTCGGCAGCTTGGCGTAGGTGACGAGGATCGCGTCGGCGTCGCGCGCAACCTCAAGAATGTCGTCCGCCGCCGGGCTCTTCGCCATGCGCAGCTCGGGATCGACACGCTTGAGCGCGGCGATCGCCGGATCGAGCGAGGGAAACACGCTGTCGGTGACGGCGATGAGAGGACGGGCCATCTCGGAACTCCACGTAAAACACACTCTCGTCATCGCCCGCGAAAGCGGGCGATCCAGTAATCACAGCGCTTCAAATAAAACTGCGGCCGGTGTTTACTGGATGCCCCGCTTTCGCGGGGCATGACGAGACATTTTCCATCATAGCCCAATGATCAGCGTTCAAGAACCTGCGCATTGACGCAATTGGGCGGCGGCGTGCCGTCGAGCAACGCAACCACGTTGTCGACGACGATGTTAGCCATCACCTCGCGAAGCGAGGCGACCGCGCTGCCCATGTGCGGCGTGAGCACCACGTTCTCCATCTTGCGCAGCGCCGTCGCGACCTTGGGCTCGTGCTCGTAAACGTCGAGGCCGGCGCCGGCGATATGTTTCCTGGTGAGCGCGCGGATGAGCGCGGCCTCGTCGATGATCGGCCCGCGCGCCGTGTTGATGATAAACGCGGTCGGCTTCATCAGCGCGAACTCGCGGTCGCTGATCATGTGCCGGGTTTCGCCGTTGAGGGGCGGATGCAGCGAGATAAAATCGGAGCGCTTGAGCAGCTCATCGAACGGCACATAGGCCATGCCGAAATCCTTCTCGTCGCGCTCGGGTTTGCGGCGCGGGCCCCAGTAGAGCACTTCCATGGAAAAACCGTGCGCGCGCTTGGCGACCGCGCGGCCGATGCGGCCGCCGCCGCCGACGAGTCCCAGCACCTTTCCGGAGACGGCCGAGCCGGCGAGATGGTTCGATTGCCCGCCGGGAAAGCCGCCCTTGCGCAGCAGGCGGTCGCCCTCTCGCATGCGCCGCGCCACCGCGATCATCAGGCCGAAGTTGAGATCGGCCGTTGCCTCGCCGACGATCGGCGGCACCACGGTCACCGGAATGCCGCGCGCCGTTGCTTCGGCCACATCGATGCCGTCCGGCGTGATCGCCATGGAACATACCGCGCGCAGCTTCGGGTTGGCGGCGAGCACATCGCGGTCCACCCGGTCGTGCAGCAACGGAAACAAAATGTCGGCCTTCTTCACCGCGGCGATCAGATTCTTCTTCGGCAACGGACGGCTGCTGTCCGGATTCATGGTGACACGTGCGGCCGCGCGCAGGCGCTTCGCCGCGCTCGCGGCGATCGGCTGGGTGACGTAAATGCGCGCGCGCATCAGCGCACCCACCGCACCACGCCGGCGACGCCGTCGACCGCGACCGGCACGCCATCCGGAATCTGGCGCGTGGCGTCGAGCACGCCGAGCACCATGGGAATGCCGCGCTCGCGCGCGAGCGACGCGAGATGCGAGGTCGAGCCGCCGAGTTCCGCCACTACACCGGCGACGCGCGGCAGCACGTAGGACAACGATGGCCCCGCCACCTTGGTGACGAGCACGTCGCCGGGCGCGACGCGGGAAAGCTCGCATTCGCAATTGACGACGCACGCGCGCCCGGTGCCCCAGCCGATGCCGGCGGGATGGCCGTTGAGGCCGGGATGGCGCAGCCAGATTTCCTCGGGCACGGTCGCGGGCTCGACGTGCAGCGGCCGCGCCTGGAGCAATTTGAAGCCGCGCTCGTCGAGCGCCCACTCGATCTCGACGGGACAGCCGAGCACGTCCTCCGCTTTGCGCAGCATGCGGCCGAGCTGCGTCGCCTGACCGGCTTCAAGACAAGGCTTGGCGACGAGCGCCTGATCGACCGACGCGGCGACTTCGCCGTGGCCGCGCACGCAGCCGGCGCTGTGGCCTTTGCGGCCCGGTTCGATCTTGCGCACGAACCCCTGGCGGCTGAGCAGGATGCGATCGGGCACCACTTCGCCCTGGGCAATGGCCGAGCCGAGCCCCCAGGTGGCGCTGAGCAGCATCTGGTCTTCGCCGGTCCGGCTCAAGCCGCCGCCCGACGCGCGCGCTTCGACCAGCGGCTGGATCAGCACCGCCATCGCGGTTTCAGCGGCGTCGACGTCGTACGTCTCCATGTAGCGGCGCGCGTTGGTGCTCCACAGCGCCGCCCAGCAGGCGCGCACGGCGGTGAGGAAATCCTTTTCGCTGGCGAGGCCGAGGAAACTTTCGAACTGCCCGGCAAAGGAGGCGCCGGCGCGATCCTCGATCAGCGCCGACGAGCGCACCACGGCTAGTCCCTGCACCGACACCGCGCGCCACGCGGTGAGGAGCGCGTCGAGCACCGGCGGCGCGATCGTGCCCTCATAAAGCGCGAGCCGGATCTGAACAGCGAGCCGCCGCGCCGCGGGCAGATCGGCAATCGCCACCTGCTCCGCCTTCTCGGCGAGACGGAGTTCGTCAAGCTGCATGCGATAGGCATCGGCATCGAGGCAGAAGCCGCCGGGCGTCGGCAGGCCGGCGCGACCGAGCGCCGCGAGATTCGCCGCCTTGGGCCCGAACCGCTCCGGGTCCATGGCCTGCGGATCGTCGAGGGGAACTAACAGATTCATGCCGAGTCACACTGCGACTCGTCATGCCCCGCGAAAGCGGGGCATCCAGTAAACACCGGCCGGAGTTTCATTTGACAGGTCCGTGTTTACTGGATCGCCCGCTTTCGCGGGCGATGACGAGCGGGGAGTAGTTATCTCACGTGATCGCCGTAGCCCGGGATCGGGTCGACGACAGTGATCTGCTTCACAGGGAAGTTGGAGATGATTTCCGTGCGGTCCTCGTGCACGATCAGCATCTCTTCGATGCGCACGCCCCAGCGGAATTTCTTCCCGTGCTGGGTCTCGAGCGCGAACACCATGCCGGGCTTGATTTCGATTGGATGGTCGAGCGACCAGATGCGCGAGATCACCGGTTGGTCGTATTGCGCAAGCCCCAGCCCGTGGCCCCACAGGTTGGCGGCCGCCTGATCCTCTTCCGCGTAGCCCCAGGCTTCCTGGGCGGATGGCCATTTCGAGGCGATCTCGCGCGTGGTGGTGCCAACGCGCACCGCCTCGATCGAGTCGTAGAGCCACTCGAGCGCGGTCGCGTAGACGTCCTTCTGCTCCTGGGTGGGCTCCTTGCCGACGCAATACGTGCGGTAATAGCAGGACTTGTACCCATTCCAGGTGAGCGCGGCGAGGTCCATGAACACGATGTCGCCGGGCAGGATGATGCGGTCGGAAAAGTTGCGCCAGTTCGGCCAGGTGTTGGGACCGGAGGAAACAATCACGTCCTCGACGTCCTCCATGCCGGGGATCGCATAGAGAAACTCCATCAGGTGTGCGGTCACCTGATTCTCGGTGATGCCGGGACGCAGGAACTTCATGCATTCCCAATGGGTGGCGTCGCCGATGGCGCCGACCACGCGCAGCGCCTCCTGCTCGTCCTCGTTCTTGATCGCGCGCGCCTCCATCATCGGCGTCATGCCGTCGGCCCAGGTGATGTTCTTTTCCTGGAAGATGCGCAGCATGTTGATGTCGATGAAGTCGACGCCGAGCTTCTGGCCGGCGACGCCGTGCCGCCGCATCTCATCGAGAATGGCGTTGGTGAACTTGGTGACCTGCTGGGTCGAGGCCGCGCCTGCCGCGCCTTTGATCCAGGCGTAGGACCAGCGGATGTTTTCCCTCGGGATCCACGGCACGTGGCGCTCGATCTGCATGCCGATGTCGCCTTGCTCAAACAGCACCGGCGCGCCGTCGCCGCACAACAGCGCGTAGCGCAGGCCGGGCTTGAGCCGGTTCCACCCGGGCGTAAGCGTGCCGGTCACGTAGCGGACGTTCTCGTCGTACATCAGCAGCATGGCGCCGAGCCCATGCGCCTTCATGCGCTCGCGCGCGCGCTCCAGCCGGTATTTGCGCAGCCGGTCCCAGTTGATGCGCTGCTGCCAATCGAGGCCGACGATCCCAGCATTAGCCATCGTTATCTCCCTAAAGGGCCGCGCCGCGGCCGAGCGTATCGCAACTTGCGGCCGCGTCAGAACCCTCAATCAGCACGTGTATGGAGGGCGCATTTCTGCCCGCCCTCGTCCCCGGCATTCCCCCAACCGAATCGGCCGCAATCGGCCGCATCGCACTGTGTAAAAATTTACCTGGACGCGGGGTGCAGCTGAAATAATATGTTCTGCGAAAGGGCATCAAGTTTCCTAATGTCGGACGTGAGCCTGCGGCAAATTCGGGCGGTGGTGGCGGTGTGCGAGGAAGGCTCGTTCACCCGGGCCGCGGCGCGCGAGAACGCCACGCAATCCGGCATTTCCCAGCACATTGCGGCGCTCGAACGCGCGCTCGGCGTGCGGCTGTTCGAGCGCTCGAACGCCGGGGTGCGCGCGACGCCGGCCGGCTTGCGCTACTACCGGCGCTGCATCGAGGCGCTCGGCACGCTGAAAACCGGCACCGAGGAGATGCGCGCGCTCGCCGACCGCGTCACCGGGACGCTGCGGGTCGGCCTGATGCCGACGTTCACGCGCGCGTGCCTGGCGCACACCTTGCGCGACTACGTGCGCGAGCACCCGGACGTGAAGCTGCGCGTCATCGAGGGTTACAGCGGCGTTCTCACCGAGCGGGTGCTCGCCGAGGAGCTCGACTTCGCGATCGTGCCGACGTTCGAAGGCCGCGTCGGGTTGCGCTCCCGCCTGCTCGCGCGCGACCGCGAGCTGTTGCTGTCGGGCCCGGCGCGGGGATTTGCCCCGTTGCAGCCGCTGCGGCTTGCCGACTGCACGCCACTGCGCATCGTCGTGCCGACCCTGCCGAATATCCGCCGGCGCAACATCGAGACCTATTTCCAGACCAACGGCGTCGTGGTCGAGGACATGATCGAGATGGACGCCATGATCGGCACGCTCGAGTTCGTGGCAGCGACCGACTGGGTGGCGGTGCTGCCCGGGCTCATCTGCGTCAACGACATCGGCCGCAACGATCTCGTCATCAACCCGATCGTCGATCCGCCGCTCTACGCCGAGTTCGTCATCATCGAGCCGGCCCGGCGCGCGCTCAGCCTGCAGGCGCGGCTGTTTCTGCAGCGGCTCGAGGCGGAGGTCGCGCGCGTGCGCGGCGTGTGGCGCCGCACGCTCGCCCCGGCGGAGCTGGTGGAGGCGTGAAACAGTGATTAGTGATCGGTGACCAGTAACCGGTACAAGCCCCTGGTCACTGATAACTGGTTACTGATGACTGACGGGAGCGCCCGGTTGTTTCAACGGGTGGGCGGCCGCGAAGGCCTCTATTTGCATGCAGGCGTCGACCACGCGCGAGAACGTCGGATAGGGCTTGAGGTCGAGTTCGAAGAAGCCCGCGCCCGCCGCCTGGCTGGCGAGACAAATGTCGCCGATCGACGGCTGCTCGCCGCAGCAGAACTTGCCGGTCATTCCGTCGTTCGCCAAATGGGCCTCGATCGCGTTGAGCGCCTCGGCGACCCAGTGGCGCGTCCATTTCAGGACGCCCGCCTGGTCGAGCTTCAATTCGCCGGTCAAATAATTGCGCACGCGCGGCACCAACAGCGGATGGGAATCGGCGGCGACGATCTGGGCGATGCCGCGCACGAAGGCGCGCGCCCGCGGCTCGGTCGGCAGCAGCGGCGGATGCGGATGGACCTCGTCCAAATATTCGATGATGGCGAGCGACTCGAACAGCACCGGCCCGTCGCCGTCGATGAGCGCCGGAATGACCATCTGCGGGTTGACCGCCTTGAATTGCGGCTGCCGCTGATCGCCCTTCATGAGATCGATGTTCACGACCTCGGGCTTGAGGCCCTTGAGGTTGAGCGCGATGCGCACCCGATAGGTTGCAAGCGAGCGCCAAAACGAGAACAGCTTCATCTGAAAATCCTCCCTAGTGCCGCGAACCCGAAGTTCGCACTACAAATGCCGCGAGTCCGGTTGCGAACTTCGGGTTCAAAGCGGCACTAGAATCATAGAGTTTGCTAGTGTCCTGCGATTCCGAAGTTCGCATCGAAACGTGTGGCAAGATCGGGCGAACTTCGGAATCGGGACACTAGCTTTTTTGAAAGCATAAGGGAGCGAGTGCCGCGGAGTCCATGCGCGATGCTTTTCCGCGCGGTCACGATCGCGTAAGGGAAACATCCCGTAATCAAAGGACCCCGCCATGGCCCGCACGCCCGAACTCGTCTACGCCGAACTCGAGGCCGATCAGCGCCGCGTCTACGACGCGATCATCGCCGGGCCGCGCGGCCAGGTGCAGGGGCCGCTCAAGGTGTGGCTGCAGAGCGCCGATCTTGCCGACCGCGCGCAGGCGCTCGGCGCCTTCTGCCGCTTCGGCACGAGCCTGCCGCCGCGGCTTTCGGAATTGGCGATTATCACGATGGGCGCCCACTGGCGCGCGGCGTTCGAGTGGTTCGCGCACGCGCCGCTCGCCATCAAGGCCGGCGTCGATCCCGCCGCCGTCGAGGCGATCCGCACCGGCAAGGCGCCGACGTTCGCGCAAGCCGACGAAGCGGCGGTTTATTCCTTCGCGCACGAACTGCTGACGACGCGTGAAGTGTCCGACGCCACGTATCAGGAAGCGCTGGCGCGTCTCGGCAAAAAGGGCGTGGTCGAGCTGACCGGCATCCTCGGCTACTACGGCCTGATCTCGATGACCATCAAGGCATTCGAAGTGCCGCTGCCGGCGGGGACGGCGGATCCGTTTAGTGATCTGCCGTAGCCCGCATGAGTGGAGCGAAATGCGGGGCCGGATCCCGGATATCGCTTCGCTCATCCGGGCTACTGTTTGCTACGTCCCGCCCAATAAACCGAATGTGCGCCGGCGTCGCGCGCGCCCCAGCCGGCGCGGCTCGCTTCGTCGAAACAGGCGAGCGTGTGCTCGACGAGCGGCATGGCGATGCCGCGCGCCTGGCCTTCCGCCAGCATGACGCGCAAATCCTTGCGGCAGGAATCGATGTCGAAGGTCGCGGTGCCGCCGCTGCCGCCCTTGAGCATGTCGGCAATCGGGCCGCCGCGTACTTTGAGCACGTTCGGGCCGCCTGAGGTGTCGGCAAACAAATCCATCAGGCGCGCCGGATCGATGTTCACATCCCGACACAGCGCCAGCGTTTCCCCGAGCGCCTGCCAGTAGATCATCAGCGGCATGTTGATCGCGAGCTTCATGACGGAGCCGGCGCCGACCGGGCCGGCGTGCTCGAGCCGGCGGCATAATTGCTCGAGCAGCGGCCGCGCGCGCACCGCGTCGGGCTCCTCGGCGCCCATCAGGCCGATCAGCTTGCCGGTGCGCGCGGGGCCGATCGTGCCGCCGACCGGACATTCGACGAAAGCCGCGCCTTTGGCGCGCACCTTTTGGGCGAGCGCGATCTCGGTTGCAGGCGGAACCGTGCTCATCTCGATGAACAGGCGTCCGTCGACCGGCATGGACAGGAGACCGTCGCGTCCGCCGTAGACCGCATCGATGGCGGCCGCATCGGTGAGGCTGGTGATGATGGTGTCGGTGCCGGCCGCGAGCGCCGCGGGCGTTTCCACGATGGTGACGCCGGCGGCGGCGAGCGGCTTCGCCTTGTCGGCGGAGCGGTTCCAGCCGCTCACCTGATAACCGATCTCGGCAAGCCGCGCCGCCATGGCGGCACCCATGCGGCCCAATCCTGCGACTCCAACGCGCATGCCGTCACCTCGTGTTTATTACTGCGAGCGTTATCACGCAGTCCCAGCGCTGCCAACGGATGCTGGTTTCCGCTCGAAGAATCGGCATGGTAGCGTCCGCGCGGCGTGTATCGCTGGCGCATGTTCCGGCGAAGTGGATACCGGTTCGCCGAAAAGAACATGCGCCAGTCAGAAGTTACGTAAGGAGAGAATGCAAACATGAGCGCAGCAAGCGCAAAAGGAACCGTGGGAGTGGTCGGCCTCGGCATCATGGGCGGAGCGATCGCGAAGAATCTCGCCGCATCCGGCTGGCGCGTCGTCGGCTACGACATCGACGCCGCGCGCATCGCCGAGGCCACGGCAACGGGCGTCGAGACGGTCGCGAACACCGCAGCGGTGGCGGCGGCGGCCGAGGCGATCATCACCAGCCTGCCGACGCCGGCGGCGCTCGATCTCACCGTGCAGGCGATCGCGGGCGCCAAAGTGGCGCGCCGGGTCGTGATCGAGGCGAGCACGTTTGCCCTCGACGACAAGGCGCGCGCCGAAGCCGCGCTGCGCGCCGCCGGTCACGTGCTGCTCGATTGTCCGCTCAGCGGCACCGGCGCCCAGGCGCGCAACCGCGACCTCGTCATCTACGCGAGCGGCGACAAGGCCAGCATCGCCGCGCTCAAACCACTGTTCGCCGATTTCTCCCGCCATGCCTACGACCTCGGCGCGTTCGGCAACGGCAGCAAGATGAAATTCGTCGCCAATCTGCTGGTCGCGATCCACAACGTGGCGAGCGCCGAAGCCTTCGTGCTCGGCATGAAGGCGGGCTTGGACCCGCGCCAGATCTACGACCTCATCAAAAACGGCGCCGGCAATTCGCGGGTATTCGAATTGCGCGGCCCGTTCATGGCGCAGGACCGTTACGGCGGCGACAACGTCACCATGAAGGTCGGCATGTGGCAGAAGGACATGAGCGTGATCGGCGATTTCGCGCGCAAGTCGGGCGTCCCGACGCCGCTGTTCTCCGCCACCGAACCGATCTATGCGGCCGCGATGTCCACCG
>JAFAUQ010000091.1 GCA_019243195.1 Hyphomicrobiales bacterium
CGGGCTTGAGCACGAAATCGCCGTAGCCCTTGTCCCAACTGGCGACCGCATAGCCGGGCACCGGCTCCATATCGATGTCGTTCGCCAACAGATAATCGCACGCGTGCGTCTCTTCGTAGGCGCTCTCGACGAAGTGCTGCGCGTGAAACCGCTTGCCGACCAGGCGGCCCTGCATATCGGGCATGGCGACGACCACCGTGTCGATCGTTCCCGCCTTCACGGCCCGCTTGAGTTCGTCGAAATCGAGGTTGCCGGCCATGGTGCCCCTCGCCTGCCGTCGCAATCACGCGCGATAAGCCGATCCGGGCCACAGCTTCGGGGCGGCGCGCGCGTATTGGGGCGGGCGTTTGACTTCCGCGCCGAGCGCCTGCGCGGCGTGCCAGCCCCAGCGCGGATCGTCAAGCATGGCGCGCGCGAGCGCAATCATGTCGGCCTTGCCTTCCGCCAGGATCGCCTCGGCCTGCTGCGGCGTCGCGATCAGGCCGACCGCGCGGGTGGCGATGCCGGCTTCGCGCTTAACCCTCTCGGCGAACGGCACCTGATATCCCGGCCCGAGCGCCTGGGCGAGCGAACCGCCGCCGCGCATGGCTTCGGCGGTGATCCCGCCCGATGACACGCAGACAAAGTCGAGTCCCGCGGACTTGAGCGCCTTGGCGATTGTGACCGCGTCATCCGGAGTCATGCCGCCGTCGATCCAGTCGCTACCGGTGATGCGCGCGCCGAGCGGTACCGAACGCGGCACCACCGCACGCACGGCCGCTACGACCTCGAGCGGAAAGCGCAGGCGCGCCGGTGCCGAGCCGTTGTACTCGTCGGTGCGGTGGTTCGAGATCGGCGACAAGAACGAGTGCAGCAAATAGCCGTGCGCCATGTGCAGCTCGATGGCATCGAAGCCGAGCCGCAGCGCACGTTTGGCCGACGCGACGAATGCATCGCGCACGCGGTCCAGGTCTTCGCGGTCCATCGCGCGCGGCGCCGCCCAGGCGTTGCCGAACGCAATGGCCGAGGGCGCGATCGTCTCCCACGGATCGTCGTCCCGCTTGAGGCCGAGGCCGCCTTCCCACGGCCGATAGGACGACGCCTTGCGTCCGGCATGCGCGAGCTGGATGCCGAGCTTTGCAGTGCCGCTGCGCCGGCAATGGGCGACGACGCGCGCGAGCGCCGCCTCGTTGTCGTCGGAATAGAGGCCGAGGCAACCGTGGGTGATGCGGCCGCGCCGCTCCACGTGGGTCGCCTCAACCACCACCAGCGCCGCGCCAGAGTTGGCGAGCATGCCGAGATGGCCGAGATGCCAGTCGTTCGCCGAGCCGTC
The DNA here is from genome assembly GCA_019243195.1 of Hyphomicrobiales bacterium. Taxonomy (GTDB): domain Bacteria; phylum Pseudomonadota; class Alphaproteobacteria; order Rhizobiales; family Xanthobacteraceae; genus AP-16. The sequence continues at coordinate 1,313 of JAFAUQ010000091.1, forward strand.
GTCGGCGCTGTACTGGCACATGGGCGATACGACGATGCGGTTCTCAAGCTCGAGGTCGGCAAGCTTGATCGGCGAGAACAGCGTGCTGGTCATGGGCGGTGAGATGGATGAGGACTTTGTGAAGGTGGAGTGAGCGATCACTTATCACTTCGGATGCTCAGAATCCGGTTCGCTTGCGAAACAATTCGCGGAACCGATTCTTGCACTGTTGCCCAGAGTATTCTTGGATCAGTTCTAAAGTAGTCATGGGACAAAACGTTACGCGCAGCATACGCCTTTTCCGCCTCGAACTCGGGGACATGTCGGAGACATGACGAATTGCCCGCTCGCCCCAATCGACGACGTCTTGCAGAAATTGATCCGCCGTTCGAATTGCCTTCACAGCGGCCTCAGATCGTCGGCGATCCTTCCCGCCATACCCCGACGCAATGCGCCGGGAGTCGCAATGTCGACCCCGACCCCGAGCAGCGCCTCCAGTTCGAGTTTCAGGCCGGCCAAGTCATATAATGTTGTTTGTTCGGTCGGATCAACCAGAAGATCAAGGTCACTGCCATCGAGATCGTCGCCACGGGCGGCTGAGCCGAAGACGCGAACTTTCCGCACCGGATAGCGGGCGATAATCGTCCGAATGCGGTCGCTATTCTCTTGAAGTGCAATAGAAGGACGCATCGCCCCAGTATCTCATTAGACTTGCTGCACTTCGGTATTCAATACACCAGCGGCTATCACCGCTCCAGCCGCATCACCGCAAGCGCCAGGCTCTGCGCGCGCGGTACGAGCGAGTCCACCTCGAGGTATTCCTCCGGCGTGTGCGCCTTGCCGCCGATCGGGCCGGTGCCGCACAGCGTGGTGGCGCCGACGCCGGCCGCAAACCCGGAATCCGCGCAGCCGCCGGTGAACTCGCCGGTGACGTTGAGCCCGACCTCTTTCGCGCAGGTGACATAATGCTGAAACAGGCGCTTGCTCTCGGAACTCTGGATGAGAGGAAGGAACTCGCCGAAAATTTGCAGCGTCGCACTGGTGCCGGGGACATGACTGGTCGCCACGATGCGCTCGATCTTCTCCAACATGGCGGCGCGGTCGGCCGGCGTGACGTAGCGCAGGTCGATCTGGCACTCCGCGTTCGGCGCAACCGTGTTGACGGTCTGCCCGCCGGAAATGAGGCCGACGTTGACGGTGATGCCCTTGGGTATATCGGTGAGCGCGTGCAACGCGATGATCTTGCGGGCGAGCTCCTCGATCGCGCTAATGCCCTGCTCGAAGTTGCCGCCGGAATGGGCCGCCTTGCCGGTCACCTCGCATTTCATGAACACGCCGCCCTTGCGGCCGGTCACGACGGCGCCGCTCGGGCGGCCCGGCTCGGAATTGAACACGGCGCGCGCACGGCGCGCTTCCGCCTCGATCACCGGGCGGGACGAAGGCGAGCCGATCTCCTCGTCCGAGGTGAACAAGCCGACGAGCGGGGCCGGCGCGCCGCCGAATTTCTGAAAAGCCGCGAGCACGAACGCGTTCATCACCAGGCCCGCCTTCATGTCGGCGACGCCCGGCCCGTAGGCGCGGCCGTTCTCGATGCGGAAGCTCCGGCGGCCCGCTTCGCCCTTCGGAAACACGGTGTCGCGATGGCCCATCAGCAGGATCGACGTGTTGGCGCCCTGCCCGACGGTCGCGCGCACCACGTCGCCGAAGCGGTCGTTGGCGACCGTATCGTGGACGATGCCCTCGCGGTCGAGAAACCCGCGGATGCGCTCGCCCACCGCGTCGACGCCGGTTTTGTCGTAGCTGCCGCTATCGGTGTTCACCAATTCTTCCAGCAGCGCCAGCATGGCGGGCCGCTGGCTCGCCAACCAGTCGAGAATGCCCTGTCCGTTGGTTGTCGTCATTGGTCCAATCCCCCGAAGTATGACCCATCACCGCTCGCGTGGGTCGAGCGCGTCGCGCAGCCCGTCGCCGAGCAAATTGAATGACAGCACGGTGACAAATATAGCAAGTCCCGGCCAGATCGCCATCCACGGGGCATTGACGAGAAAGCGCTGGGCGGCGTTGAGCATGCTGCCCCAAGAAGGCGCCGGCGGCTGCTGGCCGAGGCCGAGAAAGGAGAGCGCCGCTTCGGCGATGATGGCGGCGGCGATCGACAAGGTCGCCTGCACCAGCAAGGCCGGGAGAATGTTCGGCAAGATATGGACGAGCGCGATGCGCCAGCGCGGATTGCCGACGGCGCGCGCCGCCTCGACGTAGTCCTCGACCTTGACCGCCATCACCTGCCCGCGCGTCAGCCGCACGAAGATCGGCGTCGCGGTGATGCCGATTGCGATCATGGCGTTGCCGAGGCTGGGGCCTAAAAACGCGGCGAGCGCGATGGCGAGAATAAGAAACGGGCAGGCCAGCATGGCGTCGGTGAGCCGGCCGATCAGCGCGTCGAGGAAGCCGCCGAGATAGCCGGCAACGAGGCCGAGCGGAACCCCGATGGTGAGCGCGATCGCGATCGAAATCACGCCGGCCATCAGCGAGGCGCGGGCGCCGAACACGACGCGGGTGAGAACATCGCGGCCGACCTCGTCGGTGCCGAACCAATGCACGGCCGAGGGTGCTTTACGCACCGTCATCCAGCTCTGCGCAATCGGATCGTAAGGCGTCACCCATGGCGCAGCGACGGCGAGCAGCACGAATATAACGATGACCGCGAGCCCCAGCATGGCGCCGCGCCGCCGCGCCAGGCGCCGCAGCGCCCGGCGCGCCGGACTCTCGATCGCGGCATCAGCGGCACGCGGCAAAGGCGCGGAAAGAATCGCGTCGACCATCGCTCAGCTCCGCAGCCGCGGGTTCACCAGCACATAGGCGATGTCGGCCAGCAGGTTGAGCGTGATGTACATCGTCGCCGTCACCAGCACGACGCCCTGGACCACGGCATAATCGCGATTGAACACCGCATCGACGATGAGCTTGCCGAAGCCCGGTATGGTGAAAATCTGCTCGGTGAGGACCGCGCCTGACAGCAGCGTGCCGAGTTCGAGCGCGCCCAGCGTGATCACCGGCGTGAGCGCATTGCGCATCGCGTGTTTGAGCACGACGGCGCGCTCGAACAGACCCTTTGCGCGGGCGGTGCGCACGTAATCGCTGCCGAGCGCCTGGAGCATGGCGCTGCGCGTGTGACGCATCAGCACGGCCGCGATCGCGTTGCCGAGCACAAACGCCGGCATGATGGTCGAGGCGAGGCTCTGGCGCCAATCCTCTGTGAGCGGGACATAACCCGACGCCGGCAACCAGCCCAGTTCGACCGAGAACAGGAATATCAGCATGATGCCGAGCCAGAAGTTCGGCGTGGAGAGGCCCCACAGCGCGAAGACATTGGCGGCATAGTCCCAGACGGTTCCTTTTTTGACCGCCGACACGATGCCGGCGGAGACGCCGACGGTGACCGCGATCACGATCGCCATCAGGCCAAGCTGCAAGGTGACGGGAAGCTTCTCCAGGATGAGGCTGCGCACCGGCTGTTTGATCCGCATCGACTCGCCGAGGTCGCCGGTCAGCACGCCCTTGACCCAGTAGACGTATTGAATCGGGATCGGCCGGTCGAGCCGGTACTGATGGCGGATTTGCGCGATCACCGCCGGGTCGCGCTCCTCGCCCGCCATGATTGTCGCGGGGTCGCCGGGCAGGATCTGTTGCAGCGAGAAGATGATCACCGACACAAAGAACAGCGTCGGGATCAGCTGCAGGATGCGCTTGCCGAGGAAAGTCAGCATCTCACTTCAGGCTGATCCCGACGACGCGCACGATGCCGTCGGGGACCTGTTTGTAGCCGGTCAGCCGGTCGGTGTACGCCACCAGGATGCGCCGGTGGTAGAGATAGATGATATTTTCGTTGTCGAGCACCTGGCGGGCGACCTTCTCGTAGATCGCCTTGCGTTCC
>JAFAUQ010000146.1 GCA_019243195.1 Hyphomicrobiales bacterium
GCGCGGCATGCCGGCGAGGCCGAGGAAGTGCTGCGGGAAGAACACCAGGTTGACGCCGATGAAGGTGAGCCAGAAGTGCAGCTTGCCGATCGTGTCCGAGTACATGTAGCCGGTGATCTTCGGGAACCAATAGTACCAGCCGGCGAAAATCGCGAACACGGCGCCGAGCGAAAGCACGTAGTGGAAGTGCGCCACGACGTAATAGGTGTCCTGCAGCACGCGGTCGACGCCGGCGTTGGCGAGCACCACGCCGGTCACCCCGCCGAGGGTGAACAGGAAGATGAAGCCGATCGCCCACAGCATCGGCGTCTTGAACTCCATCGAGCCGCCCCACATGGTGGCGATCCACGAGAAGATCTTCACGCCGGTAGGAACCGCGATAACCATGGTGGCGAGGATGAAGTAGGCTTGCGCGCCGGTGGACATGCCGACCGTGTACATGTGGTGAGCCCACACGACGAAGCCGATGCCGCCGATCGCGACCATCGCGTAGGCCATGCCGAGATAGCCGAACACCGGCTTGCGGCTGAAAGTGGCCACGACCTGGCTGATCATGCCGAAGCCCGGCAGGATCAGGATGTAGACCTCGGGGTGGCCGAAGAACCAGAACAGGTGCTGGAACAGCAGCGGGTCGCCGCCGCCGTCGGCGGAGAAGAACTTGGTGCCGAAGTTGCGGTCGGTGAGCAGCATGGTGATGGCGCCGGCCAGCACCGGCATCGCCAGCAGCAAGAGGAACGTCGTCACCAGGATCGACCACACGAACAGCGGCATCTTGTGCAGCGTCATGCCGGGCGCGCGCATGTTGAAAATGGTGGTGATGAAGTTGATCGCGCCGGTGATCGACGAGGCGCCGGCGAGATGGAGGGAGAGGATCGCGAAATCCATCGCTGGGCCGCTGTGGCCGGTGGTCGAGAGCGGTGCGTAGATGGTCCAGCCCGCACCGACGCCGTTGCCCGCGCCCTCGCCGGGCATGAACACCGAGGTCACCAGCAGCGCGAAGGATGCGGGCAGCAGCCAGAACGAAATGTTGTTCATGCGCGGGAACGCCATGTCGGGCGCCCCGATCATCAGCGGCACGATCCAGTTGCCGAACCCGCCGATCATCGCCGGCATGATCATGAAGAAGATCATGATCAGGCCGTGTCCCGTGACGAAGACGTTGTACGTATGCGGATCGGTGAACAGCTGGATCCCGGGATTCTCCAGTTCGTAGCGGATGGCGATCGACATGGAGGCGCCGATCGCGCCGGCGATCATGGCGAACACCAGGTACATCGTGCCGATGTCCTTGTGGTTCGTCGAATAAACGTAGCGGCGCCATCCGGTCGGATGATCGTGCGCGTCGTGGGCATGCGCGTGGGTGACGGCGTCCATGATCGTGTCCCTCGGCCCTCGTTCTTTCGTTGTCCGTTCGTCGCTTGGCGTTACTGCATCGCCGCCGGCACGGCCGCAACGGCGGTGGGCGCGCTATCCTCGCGCGCGAATTTCTTCTTCGCGTCCTCGACCCACGTGGCGAACTCGGCGTCGCTCACCACGCGCACCGCGATCGGCATGAAGGCGTGATCACGGCCGCACAGTTCCGAGCACTGCCCGTAATAGATCCCCTCGTGCTCCGCCTTGAACCAGGTCTCGTTGAGGCGGCCGGGCACGGCGTCGATCTTGATGCCGAACGCCGGCACCGCGAAGGAATGGATCACCCCGGATGCGTCGGCGGTCACCTGCACGCGCACCACCTTGTTGACTGGCACGACGACGTCGTTGTCGACGGCGAGCAGGCGCGGCTCGTTCGGCTTCTGCTTGGGACGATCGGTCTCGTCGAGCATGCGCGAGTCGAACTCGAGCTTGCCGTTATCGGGATAACTGTAGCTCCAGTACCACTGGTTGCCCTGCGCCTTGATGGTGAGATCGGCGGGCGGAATGTTCTGTTGAAAGAACAGCAGCTTGAACGAGGGGATCGCAATCCCGGTGAGGATCATGATCGGCACCACCGTCCAGATCACTTCGATGAAGGTGTTGTGCGTCGTTCGCGAGGGCGTCGGATTACGCCGCCGGTTGAACCGCACCATGCAGATGAGGAGCAGCGCCAGCACGAAAGCGGTGATGACGGTGATTATGACCAGGAGCCAGTCATGGAACGTTACGAGGTCTTCCATCACCGGCGTTGCCGCCGCCTGCAGGCCCAGCTGCCTGGGATGCGGCTGGCCCATTATTGTTTGCGCGAGCGCGGCGCTGCCGCCCATGAGCACGGCGAGCGCACCTGCCGCCACGCCGATCAACCGCGAGAGCACCTGCATCGCCGTTTTCGCTCCTTCGACGAGTGGTCGGCCGAGACCGGCCGCTTTGCACCGTCGGGAAATGCCGGTGCTGGTGTGACCCGCTGCGCACGGCCGCGCGGCCGGCAGGCTCCGGGCGCGGGAAACCGGGGAGCGGAGCCGGGCTTCTCAAACCACAATTCGAGAGCCGTCGCAACGCGGTTTGTTGCACCTGCGCTGCGACAAACCGCAAGTGTCCCGATTCCGAAGTTCGCCGGAGATTGCCGCACGCCGCGAGGCGAACTTCGGAATCGTAGGACACTTGCAACTCTATGATTCTAGGCCGCTTTGAACCCGAAGTTCGCAATCGAGCTTGCGGCAATTGTGGTGCGAACTTCGGGTTCGCGGCACTAGCAGGCTGCTGAAAAACCAGCTTTGGAGGCCGATTTTCGTGATGTGCGCGGCGACGAGTCGATCGCTGGATCGTTTACGCGGCTGCGCACACGGCCTCGATGAGCATCTTTCTTCATTTTTTACGCTCCAGGCAGACTCACGCTATCGCCGCCAGAATTTTGGGGATGCGAATGAGGTTGTATG
>JAFAUQ010000185.1 GCA_019243195.1 Hyphomicrobiales bacterium
CTGATCGGCGCGCGCACCTTCAGCCTGGTGTTCCAGGGCGTGGGCGGGAAGGTGTGGATCGAGGACATGCTCACCTCGCTGCCCGGCGGGGCGGTCGGCTTCCTGATCTTCGTCAACGCCTTCATCTTCGTGATCGCGTTCTTCCTCGATTTCTTCGAGATCGCCTTCATCATCATTCCGCTGCTCGCGCCGGCCGCGGTCAAGCTCAACATCGACCTCGTGTGGTTCGGCGTCTTGATCTGCGCCAACATCCAGACGAGTTTCATGCACCCGCCGTTCGGCTTTGCCCTGTTCTATTTGCGGGGAATAGCGCCCAGAACGGTCAAAACCTCCGACATCTACATGGGCGCGATCCCGTGGATCGCCAGCATGGTGATTCTGGTCGCGATCGTGATCTTCTGGCCCGGGTCGGTTACCTACTGGATCGAGCCCGCCACCACCGAGGCGCCGGCCAAGCTCGATCTCCCGATGCCCGACGCACCGCCGCCGCTCGACCTCTCCGAGCCCCCGAAGCAGTAGCGTTGTCATTGCGAGGAGGCCGAAGGCCGACGAAGCAATCCAGGACCGCAGGCACCGTACGGCTGCCCTGGATTGCTTCGCTTCGCTCGCAATGACGAGCAACTATTTATTCCCCACCACCGCCGTCACGTCGACCTCGACCAGCATGCCCGGCCAGGCGAGCTGATTGATGTTGAGGAAGGTGTGCACCGGCAGCGGCATGCCGGCGAAGGCCTCGCCGCGGCATTTGCCCGCGTCCATCTGGTGACGGATGTCGGTGACGTAAGTGACGATCTTCACCGTGTCGGCAAGCGTCGCCCCGTTCTTCTCGAGCACGCGCTTGATTTTGTCGTAGGCGTAGCGGCACTGCCCCATGAGGTCGCCAAGGTGCCGGATGACGCCGCGGGTCGGGCCCTCGTCCTCGGCGCCGACGCCGGCGAGGAAAATCATCTTGGCACCCGGCAAGGTGACCGTCACGGCTTCCGAGAACAGGCCCTTGGTCCATTCGCTGTAATTGTAATTTTTCTTCTCGAGCGATTGCGCCGAGGCGGCAGCCGGCGCCAGCGCCAGCGCGAACGCGAGCGCGATCGTGGTCCTCCTCATCAGATGTCTCCTTTGTGGGTTTCACGCGGGCCGCGGCTGCACGTGGCATCGGGGAAACACGATACAGTCAGTAGTGAGTGGTGAATAGTGAGTGGTGAATGGTGCGCGTGGACGCGCGTGGGTTCGGATTGATTCACCACTCACTACTCGCTACTCACTATTCAGCTCTTCCCCAATTGAGGGCGTCCATGGGTGAATTCGCCATCGGGCAAGGGGTGCCCCGGTTCGAGGATCCGCGGCTCATTCGCGGCGGCGGCCGCTATATCGACGACGTGGCGCTGCCCGGCGCGGCGCATGCCGTCATGCTGCGCTCGCCGCACGCGCATGCCCGCATCCGCGCGTTCGATACAGCGAAGGCGAAGGCCGCGCCCGGCGTGCTCGCGGTCCTCACCGGGGCCGATTGGGCGGCGTCGGGCTTTGCCGACCTGCCGGTGCCGGGCGGGCTCAAGCGCCGCGACGGCTCGCCCATGTACCGGCCGAAATACCCGGCGCTCGCGACTGACCGCGTGCGCTACGTCGGCGATCCGATCGCCTTCGTGGTGGCGGAGACGCAACGCCAGGCGATGGACGCCGCCGAGCTGATCGAGGTCGATTACGAGCCGCTGCCGGCCAACACTTCGACCGCGGACGCGGTGAGCCCGAGCGCGCCGCGCGTATGGGACGACTGCCCGGATAACATCTGCTTCGTCGCCGAGTTCGGCGATAAGGCGGCAACCGACGCCGCCTTCTCCCGCGCCGACAAGGTGGTGCGCCACCGCTTCGTCATCAACCGCATCACCGCCGCCACCATGGAGCCGCGCGGAGCGGTCGGCGATTACAACGTCGCGGACGGCCGCTTCACGCTCTACACCGGCTTGCAGCGCGCGCACCCGATCCGCTCGGAAGTCGCGAAGATACTCAAAATTCCGGAGAGCAAGCTGCGCGTCGTCGCCGGCGATATCGGCGGCAGCTTCGGCATGAAATCGCCGGTGTTCAACGAATCCGTCCTCGTGCTGCTCGCGTCGAAGACTATCGGCCGGCCGGTCAAATGGATGAGCACGCGCTCGGAAGCTTTCCTCGGCGATCCGCAGGGCCGCGACAATGTCAGCGACGCCGAGCTGGCGCTCGACCGCGACGGAAATTTCCTCGGCTTCCGGGTGAAGACGCTCGCCGCCGCCGGCGCCTATTTGCAGGTCGGCATGCATGCCTGCATCTTCAACGCCGGCACGCTTGCCGGGGTCTATCGCACGCCCGCGATGCATGCCGAGATCACCGCGGTGTTCACCAATACCAACCCCGTGCGGCCCTATCGCGGCAACGGCCGTCCTGAAGCCGCTTACGTGATCGAGCGCATCGTCGATCTCGCCGCCGACGAGTTGGGCATCGACCCGGCGGAGCTGCGGCGGCGCAACTGCATTCCGCCCGAGGCGCTGCCATTCAAGACCGCCCTCACCTTCACCTACGACAGCGGCGAGTTCGAGAAAGGCATGGACATGGCGCTCAAGCTCGCCGACTACGCGGGCTTTGCCGGGCGCCGCGCCGAGGCGAAGAAGCGCGGCAAGCTGCGCGGCATCGGCCTCTCGAACACGATCGAGCGCGCCGCGGCGGCGAGCGTCGAGGGCGCGGAAATCCGGTTCGATCGCTCCGGCGCCGTCAGCCTGTTCTCCGGCAGCGTGAGCCAGGGCCAGGGCCATGAGACGGTGTTCAAACAAATCGTGTGCGACCGGCTCGGGCTCGATCCCGCCGAGGTTCACTATCTGCAGGGCGACACCGACCAGCTGTTCTACGGCGAGGGCACCGGCGGCTCGCGCTCGGCAACCCTTGCGGGCTCTGCATTCCTGCGCGCGAGCGAGAAGATCATCGACAAGGCAACGCGCATCGCCGCGCACCGGCTCGGCGTCGCGCTCGACGACGTGAAGTTTGCCGACGGCGTGTTCTCGGCCGCGGGCACGAACCGCACAACGACGATCAAGGAGGTGGCAAAGGACGCCGCCAACCCTGCGCGGCTGCCGAAAGGCATGGAGGCAGGCCTGATCGCCACCGCGGTCTACAATGCGCCGGTCGAGAATTTTCCCAACGGCACCCACGTGTGCGAAGTCGAGATCGATCCCGACACCGGCAAGGTCGACATCGTGCGTTACAGCGTGGTCGACGACGTCGGCACGGTGCTCAATCCGCTGCTGCTGCACGGGCAGATCCACGGGGGCGTCGCGCAGGGCGCCGGGCAGATCCTGCTCGAGGACATCCGCTGGGACGCGGAAGGGCAATTGCTCACCGGCTCGTTCATGGACTACGCCATGCCGCGCGCCGGCGATCTGTGCGCGATCGCAACCGACGCGAACCCGGTGCCGACCGCGACCAATCCGCTCGGCGTCAAGGGCGCGGGCGAAGCCGGCTCGGTCGGCGCCATGCCGGCGGTCGCCAACGCGGTCATCGACGCGCTTTCGGCCTTCGGGGTGCGCCACATCGAAATGCCGGCGACGCCCGAGCGCGTGTGGCGCGCGATCAACGGCGCCGGAGGGCACGCATGAGCGACGTACGCAATAACGAACAGTTCAATCGGTACGAGCTCGACGTCGATGGCCACCTTGCCGTCGCGTACTACCGGCCCTGGCCCGGGCTCATCACGTTTACGCACACGGAAGTACCGCCGGAACTGGGCGGGCGCGGGATCGGCTCGACATTGGTGAAAGGCGCGCTCGACCTCGCCCGCGCGCAAGGGCTCAAGGTCGCCAGCCACTGCCCGTTCGTTTCCGCCTATCTGGGCAAGCACCCGGAGTTCAACGATCTGCTGGGGTGATCCGTCGCGCGTCATCACAATCGTCTTCTCAACAAAAAACCCGGCGCGAGCCG
>JAFAUQ010000150.1 GCA_019243195.1 Hyphomicrobiales bacterium
GCTGTTCCAGCCGCACGTAGCTGAATATCCCTTCCGATCGCTGATCTTCTCCGCGCATCGCATGCCCCAGCCCAAAGGAATCAGACACATGCACGGAATCACACTCCGGAAGCCTCGCCAAACCCCTTTTTCAGCAGCCTGCTAGTGGCTATGGTTGCGATCTACATCGCTGCCAAGTAGCGCGGAGCGCTTCGCGCGAGGAACAGGAGCGTGCACGAAAGCTCCTGTAGCACAGCAAAACTCCTTTGAAACGAAACGCAAGGCACAATCGCATTTATCAAGTGCGCGTCCATTGACCTATCAAATCACATATTTTTTCAATATCATTTGCTTCAGTTAACAGCCGTTCGCCATCTTCCATTAATCGTGTTTTCTCCGATGCAAGATGCGAGGCATTCAAGCTGGTGACGACTATGTCGGCCAAATGATCCATCTGCTGGCTCGATGCTCCCCGGAAGCGTGTAGCTGATTTCAATTGCTCGACGGCTGTATCGACATCAATGCTCTGAGCCGCGTGTTGTAGGCGCGCACCGTGTGCCCTGCGTGCCAGAACGCCCGATCGAAGACCGCCTACTATGATCCTCGCAAACGGAGCTCCGCCCGGCATCAGTGCCGCCGTTATTCCGCGGTAGATCTGAATGAGCTCGGATCGCGTTGGGTCGTTCCTATGAGCAAAGCTGAACGCTTTGCTGAGGTTATCATAAGCGCTTTTGAGTTGACGTCCGACCTCTTCGACCTCGTCGGGCGACCTTATTTGCGCTGCAGCGACTTCATGCAAGGTACGGGTAGCGGTGAGGAATGGCTCATCCAGAATGACGTTAAGCTGCCGCGCTAGATTCGTTGAGCGCTCTTCAACGGTCAAAAATAAAACCTTCAGAATAGCTGCCGCGGCCGCACCGGCAGGGCCGGCAAACGCAGCAGGAATTAAATGCAAAAATGAATGGCTAATCGAATCCTTTGTTGCTTCCGCGGCCGCTTCGACCAAACCTTCGTGCAAAGGTCGAAGCCACAAGCCAACGCCGAGCGGAGCATCTGATTTGGAAATTTCGGACATATAGCTGCTTCCCTATCTCGAAACAAAACGGCAGACTGAAGCAGATCAGCGTAGCGTAGGTCAGACGTGGCTTGCTCGCGGCAGGGGGTCGCAGTACCGGACGCATGTTGGCGGCCGGCCCGCTTCCGCGCAGTAGAGCAGGGGCTCGGATTTCGCCTTGCTCGGCCCCGCGTCCACGTCCGCCGTTGATCGGCCTGCGGAATGCCGGGCCGCCGAACACCAGCTCCCCGCAAGCGTAGCGAGGCCGAGGTAAAATAGCGTCTTATGACGTGGTCGTGCACTTTGCATCGGCGCGGGTCAAAGGTATACTGACTGACCAGTCAGTCACCATACGAGCCCGCCATGGCGGCGCGACCAAAAGCCTCCCGATCCGTGCGCCCGGCGAAAACCAGGGGACGCCGGCGCCGCAACGGCGCGGGTGCGCCCGACCGCCGCGAGGCGATCCTCGCCGCGGCGCTCGACGAGTTTTCCGGGCGCGGGTTCGCGGCGGCGCGGCTCGACGACGTGGCGAAACGCGCCGGCGTCGCCAAGGGCACGATCTACCTCTACTTCCCCGACAAGGAGGCGCTGTTCCAGGACCTGGTCCGCTCGGTGATCGGGCCGCTGATCGAGCGCTTCGAAGCCTCTGCCGAGGTCGACCTGCCGGCGCGCCTCGTCGCCGAGCGCATCGTCGACATGTTCGTGCGCGAGATCTACGGCACACGCCGCAAGGACGTGATCCGCCTCATCATCGCCGAGGGCCCGCGCTTCCCGGAGATCGCCGAGTTCTACTACCGCGAGGTGATCTCCCGCGTCGTCGCCGCGGTGCGCGGCCTGCTGCGGCGCGCCGCCGAGCGCGGCGAAATCCCGGCGGAGGCGCTGGCGCGGTTCCCCCAGTTGCTGGTCGCCCCGGGTCTCGTGGCGATTGTCTGGAACGGCCTGTTCGATCGCTTCGAGCCGCTCGACGTGGCGGCCTTGATGCGCGCGCATCTCGATCTCCTGTTCGGCGAGCGGAGGCCGGGATGACAATGCGCCTTCTCTGCGCGATCGTGCTCGCTGCGCTTGCGCTCGCCGGCTGCAGCGTGGCCGACAACACCGGCTTCCAGGGCTGGGTCGAAGCCGAAATGCTGTTCGTCGGTCCAGACGATCCCGGCCGCGTGGAAACCCTTGCCGTGCGCGAAGGCGACAAGGTCGAGCAAGGCGTGCCGCTGTTCTCCGTCGATGACGAGTTGCAGCAGGCCGACGTGGCGCAGATCACCGCGACCGTCGCCAACATGCATCGCACCATGGAGCGCGCGCGCGATTTGCTGAAGACCAACGCCGGTACGCAAAAGGCCTACGACGATGCCCAGCAGGCACTGCGCGAAGCCGAGGCGCGGCTCAATTCGGCGAAGACGCGGCTCGGACGCCGCAAGGTGGTGAGCCCCGCGACCGGGACGATTCAGCAAGTGTACTTCCGGCCGGGCGAGATGGTGGCGGCGGGACGGCCGGTGGTGGCGCTGCTGCCGCCCGGCAACGTGAAGATCCGGTTCTTCGTCCCGCAGGCAACGCTGCCGAAGATTTCGCTCGGCGACACCGTCACCGTGCGCTGCGACGGCTGTCCGCTCGATCTGACGGCGCGCGTGAGTTTCATCTCGCGCACCGCCGAATACACGCCGCCGGTGATCTACAGCCTGGAAGAACGCGCGAAGCTCGTCTTTCTGATCGAGGCGCGGCCGCAGCATCCGGAAAATCTGCGCGTCGGCCAGCCGGTGACGGTGCTGCTCACGACCGAACAGGCGGCGCGATGACGACGCCCGACGTCGTAATCGACGTGCACGGCCTCACCAAACGGTTCGACGGCCGGCCGGTGGTGCGCGATCTCTCCATGCAGGTGCGGCGCGGCACGATCTACGGCTTCCTCGGCCCCAATGGCTCCGGCAAGACCACGACCATCCGCATGCTGTGCGGCCTGCTCACGCCCGACGACGGCCAGGGCACGTGCCTCGGCTTCGACCTGCGCACGCAGACGGAAGAGATCAAGCGCCGCGTCGGCTACATGACCCAGCGCTTCAGCCTCTACGAAGACCTTTCGGTGCGCGAGAACCTTGAGTTCGTGGCGCGGCTCTATGGGCTGAGAGATGCCCGCGCTGCCGTGGGCGCCATGATCGAGCGGCTCGGCCTCGAGGGCCGTACCGAGCAGCTGGCCGGCACGCTCTCGGGCGGCTGGAAGCAGCGCCTCGCGCTCGGCGCCTGCACCTTGCCGAACCCGCAGCTGCTTCTGCTCGACGAACCGACCGCCGGCGTCGACCCGAAAGCGCGGCGCGAGTTCTGGAGCGAAATCCACGCGCTCGCCGCCGACGGGCTCACCGTGCTCGTGTCGACCCACTACATGGACGAGGCGGAGCGCTGTCACGAAATCGCTTACATCGCCTACGGCGTGCTGCTCGTGCACGGCACCGTCGACGAGGTGATCGAGCGCTCGGCGCTCGTCACCTATATGGTCAGCGGCGAAGGCCTTGCGCATCTCGCGACCGAGCTGGCGCATGCGCCGGGCGTCGACATGGTGGCGCCGTTCGGCACCAGGCTGCACGTCTCCGGCCGCGACCACGCCGCGCTCGAAGCGACGATCGGGCGCTACGGCAACGATTCGGCCCTGACCTGGACCGTCTCCAAACCGACGCTCGAAGACGTGTTCATCGAGCTGATGAATCGCGGCGGCGGTCAGCTCCAATGAGTCCGGCCCGCACGCCCACGCGCGGCGGATTCTGGCGGCGGGTCGGCGCCATGATCGTCAAGGAATTTCTCCAGCTGCGCCGCGACCGCATCACGCTAGCGACCATGATCACCTTGCCGGTGTTTCAGCTCATGCTGTTCGGCTACGCCATCAACACCGTGCCGCGCAACCTTCCCACCGCCGTGCTACTGCAGGAGCAGAGCGACGTTGGCCGCTCGATTCTGGCGGCGATGCGCAACACCAAATACTTCGCGCTCGTGCGCGAGGTGCACACGGTCGAGGAACTCGACCGTCTGCTCACCGCGGGCGACGTTCTGTTCGCCGTGGAAATTCCGGCGAATTTCGAACGCGGCGTGCGGCGCGGCGACCGCCCGGCGCTGCTGGTGGCGGCGGACGCCACCGATCCGGTGGCCGCCGGGACCGCGCTCGGCGCGCTGTCGGAAGTGGTGCAGACCGCGCTCCAGCACGACTACGCCATTCCCGATGCCGTGGCGCCGGCGTTCGAGATGCGCACCCACGCGCGCTACAACCCCGGCGCCGTCACCTCGCTCAACATCGTGCCCGGGCTGCTCGGCACCATCCTGACCATGACCATGCTGATCTTCACCGCGCTTTCGGTCACGCGCGAAAGCGAGCGCGGCACCATGGAGAGCCTGCTGGCGATGCCGATCACGCCGCTCGAAATCATGCTGGGCAAGATTTTTCCCTACGTGCTGATCGGCTTTGTCCAGGCGACGCTCATTCTTGCCGC
>JAFAUQ010000100.1 GCA_019243195.1 Hyphomicrobiales bacterium
AGATCCGGCTGACCGTTCGGCGTGAAGTGATCGACCGAGACGAGTTGCCAGCCGGCGCCCGGATTTGACATCCCGGTCTCGGCCGCCGGCGCCGTTCCGTTCATCAGCCAGAGGCCGACCGCGCCGTTGTTGTTCTGCCACGCGATCGCGGCCTCGCCGTTGAACGTGCCGGTGCTCACCGCGTGCCACGACGGATCGCCGACCGCGAGCGACACCGTCGACGCGATGCTCGTGCCGTTCATGAGATCGATCTGCAGGTTTCCGTTGGTCGAGTTCTGCAACAAAATATCGTCGTTGCCGTCGCCGTTGTAATCGGCGGTCCCGACCACCTTCCAGTTCGAGCCGGGATTGCCGAGCCCGGTTTCCGCGATCGGCGTCGTGCCGTTCATTTCCCAGACGCCGAGGGTGCCATCGGTGTTCTGCCAGACGAGGTCGGCGTTGCCGTCGCCGTTCAGGTCGCCGGCGGCGACGATATGCCAGCTCGATCCGGGATTGGTGAGACCGGTTTGTGCAATCGGCGTCGTCCCGTTCATCAGCCAGACGCCGGGCGTGCCGTCGCTGTTCTGCCAGATGAGGTCGGCGTTGCCGTCGCCGTTGACGTCGCGGCTGGCGACGATGTGCCAGGATGCGCCGGGATTGGTCAGGGCGACTTCCGCCGTCGGCGCCGACCCATTCCACAGCCAGATGCCGGGCGTTCCATTGTTCTGGAACACGAGGTCGGAGATGCCATCGCCGTTGAGGTCGTAGGGGGTGGCCGATGCGACGCTGCCGACCGGGCCGGTGCCGCTCTCGGCAAAGCCATGCGTGTCCGTGAAGGAGACCGAGAGCGTGAGCGATTTTCCGGCGTCGCCGGCATGGGGCGTATAGGTGTTCCCTGCCGCATCGACGCCGGTGAGCTTGGTCACGCCGTCGACCTGCCACGTGTAGGTGATGCCGCTCGCGGGCGCATCCGGCTCCGTCACGGTCGCGGTGAGCGCATGGTCCGGCGCTGCATGTCCGTTGACGAGCCCGGCGACCGTGAACGAGGCGTTCTCGGTCGGGCTCTCGGCAACCGCATTCGCCGCCGTCGCCGTGGTGCTGTCGCCGTCACCCGCGTAGGTCACGATCACCGAGAGCGCCCCGCCCTCGTCGGCTTCGGCCGGCGTGTAGGTCGCCGTGGTCGCGCCGGTGCCGGTCGCGTTTACGCCGTTGACCTGCCACTGGTAGGAGAGGCCCGACGTCACCACGGCGCCGGCGTCGGTCACCTGCGACACGCTGATCGGGGAATCCTGCAGCGGGCTGTTGCTGCTCAGCGTGACGAACAGATCGTCGAACGCGCCGGCGATTTCGAAAGCGGTACCGACGTTGGAACTGCCACCCCAGTTAGTCGTGCCCAATAGATTCCCGTTCGCGTCGGCAAACAGGCCGGCAGCCGGTTGATGGCCGTCCGTGGTGTTCGTGTTGCTGAAGCTGACGAGGGTGGTCGGGCTGCTCGCGTAGCCGGTGGCGGTTTTTGGGATTTCGAAAGCCGTACCGCCCCCCGCGGGGCCAAACACCATGGTCGTGCCAAACAGATTGCCGTTGGCGTCAGCAATAAGCCCTGCCGGAGGTGAAGCGCCGTCGGCGGCGTAGTTGAAGCTGACGAGGGTGGTCGGGCTGCTGGCATAGCCGCCAGTGGTTTTTGCGAGCTCGAAAACCGTGCCGAACCCTGAACTGCCGCCTTGGCTCGTTGTGCCAAACAGATCGCCGTTCGCGTCAGCCAGAAGGGCCCCGTCGGGCGCCGCGCCGTCGGTGCGATTGAAGTTCACGAGAACGGTCGGGCTGCTGGCGTAGCCGCCAGCGGTCTTTGCGATCTCGAAAACCGTGCCGAACCCTGAACTGCCGCCCTCCTCCGTCGTACCAAACAGATTGCCGTTCGCGTCGGCGATAAGGCCCGCGGCGGGGTTTCGGCCGTCGGCGCCGTTGAAGCTGACGAGAACGGTCGGGCTGCTCGCATAGCCGTCAGCGGTTTTTGCGATCTCGAAAACCGTGCCGAACCCTGAACTGCCGCCTTGGCTCGTTGTGCCAAACAGATTGCCGTTCGCGTCGGCAAGAAGGCCCGCGCGGGGGTATTGGCCGTCGGCGCCGGTGAAGTTGACGAGAACGGTCGGGCTGCTCGCATAGCCGGTGGCGGTTTTTGCGATCTCGAAAACCGTGCCGAACCCCCAACTGCCGCCCCCCTCGGCCGTGCCAAACAGATCACCATTCGCGTCGGCAATAAGGCCAGCCACCGGGCTTTGGCCGTCGACGCCGTCGAAGGTGGCGAGGATCGTTGGGCTGCTCGCGTATCCGGTGGCGGTTTTTGCGATCTCGAAAACCGTGCCGAACGCTGTGCCAGTGCCTTCTTGTCTCGTCGTGCTGAACAGATTGCCGTTCGCGTCAGCAATAAACCCGGCCGAAGGAAGCCAGGCACCGGTCTCGTTGAAGCTGAACAAAGTCGTGAAGGACACTGCCATCGAAAGACGCCTCCTTGGAAGCCGCGCGTGGCGCCGCTGCCGCGGTCAAGCGCCCTCGCGGGGCCCGACCGCCATGACAAACAGGCTCGCATTTGCGGGAGTGGTGATCGCCTCAACCGGCAGTGGCCGCCGGCGGGCCGGCGATTTCTACAATTGCATTTTCATTGCATCATCGCGGTCCGAAGAGCGATGGGCCTTTTAGCCTGAAACTAAACAAAGACGGCGGTAGCATCGAACGGCCGGCAAAAGGTCGCAACAGTTCTTTGCGCTCCCCTCAGATTTGGGATGTCAAAAGACTTATGTCGTTTGTTGGGCGCAATATTTTACCGCCGGGATAGCGGGGTGTTTGGCAGCGTGTCGGTCTGCCGTCGCATCTTTTCAATCGAAAGAGGAAAACCAGAAAACAAATATTTGTGGCTCCGCCGCGTTGGCCGGCGGCAGCGAAGCGCCGTAGGATGCCCAGTTGTGGGGAGGGGTTAGTGGGAGTGGATCAAGAGTTAGTGAATCAGTGAATCAGAGAATCGGTGTTTCATCTGATTACTGATTGATTGCCGATTACCGGCGCCGCCCTGCCCTCCTTCACCCGACCGCGAACGGATGGCCGTTCACCGACTGCCATCCGGCGCCCGGATTGGGCAGGTTGACGGTGGCGGCGATGCTGGTGCCGTTCATCTCCCACAGCATGGCCGCGCCGTTGGTGTTCTGGAACAGAAGGTCGGCCTGACCGTTCGTCGCCGTGAAGTGATCGACGGAGACGAGCTGCCATCCCGCTCCCGGACTTCCCAGCCCCGCCTCGGCGACCGGCGCCGTTCCGTTCATCAGCCAGAGACCGACCGCACCGTTGCTGTTCTGCCAGGCGATCTCGGCCTGGCCGTTGAACGTGCCGGTGCTCACGGCGTGCCACGACGGGTCGCCGACCGCGATCGTCGTCGTCGAGCCGATGGCCGTCCCGTTCATCAGGTCGACCATCAGGTTTCCGGTGTTCTTGTCCTGCAGCAGAATGTCGTCGTTGCCGTCGCCGTTGTAGTCGGCGGCGCCGACGACTTGCCAATTCGGCCCGGGATTGGCGAGGCCGGCTTCGGTCAGCACCTTGGTGCCGTTCATCAGCCAGACGCCGAGCGTGCCGTCGGTGCTCTGCCAGATCAGGTCGGCTTTGCCGACGTTGTTCACATCGCCCTTCGCGTCGCCGGCCGCGACGAGGTGCCAGGACGGCCCCGGATTGCCGAGGCCGACCTCGGCAATCGGCGTCGTGCCGTTCATCAGCCAGATGCCCGGCGTGCCGCCGGCGTCCTGCCACACGAGGTCGGCGGTCCCGTCGCCATTGAGGTCGCGGCTGGCGACGACGTGCCAGCTCGCGCCCGGATCGGGGAAAGTCACCTGGCTGGTGACCGCGGTCCCGTTCCACAGCCAAACCTGCGGCGTGCCGGCCGCCGATGGCGTGACGGCGCCGTTATTCTGGAACACGAAGTCGGAAACGGCGTCGCCGTTGAGGTCGAAGGGAAACGCATTCACGTTGACCGTGACGATGTCGCCAGACACCGCCGTGCCGGGCGTATCATCCGTGATGTTGAAGACATGCACCTCGTATTGCCCGCCCGCCGCGAAGGTGTGCGAGCCGCTCACGGTGAACGCGCCGTTGCCGCCGGTTATCGTGCCGGCCGTGACCGGTGTTCCGTCGTCCCAGTCGATCGAGACCGTGAAGTCGGCGGGGTTGTCGTTGGCGGTGTCGGTGTCGGTGAACGTGACGAGCGGGCGGCTGAAGGTCTCTCCGACCTGCACCTCGAAGGGCGTGCTGTGCCCGGATAACACGTCGCCTTCGTTGATCGTGACCTGGTTGCTGGCAGACCCGACGGTGTTGCCGGCCGGATCGCCGACGGTGATCGTCGCCGTGTCGGTGGCTTCGTCGGCGTAGAAATGCGTGCTTTGCGGCGTGCTGATCTGGAACGACCCGGCCGAGCCCGTCACGCTGGCGCTTTCCGTCGTTCCGTCGCCCCAATCGACCGTGGCGGTGAAATCGCCGGCGGAAACACCGGGGGCGGAATCCTGGATCGTGCCGATGACGCCGTTGGTGATGACGCCCTCGTCCACCGGCCCGACGTTCGAGGTGACCTGGATCGTGTCCACTTCGGCCGTGGTGGTCGCCTGCGCGGTGGCGGTGCTCGGGGGATCGTCCGACAAGGTCACCTGGACCGGGTAGGCGCCGGGGGAGGCGTAGGTGTGCGTGCCGCTCACCGTGAAGGCGCCGTTCGCGCTCGATACCGTGCCGGCCGAGACGATGGCGTCGCCCCAGTCGATGGTGGCGGTGAAGTCGCCCGCCGCGTTGGCGGTGTTGGTGTCGCCGAAGGTCGCGAGGTTGGCGTTGAAGCTCGCGCCCACGGGGGCGACGATCGTCGTGGCCTGCGCCGTCAGAGCGTCGGCGTCGGTGACGGTGATCGTGCCCAGCTCGGTGAAGTAGTGCGTGGTTTGCGAGGGATCCGTGAGCGTCACGCTCGCCGCGAAGGCGCGCTCGTCCGCGTAGGCGTGCGAACCGGACACCGTGAAGGTGCCGTTGCCGCCGGTGACGGTGCCGGTCGAGGCGGTGGTGTCGCCCCAGCCGATGATGGCGGAAAAATCGGCCGCGGTGTCGCTGGTATTGGTGTCGGTGAAGGTCGCGAGCTGGACACTGGCGGATGAGGCCTCGGGGAGCGAGACGGGAGGAAAACTACCCGAGCTGATTGTCATTAATCGCTCCCATCGTCACAAAGCCCCCGCACCACCGCCAAACTATTGTGGCGGCGGCGCATGCGAGTCAATGCGCGCGCGGGCCGCAAACCCGACGCTCCCGCCGCGAATGCCGCAGGGGCCGCCGGCACATCACGTGCTACATGCCCTCAGGCAAGGGAACGAAAGGATCGAAAGCATGCGCAATCTCCTGCCGCTGGCGTTTGCCTTCCTGCTCGCATCGCTTTCGCCCGTGCTGGCCCAGAACTTCAAGCCGGTCGACGATCCGGAAAAATTTGCCGCAGACGTGGTCCAGACGCTTGCGAACGGCGACATCGACGAGGCCGCAAAGACCGTTATCGACACGGTCGGTCAGCCGGGCGCGCTTTCCTCGATGCAGACGGCATTGCAGATTTTCAAGGATAAAAAATTCGACTTCAGCAAAAAGGTGATCGACGAGGACCTCAACGGCGCCCTGCGAAAGATCATCTATTACGCGTATGTCGATAAGCTTGGATTTGTTTACTTCCGATTCAATTTCAAGATGAGCAGTAAAGGTTGGGTGCTGGCGCACTTCCTCTTCAAGACCGAGACGAACGAACTGCTGCCGAAGGATTTCTAGGCGTCACGCTTTAGTGGCGCTTCCAGGTCTCCTTTCCGATCTTGGTCCCGCCGCCAGGGGCCCATATGCTGTGCCAATTGCCGCCGTCGGCGGCCACGAGCGCCAAGCCGGTGCCGTTGTCGTAGACATACGAGATGGCCAGAAAGTCTCCATTGCCGATTGCGGTGCCGGTGAAAGTGTAGCCGCCGACGAGGTCCCAAACGACTTTATAGGTCTCGCCTGTTTTCGTGACGGTCACGGTCCCCGAGTATGCCTTCCCGCTGAGGTAATTGCCCTCGACGCCGTACGTTCCCACTGGATCAGCCGCAGAGGCGGCAGCGACGCTCCAAAGCATGGCTGCAGCAACCAACAAACATCGCATGGTGGATCTCCCCCGATAGCGACAACCCCGGCTTGTGTCCGCGCCGAAGCCAGGACGTGTATCACCTTATGCTTTAACGATTTTATCGCGGAAGCGGCGGCGGTCAAGGCGTAATCAAACCCGTTGGCCGCTAAAAGGCTCAATTGAGCTGACATCGGCTCGCGCGCATCTTGCCCAACAAATCGTCGGTGCGCTCGATCTGCGCCGCGATCGCCTCCCAGGCGCTCTCCATCTCGCGGAACAGCGCTTGTCGCGCCGGGTCGCTTTCCCGCTCGGCGAGGTCGCGGCACGCGGATGCGAACCGGCGCAGATGCTCCGCCGCGGGGAGACCCGGCAAGGGATGGTATTGCGACGCCGGCTCAGGCGCCGGCTTCGATGGCATGCGCCGCATGCTGTCCTCGCAAATGCCGATGCTGGTCATCAACTTGCCGGAGCGCAGAAAGTTGCGCCGCGGGCGGTGCAGGATGATACCGCCGGGCGGCGGCGGCGCGCTCAAATGAACGGACGCTGGAGCGGCTCGCGAACGTCGTACTGCGCGATTTGGGCCAGCGCGGCGCCGTCGAGAATCTCAACCCGGTTCTTGTCCCAGCGCACGACGTTGGCGCGGCGCAACCGCTGAAAGGTCTTGTTCGCATGCACCAGCGACATGCCGAGCGTATCGGCGACGTGCTGCTGGGTGAGCGGGAATTGAAACGTGTCCCCCTTGCCGAGGCCGAGCTGTTTGGCTCGGGTAAAAAGGTGGAGCAGCAGATAGGCGATCCGCTCGAGCGCGCTGCGCCGGCCGACGCTGAGCAGGTTCTCGTCGATGATCTGCTCCTCGCGGGCGGCGAGCCAAGTGAGATCGAAGGCCAGCGTCGGGTGCCCGCGATGAAGCTCCCACAGCTTGGCGCGGGGGAAAATGCAGAGCACCATGTCGCTCAGCGCCTCGACCGAGTGTTCCATCTGGTTGAGAACGGAAGCCTGAAGGCCGACGAAATCGCCCGGCAGCGCGTAGTTGAGTATTTGCCTGCGCCCGTCGGGCAGCATTTTATAACGGAAGGCCCAGCCGCCCAGCACCGTGAACAGATGCTCGCTCGTGCTCTCTTGCGCCAGGAAAGTGGTGCCGCGTTCGACGCGCAGCTCCCCGGCCTTGAAGCGGGATACGAAATCCAGCTCGTCACGGGTGAAGTCGCGAAACACGTTGTGGAAGGAGCGGAACGGGCACTCCTCGCAGGGCACGCTGCGCGACGCGGACGCTACCGGCATGAGTTCGCTCGTGATGTGAAAGCGACGGGCGCCGAACATGCTATCGGCGACTGCGGCCGTCAAGTTCCGCAAAACTGTCATGACTATGTGAAATTTTAATGCGGCCTTTCGCGCCAAGCGGTAACAGCGGATGGGGTCACGCCTGCGCGGTACGATCTCGGGGGAATGGATGCCGATCCGCAACTTTTTGGGACAGGACGCCTCCTTCGACGCCGACCAGTTGAGGGTGATGGGCGAGGCGTTAGACGCGGCGCTCGCCAAGCTCCGGCTGTACGACCGCAATGACGCCCTGGTCGAGGCGGTGGCCCGCCGGATCATCCGCGCCGCACTCAACGGCGAGCGCAACCTGATCACCCTGACCGAGATCGGCGCGGGCGGGCGTCAGTAATCAGTGATCAGTGATCAGTAATTGGTCCTGGTCACTGGTCACTGATTACTGATCACTGACTCACGTCGGGGCGGTGCGCTTGACGCCGCGCGCGCGCACGTCGGCGATCAGGGTGGCAAGGACGTTGGCGAGATTTTGCGTGGTCGGCGTCGTGACCAGGAGCTGCCGCGTTGCAGGCGGGGCCGCATCGGCGGAGTAACTGTCGAAAATCTGCGCCGGCTCTTCCTGCGAGGCGCGCTCGATCGTGAGCAGGCAGGCGCGGATCCAGGCGAATTGCGCCGCGGGCTCGGAGCCCGGCGGCGCCGGCGGCAAGGCGATCGGTTTCATCAGAACCTGCTCTGCTCACTGAGGGACATTGCGCGCGCACGCCGGTGATGCGGACCCCCACCCCGCCCTCCTTCCGCTCCGCGCTTCGGAGGGCGACCCCCGCCTTCGCGTCGCCTTCGCGGGGGCACTCCTCCCCACAAGGGCGAGGGGTAAATGCAACCCTGCGGGATCGGGCACGTTGTCCTTCAAGGCCACGCGGCCCGCAGCGGCCAAGCAGGAAAAAACATCATGGATGATAATACCGCGAGGAGGACGAAAAAGGCTGCCCACGAGACGGTGGAGCAGGTCCAGGAAACCACGTCACAAGCAACCGAGGGGTTTCGCGAGTACCAGATCACGATTCTCGCGGCCGCCCAGGACAACATCAACGGCGCGTTCGAATACGTGCAGGACATCATGATGGCGCGCTCGATCCCGGAACTGATCGAGACGTCGACGCGGCATTCGCGGCGGCAAATGGAAAGAGTCACGGAACAGGCGAGACAAATCGCGGCCGCCGCGCAGAAACTCGCAACTTCTTCACCGGGTGCGCTCCCGTTCGGGTTCAACAAGGGCGCCTGAGCCCGCCGGGGCGGGAGCGGCTGCCCCCAGAGAGGGATGACGCGTCATCCCGCTCTAATTTTTTGCTGGCCTTCGCACGTCTTTAGTGCAGCGTTTGCTTTTTCGCCGAGCGCAGGGCCAAATCCCGCACGCGTTCCATGATTTGCAATAATTCCTCGAGCCGCGCGTTCTGGAGCGCCGCCGGCGCGGTAAGCGCGATGCTGTGCGCGATGAAGCGCCGGCGCTCCAGGTCGGGCGCGATCCTTTCGCCGGGCTCGAGCAGACGGTTAAGCCGCGCGATCTCGCGCTGGTCGCGCAACTGGCGTTTATGCGTTTCGCGCAAGCCCAGCAGGAACCGGCGCGAACGCGCCTCTAACTGCGCCCTGGTCATGGTCCTTCCCGAAGTTCGCATCATTTTGCGGCACGTTCGTTTGCGAACTTCGGAATCGAAGGGCACTAGCAAGTTATTGATCTAGTGTGGCTTTGGTTCAGAAGTCCGCATCTCGGACTCGCTGCAAGAATGATGCGGACTTCTGAACCGCCACACTAGGCGAAGACGGACCGGGAACATGTCGAAATCATGGCCCGCCGCGTCGTGTCTCAGTCCACTCGTGGCAAAACTAACTAGGCTCTTGCCATCCGAGTTCCTTTGCGGCAGCCGCGAGCTTCAACGCCTCTCGAATGGCAATGGCTTCCGGTTGCGGGAGTTCACAGAGTCCATCGACAATGCTTTGCACGTCCGTCCAATGTACTTCGACTTCGAAATCTGATGCGTGTTTTGGCCCGCCCCCGAATCCCGAGAAAGGAATCATTACAGTCCCGCGGCGACGATTAACCTGAAAGGAGTCGGAACTTTTACTTACTTCGGACGGGGTAGTCGTGCGATGCAGCCACATGCGTCTCTCCCTTGCGAAGCTTACCGGTAAGCATTACGCGTCCCGGCAGCCATGATGAGCTAAAGTAACCCACTTGAGGAAAGCGCGTATGCCCCGAGGTCCCCGCGGCAAGCGCCGACCGGCCGACGTGATCGGCGCCGCCGTCAAGATTATGCGAATCGCGACGGCGAGAAGCCGGAGGACTACGGCCCGGCCCCGGCCGATCAGGGCAAGGCCCCCCGCAGCCGTGGCGCTCGGTCGGAAGGGCACAATGGCGCGCGCGGCGGGATGTCGGCCCGGCGGCGACGGGAGATTGCTAAGAAGGCGGCCAAGGCACGCTGGCGCAACTAGGCTGCTTCAAGCTCTTTTTCTCGGCTCTCTAGCCGTTTGCGCACTGCCTCACGCAATTCTGGATCTTGGCCAGCAATTGCTTCATTCACGGCCTTGACGGCCTCTGCTTCCAAGGCTTCCTCACGCGAGATTTTTTCATGGTGAAAGAGCCATGTGGCGACTTCGGCCCAGTCGTAAAGCGATGTTGGCGAGGTAACGCGAACGACAGGCGCGGGAAAGTCAGCGTTACGCTCACCCTTCGCGTACAGGCTGACCGCGGCCCGCGTGAGATGGGAGCGCGCCGCGATCTCGGCCAAGCTTACCAACGGATCAGGCTCGACCCGATCCACGCGAGCACCAGCCTTTTGAACGCACTCCACGGCCGAACAAATGGCCTCTCCGATGGAGTCCGCCTCTCGGGCGAAGTCCACGATGATGTGGCCCTTTTGGAAGGAAACGGTCGCATCATCGCAACCCGCGTTATAGAACCGGGTCTCGAAGTCATCAGCCTGCGGGTCTAGACCGGAGGCAATGATGCTGAACTCAAACGTTGTCATTGTTGTCCTCCTTTCCATGTGGGCAGCGGTCAACGGCTCTCGCGACCTGCTTAGCGTGGTTTCCGGCGTTTTTCGGCGTCCCACTCACTCCGACTTGGCAGCCGTCACGGTCGGCATGAGGGCAGTATAGACGTCCCCAATGGCCCTGCTTGCGCCAAGTCCACCCCCTCGACTCGGCGTCCGCGACAGCATCCTCAACTTCCTTCGAGGGGTGCCGGGGCCTCTTAGCCATCCTCGCACCCACTATTTAGCAATCTGTTAACAACTGTCAACATCATTCGTTCCCTCTTTTGGCAATTGCTTAACCTCTTTCGGCGGATACGGCCGTAATTCACTTGACACAGATCGGCCATTTCAGCAATATGCTTTCGCAACTAAATGCGTTAAATACGGGTGGTTGAAATGTCTATTGACTTCGACCAGTACCTGCGAAGCGCTTTTCCGGAGAAAACCGACGCAACGGTCATTCGCAACGTCACCCTTGCGGTGGCGCTTGCCGATGACCTTCGACGTAACACGCCTTGGTTGATAAACGAAATCGGCGACGACCTGCAAGGCAATCTGCGCCGGGCCGCCGCTATGTGGCGACTAGGGCAGGCATGCAATGACGGCGAGCTGCCGTTCAGTGCAAGCGAGATTTCTAATAAGATCGGCAGTTCGCATCTCCTACTCATCAAGTCGGGTGCATTTGAAGCACATGTGGTCCGCACTGAAAGCTCCGGCGCGTTCCCTAAAGACGCGCCCATCCGACAAGACAGCCGCGTAACCAATGAACCGACTTTGTTCGACGATCCTAAAGTCGTTCGGATCGTGCTAGTCGAGAAGGACATTGAGAAAGCTTATGCTTGGCTAATGTTCAACGCTACGCAAATAGGCGCCCTTACTCACGTGTGTTGGGGCATGCCGCTGCCGAAGAAAAACAAGTTCCTTGCACACTTCGACATATTGCGTCTCGCGATGTCCAAAGGCTCTCCGATTGATCCGGGGCCTCCAAAAAAATTGGACCCAACGGAAAAACTAAAATTCAAACGAGCCGTCGAAGAGGAGATCGAGCGCAAGAAGAGCGGCCGGAAGGACACTAATAAAAAGGGTTAATCTATGGGGAGAGAGGCGAATAGGGACGACGCGCCAATAGCGCGGATCGTCCCGGAAAGGATTCGGGAGGCCCGCGAAGCGCGCGGCTTAACGGCAGAGGAATTTGCCGAGAAGATTGGAATTTCTCGGCAAGCCGTCGGGCAATTTGAGATAGGGCAGACGACTCCAAGCGCGCAAACCATGTCGGCTATTATCGGCGTAACAGCGCAGCCGCCTGGGTTCTTTACCGATGCTCGAAAGCGCGCCGTCGAAGATTTTGGCACGCCGTTTTGGAGAAGTCTTAAGCGGATGACGCGCCCTGATCGATTGCGCGTAACGCGCCGTCTCGAGTGGGCGTGGGATGTGGTCCACTATCTCGAACAATTCATCGATCTTCCAACCATCAACTTACCGGCCGTGGATTGGGACTTTGAGACCGGGAACGACGAGCAACTTGAACGCATAACCGGAATTGTTCGAGACGATTGGTCGTTGGGGCGTGGGCCGATTTTCAACCTTGCGGCGGTTCTTGAAGCAAACGGCGTGATCCTCCTTCGCGAAAAAGTCGAATGTGAAGATATGGACGCCGTTTCGCGCTGGCAGGGCGGCCGCCCTTTCATTCTCTGTTCGGCGGATAAGAACAGCCTCCCGCGAGAAAATTTCGATTTAGCTCATGAATTGGGGCACCTTCTCCTCCACCACGGGATTGAGGTGACACCAGAGACGCTGAACAAGCTCGAACGACAAGCCAATTATTTTGCAGCCGCCTTTCTCTTGCCTCGCGCTACGTTTGCTCGGGAGGTAATCTCGACTTCAGTTCACTATTTTTTGAAGCTGAAGGAGCGATGGCGCGTCTCGGTAGCTGCCATGATCTACCGATCCAGAGACTTGGCGATTTTAAGCAAAAGCCAAGTGGAATATCTTTGGCGTCAATTGAGTGCGCGCGGAATGAGGAAAGAAGAGCCGCTTGATAGGACCTTTGCCGTGGAAAAACCGACGCTCCTATTCGCGGCGCTCAAAATGCTGGTTCAAAATGGCGTTCGGACGCGTGCGGACATCTTGGATTCCTTGAACCTGAACCCCGAAGACGTGGAAAGCATTTGCGCGGCCGAGACTGGCTTCCTGGCACAAACCGTTGTGCCGCTGCAGTTAAGGCCGCGAACGACTTCCTGAACTTTTTTCTTGGCGCTAAGCAAAAAAGTTCATATCATGCGGAGCATGAACAAGCTCCCCTTGGAAACCCGCGTGCGTACCTCGCTATGCTCTGCGAGGGTTCCTCCATGCGGTCGATTTCCCGGGTGTGCGATGTCTCGATAAACACCGTCACGAAATTGCTCATTGATGCCGGCCGGGTTTGCGCCGAGTTCCATAACGAGAAGTCCGGAACGTAAAAGCGAAGCGGGTCCAGTGCGACGAAATTTGGTCCTTCACTTACGCCAAGCAAAAGAACGTCGAAAAGGCCAAGCGCCAAGACCTCGCCGTAGCCGATACGTGGACGTGGACCGGCATCGAGGCCGATAGCAAGCTGATTGCACGGGCTGCGAAAAGTATCCGGTCCACGGATCGCCCGACCCCGCACACATCAGCACGTCACACGTTGAGCGGCACATCTCAATATGCGGATGCAAATACGCAGGTTTACGTGGCTGATGACCGGCTACAGCAAGAAGATCGAAAACCGCATCTACATGGTCGCGCTGTATACCGTTTGGTACAACTGAATTAGGACGCATAAGGCGCACCGGGTGACCCCGTCCATGGCCGCCGGCCTCACTGATTAGCTTATGGACTTTGTAGCTTATGGACTTCGACGAAATTGTGCGGCTAATCGATGACACCGAAATGCGCGCTACGATACGGAAGCGTATCGAGCTTTTGGCGTCACAATGAAAACTGCGACACGACCGCCCGCCGGAATGGCAAGCCCGCGCCGCGATAACGGCATAGGGGATTGCCGGCGGAAATGTTACAAAGGCGCGAAGCGCCGCGCGCGGGCCGAGACCCGGCCCCGCGGCCGAGGAGCTAGACCATGTTGGCCCCGTCAAAGCGTCAGATGCACCTCGGCGTGTTCTGGATCGGCGCCGGAAACCACTCGGCCGGCTGGCGCTACGACGGCGCCTGGGTGAGCAATTCCAGCTGGCCCGTCGCGGCCGCCGGCGCGCAGATCGCCGAACGCGGCAAATTCGACCTGTTTTTCATCGCCGATTCGCTCGCGATGGATCCGGGCGATCTCCCGTCGTTCATCACGCGGTTCGAGCCCACCACCCTGATCGCCGCCTTGAGCATTGTGACGAAGCACGTCGGTCTCGGCGCGACCGTGTCGACGAGCTTCAGCGAGCCCTACAATGTCGCGCGCAGCTTCGCGACGCTGCAGCATATCAGCGGCGGACGCGTGGCTTGGAACGTCGTCACCACCTCGCGCGATAAGGCGGCGCTCAACTTCGGCCAGCAGCACCTCAACGCGCACGACCTGCGCTATGAGATCGCCAACGAGTTCGTCGACGTGGTCAAGGGCCTGTGGAACACGTGGCAGCCCGGCGCCTTCGTCGCCGACAAGGCAAGCGGCGTCTTCATCGACAAGGAGAAAGTGCGCCCGCTCGACCACAAGGGGCGCTTCTTCTCGGTCAAAGGGCCGCTTAACATCGAGCGCTGCCCGCACGGCGATCCGCTCATCATCCAGGCCGGCGGCTCGGTGCCGGGGCAGGAGCTTTCGGCCCGCACCGCCGACGTCGTGTTCTCGCTGGTGAGCGGCGATCAAGCGGACGCGAAGGCGGCCTACGACGGCCTCAAAGCGCGCGTGGCCAAGCACGGCCGGGCGCCCGAGGCGGTAACGATCCTGCCCGGCGTGATGCCGATCATCGGCGAGACCGACGCGCAGGCGAAGGAGCAGCTCGATCGCCTGCAAAGCTGGCTTACGCCCACCAACGCGCTCACCCTCGTCTCCGGGCGCATCGGGCACGACATCTCGGGCTATGAGCTCGACGCGCCGGTCCCGGATTTGCCGGTGAACACCGAGGGCGGCTCGTCGTTCTCCTCGACGCTGCTGGCGATGGCGCGGCGCGAGAAGATGACGTTGCGCGATCTTTATAACCTGACCGCGGCGGCGCGCGGCCATTGGGTGATCAGCGGCACGCCCGCGCGCATCGCCGATATTCTCGAAGAGTGGTTCACCGGCGGGCGCGCAGACGGCTTCATCATCATGCCGGCCTATTTCCCCGGCGCGTTCGACGATTTCGTCGATAAAGTGGTGCCGGAGCTGCAGCGGCGCGGGCTCTACCGCACGGACTATGCGGGCCCGACCTTACGCGATCATCTCGGGATCGAACCGGCGCAGACGCGTTAGGCAGTTGAGGGCGACGAAGTTCGATGAGATCAGTTTTCTGGTGGTTCTTTTGGTCGCTGATCCGCATCATCAAGGGCATCGTCCGAATCAACGACTACAAGCCGATTGCCCGCCCGACGTCCTGGCTGTTCGGGTAGTCCACCGTCATGGCCCATGATCGTAGGGTGGGCTAGAGCGTGATGACTTTTCTTCGAATCGTCATCCCGCTCTATGTTATTGTTGGAGCATGATGTTTTCCGAAAACCG
>JAFAUQ010000152.1 GCA_019243195.1 Hyphomicrobiales bacterium
GCGACGCTCCGGTCGAAGCGACTTTTGTCTCCCGCACGCTCCTCAATAAGCCGGGATCGAGCAAAGAAACCTGGCATATCGAGTTCGACATCGCCGGCACCGGGCTCGACTATGCGGTCGGCGACTCCTTCGGACTGTTTCCGCGCAACGATCCGGCGCTGGGCGAGGCGGTGCTCAAGGCAATCGACGCGCCGCCGGATTTTCCCATCGGCGGGCGCACGTTGCATGATGTGCTCACTGACGGCGTCTCGCTCAATCCGGCGCCCGACATGCTGTTCCAGCTCATCTCCTATCTCATCGGCGGCGAGCGCCGGCAGAAGGCGCAGGCGCTTGCCGCCGGCGACGATCCGGATGGCGACGCCGAAACCCTCGATGTGCTCGCGGCATTGGAAAAATTTCGCGGCGTCCGGCCGGATCCCGAAGCCTTCATCGAAGCGCTCGATCCGCTGCAGCCGCGGCTTTATTCGATCGCTTCCTCGCCCAAGGTCGATCCAGGGCGCATCGCGCTCACGGTCGACACGGTGCGTTATGCGGTGGGCAAGCGCACGCGGCTCGGCGTCGCGTCCACCTTCCTCGCGAGTCGCATCGCGCCGCACAGCAAAGTGAGAGCCTACGTCCAAAAGGCGCAAGGCTTCGGCCTGCCTGCGGACCCCGCGGTGCCCATTATCATGATCGGCCCGGGCACCGGCGTCGCGCCGTTCCGCGCATTCCTGCACGAGCGCATGGCCGTTAAGGCGCCCGGACGCAATTGGCTGTTCTTCGGCCATCGCAACAGCCGCCAGGACTTCTTCTACGAGGACGAGCTTGCCGGCATGAAGGCGGCCGGCGCACTCACCCGCCTCACCCTCGCCTGGTCGCGCGACAGCGAGGAGAAAATCTACGTTCAGCATCGCATCCGGGAAGTCGGGCGCGACCTGTGGTCCTGGATCGTCGATGGCGCGCACGTCTATGTGTGCGGCGACGCCAAACACATGGCGAAGGACGTGGAGCGGGCGCTGGTCGACGTTGTCGCGACCTTCGGCGCGCGCAGCACCGACCAGGCGATTGCCTTCCTGTCCGATCTCAAGAAGGCCGGTCGCTACCAGCCGGACGTGTACTGAGCGGCGCATGAGCCTGTCGTTGATCCCCGCCGAGCCGCAGCCCGCGCGTATCGCGCCGCTCGCGCGGCTGCCGGTGTTTCTCAAACTCGAGGGGCGCCGCGCGATCGTCGCGGGCGCGAGCGCGGCGGCGGCGTGGAAGGCGGAGCTCCTCGCGGCGGCCGGCGCGACGGTGGATGTGTATGCGCCCGAGCCGAGTGCCGAGTTGCTGGCGATCGCCGGCGCGACGCGCGGCATCGTTGCCTTTCATGCGCGGCCGTGGACTGCCGCCGATTTCGCCGACGCCGCGATTGCGATCGGCGCATGCGATAACGACGCCGAAGCCGCACGGTTTTCCGCGGCGTCGCGCGCGGCGGGCGTGCCGGTCAACGTGATCGACCGGCCCGCGTACTGCGACTTCGCCTTCGGGGCGATCGTCAACCGCTCACCCCTCGTCATCGGCATATCGACCGACGGCGCCGCCCCGGTCTTTGCGCAGGCAATTCGTGCGCGGATCGAAACGCTGCTCCCCCACGGTTTCGCGCGCTGGGCCGAAGCGGCGGCGCACTGGCGCCCGCGAGTGCAGGCGTTGGGGCGGGCGGTCGCGGCGCGATTCTGGGAAAGCTTCGCGGCGCGCGCCGTGACGCGCGCGCACGAGGCGCCCGATGAAGGCGACTTCCAGGCTCTGTTAGCTGAGAGCAACGGCGATCGCGCCGCCGCAACGGCGATCCTGATCGTCGCGCCGGACGATCCGGAATTGCTCACGTTGCGCGCGGTGCGCGCGCTGCAATCGGCCGACGTGATCCTCTTCGACGGCGAGGTGGCTCCGGCGATCCTCGACTTCGCGCGACGCGAAGCGCGCCGGATGCTGATCGCCGCGCGTGGAGGCGACACATACGGAGAGAGCGCAGCCACGCTGATCGCGCTGGCCAAAGCCGGGCGACACGTCGTGCGACTCACCGGCCCGGGCGTCGCCCGCGCCGAAGCGGAGATCGCGGCTTGTCGAACGGCCGGGGTTACAGTCGAGATCGTGCCGACCGTTGTTTCGCCTCCGCCAAGTGCCGTTATGGAGTCGGGAAAGAGCATGCTATCATCGCGGCATGAACGCTGAACTCAGGACAATGCTCGCGCGGATCGAGCGCTGGCCGGAAGAGGACCAGGAGGAACTCGCTCACATCGCGCTCGAAATCGAGGCGCGTCGGCACGGCGTCTATCACGCAACAGGCGACGAAGTTCGAGCGATCGATGAAGCTCTGGCGGCAGTCGATCGGGGCGAGGTGGCGAGCGACAAGGAAGTCGAGGCGGTCTTCGCGAAATACCGCCGCGCATGAAGGCCACATACTCCCGGCTTGCTCTGGCGGAGCTTGAGGACATTCTGGAACGGATCGCCGTGGAAAATCCCGCGGCTGCCGCCCGCGTCGTGCGCGTGTCGAGCGCGTGATCGAACGCATCGAACAGTTCCCCGAAGGTGCTCAGGAAGTGGCGGAGCATCCGGGCGTACGTCGGGTCCCGCTCGTACGATACCCGTACGTGATTCACTATCGGCTGACAGAAAACGAAATCGTCATCCTTCGGATCATACATGGTGCACGGCGTAGCCCGTGGGAGTACTCATAGAAGCGTCACGGGCAAATGTACGCGGCGGCTCCGGGCGGCCGGAAGCAGCCGACGGACTCGGGGATCACCTGCTTGGGCAGCCACAGGACGACGTTGGGGAAAAAGATGGTGAACCCGATCGTGATCAGAAAAACCACATAGATCGGCAGCGATGCGCGCAAGGCGTGCGAGAAGCGTACGCCGACGAATTTCGACGCCATCAACAGCACCAGGCCGTAGGGCGGCGTGATCAGTCCGAACGCGAGCGTGGCGATCAGCACGACGCCCATGTGCACGGGATTGATGTCCGCCGATTGAGTGAGCGCGAAGACGAGCGGCATGAAGATGATGATGGTCGGCACCGGCTCGATGAAGTCGCCGATGATGGTGAACAGCAGCACCAGCAACATCATGATGAGGTGCGGGTCGTTGCCCGCAAGGCTGGTGATCCATTCCGAGATCACGATTGCGCCGCGCAGGTACGCGAGCATCCAGCCGAATGCCGAAGCCGCGGCGATCGTGATGAGCGGCAGGGAGAAGATCAGCCCGGCCTGACAGAAATCATAGGGCAGTCGCTTGATGTGCTTGCGATTGAGGAACGGGATCACCACCAAAAGGATCCACACCACGGCAACCACG
This sequence comes from Hyphomicrobiales bacterium, assembly GCA_019243195.1. Taxonomy (GTDB): domain Bacteria; phylum Pseudomonadota; class Alphaproteobacteria; order Rhizobiales; family Xanthobacteraceae; genus AP-16. The sequence continues at coordinate 3,312 of JAFAUQ010000152.1, forward strand.
CCCGCTTCGGTCGGCGTGAACCAGCCGGTGAGAATGCCGCCGAGCAGGATCACCGGGATCATCAGCGGTAGTGCGGCGTCCTTGGTGACGAGGGCGAGCTCGCGGAACGTGGCGCGCGGACGCCGCATGCCGGCGGGGCCGAACAGATAGCAATAGATCATCAGCCCGAAACCGATCATGAAGCCGGGAACGACGCCGGCCATGAATAGGCCGGCGATGGAGACGTTGCCGACCGCGCCGTAGACCACGGCGGTGATGCTCGGCGGCACCAGCGCGGCGATGGTGGACGCGGCGGCGATGAGCGCGGCGATGAACGGCGGTTCATAGCCTTCCCGCTTCATCGGCCCGCCGAGCGCCCGGCTCATGACCGCGACGTCGGCGGTGGTGGACCCCGACATTTCGGAAAAGAACATGCTGAAGACCGCGACTGTTTGCGACAGCCCGCCGCGGATATGGCCGACGAGCGCGAGCGAGAGGTTGGAAACGCGCACCACGACATTCGCCGAACTCATCAACTCGCCGACCAGCAGAAAGAAGGGAATGGCCAGCAGCGCCTCGGAGTCGACGCCGTCGAACATTTTTTGCACGATTGCCGCGAGCGTAACATCGGTGAAAAGAGTCCCGACGATCACGCCCGCGAGTAGCGAAAAGGCGACCGGCACGCCCATATAGCCGAACAGCAGGAACAGGAAGGTCATCAACGCGAGGATAAGGGGCGCGCTCAAGCTGCGCCGCCCGTGCGTTCGATGAGTTCCGGCACATCGGCCTCGGCTTCAACCAACTCGGTCGGGTGATCGAAGCCGTTGCGCCAGCCGTTGACCAGTTGCTCCACCGCGAACAGGGCGATCAGCACCCCGGACAACGGGATTGCCGCATAGAGCGACGCGATCGGCGTCATCGATGGCATGCGGAAGCTGCCGAAACCACGAAGAAAATTGATGTAGCCGAAATAGATCATCCATAGCGCAACCGCGATCACCACCAGCCGGATGACTGTCTCCACCACGAGACGCGGCCATCCATGCAGGGATTCCGAAACGGCGGTGAGATAGAGATGATCGTTGCGGCGCGTCGCAACGGCGGCACCGATGAAGATGCCGTAGACGAAAAACGTTGACGTGACCTCCTGCAGCCACAGCCAGGGATGGCCGATGGTGCGCGTGACGATGTCGCAGACCACCGAGGTCGAAAACCCCAGCAGGGTCACGCCGCAAAGAACCATCAAATATCGTTCAAGACCGTCGAGCGCCGGCCATTTGAGGTGGCGCTGGCGCTGGAGAACCAGGCGGCTGACGGCCGTCATGCCGGCGCGCTGCGGCACTACTGGATAGCGCCGATCAGTTTCTGGATCTTGACCGCGTGCGGGCCGAGGTCGTTGGCGAGCTTGTCGAGATACGGCGCCGCCACTTTGACGAACCCCGACTTGTCGACGTCGCGTACCACCTTGACGCCGATCGACTTGAGCTTGGTCTCCGATTGGTGCTCCAAGTCGAGCGCCTTCGCGGGCTGTACGCGATTGACCTCGTCGGCGGCTGCCTGCACCCACTGCTTCTGCTCCGGCGTCAGGCTCGACCACAGCTTGTCGCTGATCCACACCAGGCTGTTGTTGGCCTCGTGCTCGGTGATCGAGAGGACCGGCGCCACCTCGTAATGCTTGTTGACCAGATAAACATTGATGCCGTTCTCGCCGAAATCGACGACGCCGGTCTGCAGCGAGGTGTAGACGCTCCCGAACGGCATGTGCACGGTCTGCGCGCCGTAAGCCGGGAACATCGTGTCCTCGGTGGCGGTCGCTTGCACGCGCACCTTCTTGCCCTTGATGTCATCGATTTTGTGCACCTCGGCGCGGCCGTACATGCTGCGCAGGCCGAGCGTTGCGAGCCCTATGACGTGCGCGCCCTGCACGGTCTCTTCGATCATCTCGCGCACGGCCTTGGCGACATTCGGGTCGGCGATCGCCTTGCGCAGGTGATCTTCCGAGCGAAACAGGAAGTGCAGCGACATGACGCCCGCCTGCGGCGACACGGTCGCCGCGTTGGCCGAGGCGGAAATGCAGAAATCGACGTCACCGGACTTGATCATCTGCAGCACTTGCGGCTCCTGACCGAGCTGCGCGCCGGGATATTGGTCGATCAGCATCGTGCCCTTGCTCAGCTCCTTGAGCTTGTCAGAAAAAACATCGCCGACGACACCATACCCTGTAGTGCGCGGCTGATCGTAGGCGAAGCGATAACGCTTCACCTCCTGTGCCGACGCTACCGTCGCCACCAGCACCGCGCCCAACACCACTGCCGTCAACGTTCGCAGAATCATGCCGTCCTCCCGCTTTGCGGCATCGCCGCACGGGGCGCCGCCGCTCAATACCCTTATTGGGGAGCGCGAATTGCGCGAAAGTGCGTCTTGCCTTCCCCTCGACCGCTTTGTTGGGTGGCGGCCTTTGTAAAAGCTTCGACTTGGGCGCCGCCATTGTCAACACGGGCGCGCCCGCGGGGAATTTCCGTGATGCAGCACGAGGGCGAAGCCCAGCGGAGGGGCCGGAACATTGCGCCGCGCCGACCGTTTTTTACCTCAGCGGAAAGGCAGGACCGAATGGGCAATAATGAGAAATCCGGCGGTAAGCCGGCCCGCTCAGAGCGGGAGAAAGAGGCCGAGCGTCGCGCGCAGGAGAAGGCTCTCGACAAAGCGCTGGAAGATAGTTTTCCCGCATCCGACCCGATCGCACCGAGTCAGCCCACGCCGAAGCTGGACTAAATCAGGATTTTGGGCCGGTCGGCGTCAGGCGACCGGCACGGAGACGAAACGGCTCGCCCCGGCCGACTGCACGTGCATCATCACGCTGCGTTTTCCACCGCGCCGCGCATTGGTCACGGCCGAGCGCACGTCCCCGGCTGAATTAACCGGCTTACCCGAGATTTCCAGAATGACGTCGCCGGGCGCGATGGCCTGATCGCCGCTGCCGCGGCGTTTGGCATCGATGACGACGACGCCGCGACCGCCGACGCCGCGCACCTGACTTGCGGGCGCCAGCGTCAGCCCGAGATCGGGCGGTGTTTCCGCACTGGGCGGCAGCTCCGCTGCCTTGCGCGCTTTCGCGCTGGGAAGCTCGCCAAGCGTGATTTCTACCGAGCGCTCCTTGCCGTCGTGCAACAGACCGAATGTCATCTGCGAACCGGGTGCTGCTTCGGCAACCGCGCGGAACAGGGCCCGGCTGTCCTTGAGCGGCATGGCGTTTACCGAAGTGATGACGTCGCCCGCCGCGATACCCGCTTTGGCCGCAGGTCCGCTGGGGATAGTTTCCGCGACCAGCGCGCCATGCGGTTGCGCGAGGCCGAGGCTCTCGGCGAGATCGGGCGTCATGCTTTGTATCTGCAAGCCGGCCCAGCCGCGCGTCACCGTTCCCTTCTCCTTGAGCTGAGGCACGACTTCCTTGGCAATGTCGGCCGGAACCGCGAAGGCAATGCCGACCGAACCGCCGGTCGGCGAATAGATCGCCGTGTTCACGCCGATCACGTTGCCGTCGATGTCGAAAGCCGGTCCGCCCGAGTTGCCCTGGTTCACCGGGGCGTCGATCTGAACGAACTCATCGTACGAACTCGAGCCGATATCGCGGCCGCGCGCCGAAACGATGCCGGCCGTGACAGTGCCGCTGAGCCCGTAGGGACTGCCGATCGCAAGCACCCAATCGCCGATGCGGGGTTGACGATCGGAGAGCCGCACATAAGGAAAATCGGCACGGCCGTCGACTTTGATGACAGCGAGGTCACTCTGCGCGTCCGAGCCGACAAGGTGCGCGGTGTAAGTCGCGCCGTCGTCGGTCGTGATTTCGGCGCGCGAACTGCGCTCCACCACGTGATTGCTGGTGACGCCGTAACCGTCCGGCGAAATGAAGAACCCCGCGCCTTGTGCCGTCTCGGCGGGCAGGCCCTTGCTGCCGCCATTACCGGGCACGTGCTTGGGATTGGTGCCCATGCGCGGCAACGATCCGTCGCCGAAAGACTCCGGCGTGATCGCGCCATCGCCCTGCTCAATCTTTACTTTGATCCCGAAAACCGCCGGCTTGACCTTCTCCACCACGTCGGCAAATCCGGCCGGCCGCGAGGCGGGCTGGCTCACTTCAGCGGCAAGCGCGGGCGTGACCTGCGCGACGCGCGAGCCCGAATAACCGGCGCCGTAGGCAAGCGCGGCCGCCCATCCGGCGATCGCCGCGACGATGACGACGGCAGGCCGTGCCGGACCGCGGTTCGATTGTTCTTCTTGAGCCGCACGCATCGCCATTCACCTTCTGCCAGCCGCCCTCTGGCGAGTGAACGCCGGCGCGGGAGAGCCGGTTCCCGGCTGCACCGACCGTGATAGGTCAGAAAAAAGGGGTTGGCTCAGGACGGCTGGGATTCGGCGCGGCCCGACGCCTGCACGGCTTGCTGGTCGAGCCACAAGGTCTCGATATCGACCGCGCGCAGGGTGTGGCCGCCGCTCGTGAGGATCCAGGCAACGCCCGCCGACGGGTCGGGATCGCTCGCCGCCGCCGCGATTGCCTCCCGTAAGGTGGGGAAGAGGCGCGGCTTGTCCCAGGAGCCAGGGCCCGTCGGGTGCACGTGCGCAGGCCAATATTGCAGATGGGCCGGCGCCTCGAACTCCCACTCTTCAACCTGATCGACGGCAGCGACCTCGGACATCACGCAGATTTCCTGCCTGCCTTCCCCGGTTGGCGATTGTGAAATGCACGCGCGGCGATTTTGTTCCGCCGGCAGCCTGGTGTGGCGGTTCAGAGGTCCGCATCTGAGGATCACTCGCGTGCCGTTTGAACGGCCGCGACACGGTTTGTTAGTTGTCGCGCGCCGACGCCTCGCCGGCGTATTTGCCGCGCGCAAGCGCGAGGCCTTCATCGGCGGCGATATCTTCTTCCTCGTGATGGGCGGCTTTGGCCTGCGCCGCTGCGCGGTTACGCGCCGCGATCAAATCGGCGACTGCCCGGGTCTGCTCCTCGGCCGTCAACGCAGGCTCCGCGCGCGGCGCGACCGGCGCATTGACCGCTGGATAGGCCGGCGGCGTCGTGGATCGTGCCCGCATGGTCATGGGCTCGCCGCCCGCCCATTTGGGAATGCTGTCAGTGACCAGGTTCGAGGCGCGGTCCTGGCTCGTTTCGAACGAGCTTGCGCATGCGCCTAGCAAAATGGCGGATGCCGCCAGCGCAATCATTGCGCGCGTTGAAAGGCTCAACGTCCTCACCCTGAACAGATGCCGGATGACAGAGGACAGATGACAGATGACAGATGAAGAAAGAATTAAGTAGCGATTGTAGCCCGCATGAGCGCAGCGAAATGCGGGAGTGAGCTCCCGGATATCGCCCGGCAAGCGCCGGGCTCATCCGGGCTACAAGCTACAGGCGCCGCAATTTCTCGATCAGTTCCGGCGTTGGATAGGAATCCGCCGGAAGGCCGACTTTGATTTGCGCGAGGCGTACGGCCGTGCGGGTGGTCAGGCCGAGCTTGCCGTCCGGCTTTGCGGTCAAGAAGCCGTGCCGCACGAGGAGTTGCTGCAAATCCATAACCTGCGCGGCGCTGAGCATCGGGATGTTGGGAGCGCCGCGATGGAGCGCCGGAGCGCCGGCGATGCGGGTGGCGAGGTAAGCCGCCGTCGTCGAATAAACCAGCGAGGCGTTCCACCCGAGGTACGCCTGGAAATTATCATAAGCGAGGAACGCCGGGCCGAGCCGGCCCATGGGCAGCAGCAGCGAGGCGGGTAATTCGTCGGCGGGCAATGGCCGGCCGTCGGCGTAGGTCACGCCCCAGCGCGACCATTGCGAACGCGGATGTTTGATCGAGAGGTCCGCCTGCTCCCACGGCACGTTGGTTCCAGCGCGCACTTCCTGGAGCCACGGCTCGCCGCGTTTCCATCCGAGGCCGACAAGGAAATTCGCGCCCGAGGCGAGCAGATCAGGCACACTGTGGATGAGGTCACGCCTGCCGTCACCGTCGTAATCGACCGCGTATTTGTAGTAGTCCGATGGCGTGAACTGCAGCGGACCGAGTTCGCCCGCCCAGTCGCCGATCATTTCGCTCGCGCGCAGGTCGCCGCGCTGGACGATGCGCAAAGCGTCGATGAGCTGCGTGCGAAAGAATTGCGGCCGGCGGCAATCGTACGCCAGCGTCGCGACCGCGCGCAGGATCGGGTATTTGCCGTTATTGCTGCCGAAGTCGCTCTCGAGCGCCCAGAAGGCCGTGATCACCGGCGCCGGCACGCCGTATTGTTTCTCGATGCGCGCGAACAGGTCGGCATGCCGCTTGATCATCGCGCTGCCGCCCTGGATGCGATAACCCGCCGCCATGCGGTCGGAGAACTGCAGGAAGCTCTGCTGGAATACGCCCTGTCCGTGATCGCGCCGCACGACCGCCGGATCGAACGCGAGGCCGTTGAGTGCCGCGAGCGCCGAAGGCGACACGCCCTCCCCGGCCGCCTCCTGGCGAACCCCGTCGAGCCAGCGCTCGAAGCTTTGCGTTTGACAGTTCGCCGCTTCGCTTGGAGCCGCTGCCGCACACAGCAGCGCGCCCACCAACAGGCTTGCGAAGCATCGCGCTCGAATCATCCGGATCGCTCCTTCCCGTGACGGGAATGCGCGCACGTGGAGGCGCGGTCAAGGGGCGATACGTCTCAGCGGGAGCGAGTTCGCCGGTGCGAGCGAGTTTGCTTGCGCCCGGGCGTGCGGCCGAACTGACGGCGCAGTTCGTCCTTCGCACGCATAAGGGTCCGGCGCCGCGCCGCCGGCAGATTCCTGCCCGCGCGATTGAGGTAAAACGTCAGCATCGACAGCGCCGAGCGGAACGCATCGGCCTTCCGGCGCCGGCTCCGTTCCGCCGAGCGCTTGAGCGAGGACGCGATCCGTTTCGGATCCTTCCAGGTGAACACGCCTTTGCTCAGATCGAGCGCGTCGCTCTCGCGCGTCACGCGTTGGGACCAGCGCTTTGCGCTCTTGGCCATCATGTGCTCCAAACATTAGAGGAACGCGGGCAATACAGCGCGGTTCCGGCGCGGGAACACGGTCAGGCGGCAGGGCGTTGATCCGCGACATCCAACCACAAGGAGATAGTCATGCGACCCACACTGATCCCGGCGGCGCTCGCCGCTATTATCGCCGCCGCAGCGGCGGCGCCCGCCGCCGCGCTGACGCCACCGACCGCTTCGCCGGCAACCGCCGCCGCATCCGCGGCGACACCGGTGCAATATTACTACGGCCCGGGCGACCGCGATTACTATGGGCCGCGCTACCACCGCAGGGGCGGCTGGGTGCCCCATCCGCTGCGCGGGTTCGAAGATCCGGGGTATGCCTATCACGGCAACGTCAACGGCTGCGCCGAAGACCTCGGCTATGGCCGCTGGGAGCCGTGCGATCGGGGACGGTGAGATTCGCAATTGTCATTGCGAGCGTGGCAAAGCAATCCAGACTCGACGCCGGCACAGGAAGTAAGTCCTGGATTGCTTCGTCGCCCTTCGGGCGCCTCGCAATGACGGATGTATTTATTGGCTCTCGTCGGGAACCACGTCCGCGAGGCGGGTCAGCAAGTCGCGAAATTGCTCGGGTATTTCGAGGTCGAGAATGTCGTTATCGGCCTTAGCCATTTCCTTGCCGAGCTGAAGCTGCACTTTGAAGTCGAGGCGGCCGGCGAAATCGGTGCGGCCGTTGACGGTCCGGCACCCCGCGCCGAGCTTTACCGCCTCGCAGAAGGGAATGACCGCAACTTCGTGCCGTTCGGCATCGAGCAGTTGCATGCTCCATCGCTCGGGATTCTCACGAAACAGGCGGGTGCGGCGCATCAATGCCTGCGCCAGTTCGATCGCGTGCAGACGCGCCGTGGCCTCGTCGGCAAGGTCGAGGCCGTCGAGATCGTCCACGGAATGCTCGCCGATGAGATTGAAATAGTAACGAGACATGTCCGCTCCTGCAGTGTGAAGCAGTTGCGGAAGCGCCCGGCCCCTTTCCCGCCCGGCGTCTGAAACCTGCACGGCTTCGCGCAATTAAACGCGTTTATTTCGCTTTTGTTCCCCTTGGCGTCGCTACCCCCACTGAAACTCTTGCGGGAAGTCGCGCCTTCGCTATATCCAAACCCTCCTCCGCCCATGCAAATACCGAGCGGCCACATGAGCACCGAAGAAGATACCGTTAGCGCCGAAGCTGATACCGTCGCCCAGACCCATCCTTTCCAGGCCGAAGTAACCGAGCTGCTGCGCCTGATGGTCAACGCGGTCTATTCCGAAGCCGATGTCTTTTTGCGCGAATTGATCTCGAATGCATCCGATGCGTGCGACCGGTTGCGCTACGAGGCGATCGCCAAGCCCGAGTTGCTGAAGGCCGGCGGCGCGCTCACGATCCGCATCACCCCCGACGCCAAGGCCGGCACCCTGACGGTCGCCGATACCGGCATCGGCATGGACCGGCAGGAGCTGATCGACAATCTCGGAACCATCGCCCGTTCCGGAACCAAGGCTTTCGTCGCAAAGCTGGCGGAAGCCAAGGATGGCTCAGGCCTGATCGGCCAATTCGGCGTCGGCTTCTATTCGGCGTTCATGGTGGCCGACCGCATCGCGGTGACCAGCCATCGCGCCGGAAGCGCCGAGGTCTGGACCTGGACGTCCTCAGGCGGCGCGGGCTTTGAGGTTGCGTCGGCAAGCGAACAGAATGCCAGGCGCGTCGCCCGCGGCACCGAGATCGTGCTGCATCTCAAAGAGGACGCCAGGAAATATCTCGAGGCCTACGAGATCGAGCGCATCGTCGGCGCCTATTCCGACAACATCCAGTTCCCGATCATGCTGGTGGGCGAGGAAGGCGAGCCGCGCCAGATCAATTCGGCGAGCGCGCTGTGGCAGCGGCCGAAATCCGAGCTGACGGCGGAAGATTATACGCAGGCCTATCGATCGATCGCGACCGCCTACGACGAGCCGGCGATGACGCTGCATTACCGCGCCGAGGGTCGCTATTCCTATGCGGTGCTGCTGTTCGCGCCGGCGACAAAGCCGTTCGATCTGTTCGAGCCGGCGCGCAAGGGCAGGGTGAAGCTTTATGTGCGGCGCGTCTTCATCACCGAGGAGGCCGAGCTGCTGCCCGCCTATCTGCGCTTCATCCGCG
>JAFAUQ010000156.1 GCA_019243195.1 Hyphomicrobiales bacterium
GCTTTGAACCTGAAGTTCGCATCCGGACTCGCGACAACGTCGTGCGAACTACGGGTTCGCGGCACTAGATGCCGGGATAGCACGATCTGCACCACGCAAGCGGATGGCGCGCGGCGAAGTACCACAATCCACACCGCGCGAATGACAGTGGGAAGGTCGGAGTTTCTGCTTGACGCCTATTCGCCCGCGAGCCTGAGCGGCGGGCGGTGGCCCCCCTCGATCCCGCGCAGCCGCGCCTCTTCGCGCATGATGTAGTCGCGCGTCATCGGCACGACTCCCTGGCGCCGGGTCAATTGCGCCTGCCACACCATCATGCCCTGCTCGCGGAACGCCATCTCGGCGGCGGAAAGGTAAAACTCCCACATCCGGCAGAAGCGCGCGTCGTAGAGCCGCTCGGCTTCCTCACGCCGGGCGAGGAAGCGCTCGCGCCAAGCCTTGAGCGTCTCGGCATAGTGCAGGCGCAGGATTTCGATATCGCTGACCAGAAGGCCGGAGCGTTCGATCGCCGGCAGCACTTCCGAGAGCGCCGGGATGTAGCCGCCGGGGAAAATGTATTTGCGAATGAACGGATTGGTATATCCGGGGCCCTCGGCGCGCCCGATCGAATGCAGCAGCATCACGCCGTCTTCGTCGAGAAGTTCCGCGCACTTGCGGAAGAACACGTCGTAAGAGCCGATGCCGACGTGCTCGAACATGCCTACTGTTACGATCCGATCGAACCGGCCGGTCAAGTCGCGATAATCGGCAAGGCGGAAGGCGACCTTGTCACTGATCGCTTTTTCGTGCGCGCGCGCCCGCGAGACGGAGAGTTGCTCCCGTGATAGGGTCACCCCTTCGACGCGCGCACCGCAGATTTCCGCGAGATAAAGCGCAAGCCCGCCCCAGCCGGAGCCAACGTCGAGCACGCGCTGGCCGGGTGAGAGGAGAAGCTTGGCGGCGAGGTGACGTCGCTTCGCCAATTGCGCGTCATCGAGCGATTGGTCCGGCGTTTCGAAATAGGCGCAGCTATACTGCCGGTCGGCGTCGAGGAAGAGTGCGTAGAGCCGGGCGTCGAGATCGTAGTGATGGGCGACGTTGCGGCGCGAGCGGCTGCGCGGGTTCAGCTGGCGCAATCGGCGGCCGAGATAACGCAGGAGCCATTGCGGACGCGCCCAGCGGGCGGGCCGCAGCGCGCTCGTCTGGGACATTATCAACGCGAGCAAGTCCGCGATCGATCCTTCTTCGATGATCAGCGTGCCGTTCATATACGCTTCGCCGAACCGCAACTCCGGGTCGATGAGGATGCCGAGTTGGGCAGCACGCGAGGTAAAGCGCAGCGCGAGCACGGGGGCGGTCCCGTCGCCGACAATGAAACGGCCGCCGGTGACGGTCGTCACCCGCAACGTTCCGCTTCGCACAATGAGTGCAAGGACTTTCTGAAGTAAGCGGTCCAACAGCATCGGCCGCCTCCTGCAGACTCTACCTGACGCGACAACCCGGTCCCGGTCCCGGTCCCGGCGTTCCGGTCGGGTCACGCGGCATTACATCAAACTCCCGCCACGGGGGCAATGCATCCCCATACCGGCGTAATGGGCAGAGACGAATTTCGGACGTGCGGGGAATTGGCATTCCATGATGGACTTGCCGCTGTCCTTTGATGCGAAGGCTGACGATCGCGCCAAAGGGGCAGTGGGTAAGGGGTCCAGCGGACACGCCCCCGACCAATTTGAGGGCCACACTGGCGACATAATGCGCTAGATGGGTGCGTCATCGGTCCGGCTGCAGCGGACCGCCGTAGCTCAATCGGGAGAGGCTTGGGTCGTGATGGCAGGTAGCTCGAAACTGGTGGGGCTCGGGGCGATGCTCGCGCTGTCGAGCGGCGTGGCAGCTCAGGCGGAAAACCTGGATGCGGGTAAATCGCCGGCGGCTTTATTCGCAGCCAATTGCGCGGCGTGCCATTCCTCTCCGCGCGGGCTCGCCAAGGATCGGGGTAATAGTGGCCTCGCGAGCTATCTGCAGGAGCATTACACGTCGGGACCCCAATCCGCCGCGGCGCTCGCTGCCTATCTCATCGCCACCCCGGGAAACCCGCGCGCCAAACAGGCGCCGGTCGCGCGAAATCCGGCCGCTCCCGAAGAGGGATCCAGCAAGCAGGGTGAAGCGAAGACGGAACGGCAAACCCGCGCCCCACACTCGACCACGATGCGCCCTGACTCGATTGTCGAGCCGACTGAACAGAAACGATCCAACGCGGAATCTGCCAAGACGCATGGCAAGCGCCAGCAGACAAAGCAGGAGCCGCCCGCAGCGCCGGCTACGAGCAGCCCCGAGCCGGCCGCCGCCGCGGCCGCCCAGCCCGCCGCGCCTGCGCCTGCGCCCGCCGCAGCTCCCGTCGCGGCAACCCCGCCGGCGCCGGATCAGTCGGCCTTCTCGGCGCCTTCGCCCTGAGGGCTCCCGGCGGCCGCTTCGGCCTCGGGCTGTTCGAAGAATGCTTCGGCGGCGACGCCGGCATCCTCCGCCTCCTCGAGCGCCTCGCGGCGCACGGTCAAATCTTCCCCGCGGGCCTGACGCTCCGCCTCGTCGGCACTGCGAGCAACGTTGACCGTGATCTTTGACGAGACCTCCGGGTGCAGCGCGACCGGCACCGTGTGCAGGCCGATGATTTTGATCGGCGCGTTGAGCTCGATCTGACTGCGGTCCACCATGAACCCGGCTCCAGCGAGCAGTCCGGCGATGTCGCGCGTCGAGACGGAGCCGTAGAGCTGGCCGCCTTCGGCCGCCTGGCGCACCACCACGAAGCTCTTTCCGTCGAGCTTGACGGAAACTTTTTCCGCTTCGCCGCGCTGGGCGAGGTTGCGCGCCTCGAGGTCGGTCTTCATCGACTCGAAGCGGGTGCGGTTTTCCTTGGTGGCGCGCAGCGCCTTGCCTTTGGGCAGCAGGAAATTGCGAGCGAAACCGTCCTTGACGCGAACGACGTCGCCCATCTGGCCGAGCCGGCCGATGCGTTGAAGCAAGATGACTTCCATTGTTCTCTCCTTATCCGGATCGGGTGGAATTTGCGCGCTTGCGAGCGACGCGCCCGCGGATGTCGAGCGCCGAGTCGAGAAGCCCCAGGATGGCGACCGCCAAGGCCGGCCATCCGAGCAGCATCACGGTGAGGTAGGTTCCGGCGAGAATGAAGACGCGGCCGCCGAGGGCGCGCGTCGTTGCATGAAGCACGGCAAAGCCAAGCACCATGTAGGCGGTGAGCAGGCTTGCGGTGAGCACCCAGCAAAGCATGCCGAGAAGGCCGGGCGCGAAGGTGCCTGCAATGACCATAGCGAGCAGGAGCGGAACCCAGGACGGAAAGGTGATGACCGAAAGATCCGGCCAGGGACGCTTGAGTCGGCCCGAAGCTCCCACAACCCGTCCCGCCAGCCAGACATTGAGCAGGCTCGCCAGAATGGTCGGGATCGCGGCGATGCGCGGAATCCAGACGGCAAGCCAGGTGACGAACTCACCTACCTCGGGATTGCTCGTGGGCGCGCCGGCATCGGCGGGAGTGCGCACCTGAAACAATATCTCGAGCGCGCGCTGGAGGCCGCTCTGGATGCTTTCGGCATCGAAGCCGAACCGGAGCATCACCGTCACCACGACCAGCGATCCCAATAGCGATGCCCAGATCACCAGCCGGCCGACCGGATACCATTCGAGATGGCCAGGCCCGCCATTCGTCACCGGGCGCGCCAGCAAAGCGAGATAGCCGAGCCACCAGGCCGGCAGTCCGACGCCGAGCAGAAAGACGACGAACAGCTTGCTGCCGAACGCCACCCCGAGACCGAGGGCGGCAACGCCGGCAGCGATGAGGCCGGAGACGTGGCTCCAGCCCATCGCGGCGATGAGAATCGGCAGCGGTGCCAGATAGAACAGCGGGATCGAGAGCGCCGAGCCCGAGGCGATCGAGGCAAAAACCAGCGCGGACGCGACGCCCGCGGCAAACCCGACCAAAACAATTTGCACCATTTTCAGCTGTCCCGCTTTTTAAGCGGTTAGAGGCGGATCGAAGCCCGCCCCAACCTGGTATCCGTTGTCAGGTATCAGGTATCAGGTATCAGGTATCAGGAGTTCAATTCTGATCCCTGATCACCTGATCCCTGATCCCTGATCCCTGATCACCTGATCACCTGATCACCTGATCACCTGATCACGAACGGCAGCAGGCCGAGGAAGCGCGCGCGCTTGATCGCCTGGGACAATTCTCGTTGTTTCTTGGCGGAAACCGCGGTGATGCGGCTCGGCACGATCTTGCCGCGCTCGGAGACGTAGCGCTGCAGCAGCTTGGCGTCCTTGTAGTCGATCTTCGGCGCATTAGCGCCGGAGAACGGACAGGTCTTGCGGCGACGGAAGAACGGTCGGCGGGACGGTATTTGGGAGAAGTTCATCGCACTTACTCCTCACTCGCCGCGGCGGGGGCTTCTTCGGCTCCTTCGCGTCCGCGCCCGTCGCGATCACGCCGGCGCTCGCCTCGGTCGCCGCGATCACCGCGATCGCGGTCACCACGGTCGAAGCCGCGCCGCTCGTCGCGATCCCGATCGCGCTCGCGGTCCCGGTCGGCCTTGCGCATCATCGCCGAGGGGCCTTCCTCGTGCTCATCGACGCGGACGGTGAGGTAGCGCAGGACGTCTTCGTTGAGCCGCTGCTGGCGCTCGATCTCGGCAAGCGCCATCGCCGGCGCGTCCACGTTGAACAGCGTCATGTGCGCCTTGCGGTTTTTACGGATGCGGTAGGAGAGGGACTTCACGCCCCAATATTCGGTCTTGGTGACCTTCCCGCCCATCTGCTCGATGACGCCTTTGTATTGCGCGGTGAGCGCCTCGACCTGTTGCGCGCTGGCATCCTGGCGCGCGAGGTAGACGTGTTCATAGAGCGGCATGGAGTGCGCGCCTTTCCTTCTCATGTGGCGCGATCCGGCGCCTAGCCATTTGAGCCCTTCGGAAAGGCTCGAATGCATCAGATGCGGGAGCACGGGACGCCGGGCCATCAGGCCCTGTCGCGCCGCCGATCTGCGGCACGACCGTCCGTTCAGCTCCCGACCGGATCGAGCGGAAGCCGGGTTATAGGAGCGGTAGGGGAAAATGCAAGCCAGCGGCTCTGGTCCCTCGGATGCCGAAAATTGATTCTAATTCGCTCGACTGACACCAAGCATGTTGCCGATTTTCCTCAACTGTTGCCGCGTCGCAACAGCCAAATCAGTCCCCACCTGCTATACGAAACCTGCAAGCAAGAACCGGCGAAGAATAAAGAGGGTGCCATGCGTGTACGCGTCACGACCGACGGCCGTCTGCTCGGGTTGGACATCGGGGATTGGTGGACGCTGATCGCTGGCTCAACTCTCGCCGGATTGCTGGCTTTCTTCATGTGAGGTTCTCTTCGCTGGGCCCCGGTACGCCGCGGGTCTCGCGCGGGAACTATGTCCAGCGTGTTGTGTAGCGGCCGTCGAAGAGCCGCGCATTGGCTGTGATATCGACACGCGCTGACGGCGCACCCGTCGCCGGTGCGCGTGGCGGCGACGGTCGGCTGGGGATCGCGCCGGGAGCGGGGCAGGGGGCAACGTGTCGAGCCGCATCGATACGCTTGAGCCGAATCGCGAACCGCTCGCGCACCTTCTCGCGTCGATCGTTACGCAACTCTCCGGGCAGGATTTCGTCAAACCTTACGCGCTCTCTTTTGACACGAACGCCGCCGGCGATATCGCGCGCCATGCGCAGCTCGCGATCGCCGGCATTCCGCCCGGCATCGAGCAAGCAAGTCCTTGGCCCGAGCTGATCGCGAGCTTGCGATCAGTTTTTGCCGCGGGGATACGGCCCGTCGCGCCGCTTCTGCCGCAAGCACGTCATGCGCTCGCCCGTGTCGTTCCCATTGTGCGGAACCTGCACACACCCGCGCTCGACGCCATCCGTCGTCACGGCGCGCCGGTGCTGCGGCTGCGGCCGCGCGCAATTCCCGGCAATGCTGCGGTCAAGACCGGAGCGGCATTGGCGGTGGCGGTACTCGGCGCGGTTGGCGGTCTCATCTACGCGTCCGGTCGCTTCACTCCATCGCTGCCGCCATTGGATCCCCCCATTGCACATACGCAGCCCGCTGCTGCAGAGCAATTCGCGGAAGAGCGCCCGTTGCGCGACAGCAAGCTCGAGTTTACGCGCGCGAACCTGCGCTATTGCACGTTCGAGCAAATTCGCCTCGAAGCCCTCGGTCCGATTACCGAGGGCGCCGATCTGCTGGTATTCAATGCGCTGGTGCAGGACTGGAACAGCCGCTGCACCAAGTTCCGTTACCGCTCGGAAGATAAGGATGCGGTCGACGCGCAAGCGGGCCGGCGCCGCGCGTTGCTCGAGGTCGAGGGTCGCGCGCTGATGAACGGCTGGCGGCGCAAGATCGTGACGACCGTCCAGCAGCGTCCGGCCTTCGCCGGTCTCGAGAGTATCGACGCCATCCCGACGGGCGCCGATGCGGCTCTCATGCCCGGGCAAACGAGCGACGCGGCCGAGCCTTTGCCGCTGTTGATCACGCTCGGCCGCAGCGCGGCCGACGACGCGGACCGCGATACGGGACTCTCGCTGCGAACGCCGTCGCTTGCGCTGATGCGTGCCGACGTCGCAACGCGCGTGCAGCGCCGGCTCAACGACCTGGGTTACAGCATTGCGGTTGACGGCACCTGGGGCACCGGGTCGCGCGCCGCCTTGCGCCGTTTCAAAAGAGCCAACGGCCTGCTCGGGAACGACGCCTTCGATGCCGAGTCCGTGACACGCTTGTTCTCGACGTCGGCGGTGGCCGCCGCCGGCCAGCATGATGACGCAACCGCAGCGATCGAGACCATCTATCCGCCGCCGCGCGACGCCGACATGAACCCGCTCAATCGCGCCGAAGGCCAGCGCATCCAACAGCGGCTGGCGCAACTTGGGTACTACAACGGCCGCGGTGACGGCGCGTGGGATACTGCCGCGCGCATCGCGCTGCGGAAATTCAAGGCGGCAAACGGCCTCGGCAATAACGAGGACTGGGACGGCCCGGTCGAGGCCGCGCTGTTCGACGAGCAGGCGGTGCGAGCCACCGAGGCCGGCCCGAGCGACCTGCGCAAGATTGCGGCGCCGTCCGCCGCTGCGGCCGTACCCCTTCCGCCTAAGCGCCCCATGCCGCCGGCCAAGGCTGTTCCGACGCCGGCGCGCGGCGCGGCATCGCGTACCTCGCCATAGCGGACCTGCTCCGGCCGTGGCGATCCTTGACATGGCTGCAAACGGCGTGTCTTACCGGGCCTTTCCGAGGTAGGGCATGTCGATTGCGTTGATGTTTCCCGGCCAGGGGAGCCAGGCCGTGGGGATGGGCCGGGCGCTCGCCGAAAACTTCGATGCGGCGCGGCAGGCATTGGAGGAAATCGATGCGGCGCTGGGCGAAAAGCTCACGTCGATCATGTGGGAGGGCCCGGCCGAGACTCTCACGCTGACAGAAAATGCGCAGCCGGCTCTGCTTGCCGTTTCCATCGCGGCGCTGCGCGTGCTCGAGAGCGAAGCCGGTTTCGACGTCAAACGTGAAGCGACCTTTGTGGCGGGGCACTCGCTCGGCGAATATTCGGCCCTGGTTGCGGCGGGGTCGCTCGATCCGGCCGACGCAGCGCGGCTGGTGCGCATTCGCGGCCGGGCCATGCAGCAGGCGGTTCCAGTTGGCGTCGGCGCGATGGCGGCCCTGCTCGGGCTCGAGTTCGACGCGGCCGCGGCGATCGCCGCCGAAGCGGCGCAAGGCCAAGTATGCCAGGCGGCCAACGACAATGGCGGCAGCCAAGTCGTCGTGTCGGGCGACAAGTCCGCCGTCGAACGGGCGGTCGAACTCGCGAAGGTGCGCGGCGCCAAACGCGCGATGATGCTCACCGTATCGGCACCCTTCCATTGCGCGCTGATGCAGCCCGCCGCCGATGCCATGGCGCAGGCGCTCGCGACGACCGAGGTGCGCGCGCCGAAGGTGCCGGTGGTGGCAAATGTTTTGGCGCGACCGATATCCGAGCCGAGCGAGATCGTGCGATGCCTCATCACGCAGGTCACCGGCACGGTGCGCTGGCGTGAATCCGTCGCCTTCATGGCGCAAGCAGGCGTGACGAGGTTTTACGAGGTCGGCGCCGGCAAGGTGCTGTCCGGCCTCGTCAAACGCATCGCCTCCGGGGCCGCCGGCATTGCCGTGGGAACGCCCGAGGATATCGCCGCCGTCAAGGCAGCGCGCGCGGCGTAGCGGCGCCGCCGGGAGGACCGCACATGTTCGATCTCACCGGCAAGACCGCGCTCGTGACTGGTGCCAGTGGCGGCATCGGCGGCGCGATTGCCCGGGCCTTCCACCGTCAAGGCGCAACCGTCGCGATCTCAGGAACCCGCCGCGACGCCCTCGAGGCGCTCGCAACCGAGTTGGCAGAACGCGTGCACGTGTTCCCATGCGACCTTGCTGACAAGGAACAGGTCGAGAAGCTGGTGCCTGGCGTCGAGCAGGCGGCGGGCGAACTCGACATTCTCGTCAACAATGCGGGGATCACCCGCGACAATATCTTCGTGCGTCTTAAGGACGAGGATTGGGATCACGTGATTGCCGTCGATCTCACCGCGGGCTTTCGCCTGGCGCGGGCGGCCGCGCGCGGCATGATGCGCCGCCGGTTCGGGCGCATCATCGGCATCACCTCGGTCGTCGGCGTCACCGGCAACGCGGGGCAGGGCAACTACGCAGCCGCCAAGGCCGGCATGATCGGGATGACCAAGGCGCTCGCGCATGAAGTCGCCCCGCGCAACGTCACCGTCAATTGCATCGCTCCGGGCTTCGTCGGCACGGCGATGACGGCCGTGCTCAATGAGAAACAACGCGAGGCGATCCTCGCGAATGTTCCGGCGCGGCGGCTCGGCACCGGGGAGGAGGTGGCTGCGGCGGCGGTGTTTCTTGCCTCCGCCGAAGCCGCCTATGTCACCGGCCATACACTTCACGTGAACGGCGGGATGGCGATGATCTGACGCGTTCGCCGGCCCCGCCACCGGTGCTGGCCAATGCAAAAGAAGTATGTTAACCGGTCCCCGGCCCCGGCTGGGGGCGAACAGTCAGCGGGTGCCCGGCTCCTGCCCGGCGTACCTGCGATCAGGATGCGGCCCGCCATCGTCCACACGACGAGGCCACGGCGCGACGGCTCGGCCCCGCACCGACCGAGCTAATTCCAAACGCACGAGGTTGAATGAAATGAGCGACATTGGCGAGCGGGTCAAAAAAATCGTGGTCGATCATCTCGGAGTGGAAGCCGAGAAGGTGACGGAAAACGCCAGCTTTATCGACGATCTCGGTGCGGACAGCCTGGATACGGTCGAACTCGTGATGGCGTTCGAGGAGGAGTTCGGCTGCGAGATTCCCGATGACGCCGCCGAGACCATCCTCACGGTCGGCGACGCGGTGAAATTCCTGGAAAAGAACGCCAAGAGTTAAATCCCGCCAAGGCTGTGCAGCCGCCGCTTCTGCGTAGAACAGTTGGAGTCGAGGAAGGTCGGCCGCTCGACGGTCCGGCGCTCACCGGTGGCGTTGCGGGCCGGCCGCGGTCGCGCCATCTTGTGCCTGATTAACCCACGCTCCCCTGCCGGTGCAGTGACTCTCCGTCTTCGGCAGGTTCATTCGTGCCGACCGAGCCGTGGCACGGGATGCTCCACATGAGGCGCGTCGTCGTCACCGGTATGGGCATGGTTACGCCGCTGGCATGCGGCGTCGAGCCCACGTGGCAGCGGCTCCTTGCCGGCGAGAGTGGCGCGCGCAGGGTCGATG
>JAFAUQ010000261.1 GCA_019243195.1 Hyphomicrobiales bacterium
GCGGAACGCTTCGGCAAGCCGCAGCGCCTCGACGCGCTTGTCGCCGCCGCCGCGCACCTTGATCATGGCAAGCTCGCGCTCGATCGAACGGCCGATGACCGTGAGGTCGACGACCTTGTGCACCGGGACGAGCCGCTCGAGCTGATGCTTGATCTGCTCGATCACCATCGGCGTGCCGGTGGTCGCGATGGTGATGCGCGAGAGGTGCTTCTCGTGCTCGGTCTCGGAAACGGTGAGAGAGTCGATGTTGTAGCCGCGCCCGGAAAACAGGCCGATGACGCGCGCCAGCACCCCGGGCTCGTTGTCGACGATCACCGCGAGCGTGTGATGCACGATCGGCTCGACCACGGTCGCGGCCGGGTAGTGGGTCTGCGGCTGGGCGTTCATCGCAAAGACTCCGGATCGATCTGATGATCCGTCATCCTGAGGAGCGCCCGAAGGGCGCGTCTCGAAGGATGGCAGCAAGCTCCGTGCTTGTTTCCATCCTTCGAGACGGTCGCGCGCAAGCGCGCGCGACCTCCTCAGGATGACGGTTGCGTTAAACCATCACTTTGCCTTCCTCGGTGATCGCGTCCTCGGGTGCGAGGGTGCTGTCGCCGAGCAGCATTTCGTTGTGGGCGCGGCCGGACGGAATCATCGGGAAGCAGTTCTCCGCCGGATCGACCACGCAGTCGAAGATCACCGGCTTGTCGACGTCGATCATCTCGCGGATAGCGTGGTCGAGGTCGCCCGGCTTTTCGCAGCGAATGCCGACGCCGTGATAAGCCTCGGCGAGCTTGACGAAGTCGGGCAGCGCCGCGGTGTAGCTCTCGGAATAGCGTCCGCCGTGCAGCAGCTCCTGCCACTGGCGCACCATCCCCATGTACTGATTGTTGAGGATGAAGATCTTGATCGGCAGCCGGTACTGCGCCGCCGTCGACATTTCCTGCATGGTCATCAGCACCGAAGCCTCGCCGGCGATGTCGATGACGAGCGAGTTCGGGTGTGCCACCTGCACGCCGACCGACGCCGGCAGGCCGTAGCCCATGGTGCCGAGGCCGCCCGACGTCATCCAGCGGTTCGGCTCCTCGAACTTGAAGAACTGCGCCGCCCACATCTGGTGCTGGCCGACTTCGGTGGTGATGTAGACATCGCGTCCGCGGGTTAGCGCGTAGAGCCGCTCGATCGCATATTGCGGCTTGATGATCTCGTTCGAGCCGCGATAAGCGAGACTCTTGCGCGCGCGCCACTTGCCGATCTCCTTCCACCAGGCGGCGAGCGCGGTCTTGTCTGCTTCGAGCGAGGAGGAGCGCCACAACCGCACCATGTCCTCGAGCACGTGGGCGCAGTCGCCGATGATCGGGATGTCGGCCTTGACGTTCTTGTTGATCGACGATGGATCGATATCGACATGGATGCGCTTCGACCCGGGCGAGAAGGCGTCGAGCCGTCCGGTGATGCGGTCGTCGAAGCGCGCGCCCATGCACAGCATGACGTCGCAATCATGCATCGCGAGGTTGGCTTCGTAGGTGCCGTGCATGCCGAGCATGCCGAGCCACTGCGGATCGGCGGCCGGGAACGCGCCGAGCCCCATCAGCGTCGAGGTGATGGGAAAGCCGGTGAGCTTGACGAACTCGCGCAGCAGATGGCTCGCCTCCCGGCCGGAGTTGACGACGCCGCCGCCGGAGTAGATGACCGGGCGCTTCGCCTGCGCGAGCAAAGCGAGCGCCGCGCGGATCTTGTCGAGATCGCCCTTGAGCTTGGGCTGGTAGGTCTTGTGCTGGACGTTTTTCGGACCGGAGTACATGCCCTTGGCAAACTGCACGTCCTTCGGAATGTCGACCACCACGGGCCCGGGCCGCCCGGCCGCCGCGACGTAGAATGCCTCATGCAGCACGCGCGGCAGGTCGGCGACGTTGCGCACGAGATAATTGTGCTTGGTGCACGGCCGGGTGATGCCGACGGTGTCGCATTCCTGGAACGCATCGTTGCCGATCAGGTGCGTCGGCACCTGGCCGGTGATGCACACGACTGGGATCGAGTCCATGAGGGCGTCGGTGAGACCCGTGACGGCGTTGGTCGCGCCGGGGCCGGAAGTCACCAGCACGCAGCCGACCTTGCCGGTCGAGCGCGCGTAGCCTTCGGCGGCGTGCACCGCGCCCTGCTCGTGCCGCACCAGGATGTGCTTGAGCTTCTCCTGATGGAACATCGCGTCGTAGATCGGCAGCACCGCGCCGCCCGGGTAGCCGAAAATGTGCTGCACGCCCTGATCGACGAGAGCCTGGATCACCATCTCGGCGCCGCTCATCTCCTGTGCCATGGCACTCTCCGCTCGTTCAAACTCGGGGACTTCTGAGAATCAAAAAGGGGCTCCAAGAGCCCCTTTCACGCGCACCGCCTCGGATCCTGGGTGGCCTAGCCACCCTCGGCGGTGCGCCTTCCTACGATAAGGACAACAAGGTTGCGCACGGGTGCGCCTTTCGCTGGTTTGGCGGACTTATAAAGAGGCGCCCGTCACGGAGTCAAGCGACAACCGGCTTTAACGCTTCGGTAATCGTCGCGGCAGCGGCGCCCGGCGCGACCCAAAGAAAATCCGGCAACTGGTGGCGAAACCACGTGAATTGCCGCTTGGTGTACCGCCAAGTATCGCGCTTTCCACCCTCGACCGCCTCGGCCATCGGTATTTCGCCGGCGAGCGCCCGGCGCAGCCAGGGCACCCCGTGCGCCTTGAGCGCCGGCTGGAGCGGATCGAGCCCACGCGCATCGAGCGCGCGTACCTCATCGAGTGCGCCCGCCGACATCATGGCGTCGAGCCGCGCACCGATGCGCGCCTTGAGTTCGGTCCGATCCGGCGCAAGGAAAATTTTGATCGCGCGGGCGGGATCGAGCAGCGGCGCCGTGCCGTCGCGATGCCACGCCGAGAGCGGCCGGTCGGTCGCTTCGATCACTTCAAGCGCGCGCACGATGCGCACACCGTCGCCGATTTTAAGTGCCGCGGCGCCCACGGGATCCCGGCGGGCAAGCTCGGCATGCAGCGCGGCGGCGCCCTCGGCGGCGAGCCGCGCCCGCACTGCCGCGCGCACCGGCAATGGGATCGGCGGCACCGCGGCCAGCCCGCGCGTGAGTGCTTTGACATAAAGCCCGGTGCCGCCGACGAGGATCGGCAGCTCTCCGCGCGCAGTCGCCTCGGCGAGAACGCGCGCCACATCGTTGATCCAGTGACCGACCGAATAGGTTTCGGCGGCATCCACATGGCCGTAGAGCCGATGCGGTACGCGTGCTTCCTCGGCCGGCGTGGGGCGCGCCGTGATGATGCGCAGGTCGCGGTAGACCTGCATGGAATCGGCGTTGATGATCACGCCGCCGTGGCGCTCGGCGAGCGCCAGCGCGAGCGCCGACTTGCCGCTCGCGGTCGGCCCTGCGATAAGCAGCGCCCTTTCGCCGCGCGCCGGCGCGGGCCGATTCAACATGTCGCTGTTGCCATGACCCACGTGGCGACCCTGATCTCAAATCCCGACGCAGCCGCGCTCGATCAAGCCGCGCTGACACGTGCACGCGACATCCTGCCGGCATCGGCCGAACCGCGCTGGCTCGCCGAGCGGATCGCGGCGGATATTCCCTTTAACGTCGCTGGCGAAAACGACAACCGCGTGCGCGGCTGGGCCGAGCGCCTGCGCGAAGCGGTCGGCGATCGTCCGATCGACGTGGTCGTGCAACCTGAGGCGAACCGGCGCAAGCGTCTGCTCATCGCCGACATGGATTCCACCATGATCGGCCAGGAGTGCGTCGATGAACTCGCCGATAAGGTCGGGCTCAAGACCCGCGTCGCCGCCATCACCGAGCGCGCCATGCGCGGCGAGATGGCGTTTGCGCCGGCGCTGCGGGAGCGGGTGGCGTTGCTCGAGGGGCTGCCGGTCGCAACGATCGCCGAGGTGATCAGCGCGCGCATCAAGCTCACGGCCGGTGGGCGAACCCTGGTCGCGACCATGCGCGCGAACGGCGCCTACACCTGCCTGATCTCGGGAGGTTTTACTTTGTTTGCCGAGCGCATTGCCGCGATGCTCGGATTCGACGAGAGCCGCGCGAACAAGCTCGTGCTGGCGGACGGCCGGCTCGCCGGAAAAGTGGAGGAACCGATCCTCGGCCGCGAAGCCAAGCTCGCAGCGCTGAAAGATCTCACCGCACGCCTCGGCCTAAGCCCCGACGCGACGCTCGCGGTCGGCGATGGCGCCAACGATCTCGCCATGCTGATCGCCGCCGGGCTCGGCGTCGCCTATCACGCGAAGCCGCTGGTCGCCGCGCAAGCGCATGCGCGTATCGACCACGGCGATCTCACGGCGCTGCTCTATCTGCAGGGCTACCGGCGCGAGGAGTTCGTACCCGTGTAGCGTCATGGCCGGGCTTGGCCCGGCCATCCACGACTTTAAGTCTGTTTGTGTTCAAGACGTGGATGCCCGGCACAAGAGCCTGCCCCGCACTTGATGCGGGGCCGGGCATGACGAATGAGAGTGTGCGGCTGCTGATACTATTGCAACGGCACGGTGACCCAGCGGGTGTCGCCGTCCGCCGAGGCGACCAGGAACAGCACGCTGCGGCGGCCGTCCTTCTTGGCCTGGTCGATGCGCTTCTGCAGGTCGGCCGCGTCGCTGACCGCCTCCTGCGACACTTCGACGATCACGTCGCCGGCGGCGAGCCGGCGCTCGGCGGCCGCCGAGCCGCCCTCAACGCCGGTGATGACGACGCCCTTGACCGTGTCCTTGATCTTGAAGCGCTTGCGCAGATCGTCGGAGATATTGGCGAGGTCGAGCCCGAGCACGCGCTTGACCGCGGACTTCTCCTCCGCCGGCGGCTGATCCTTCGTGAGCGCTGCCTGCTTCTCGCCTTCCTCGAGGCGGCCCACCTTGATGGTGTGCGTCTCTTCCTTGCCCTTGCGGACGATCACGACCTCGACGTCCTTGCCGACCGGCGTGTCGGCGACGACGCGAGGCAGGTCGCGCATTTCCTTGATGTCGTGCCCATCGAATTTGACGATGACGTCCCCGGGTTCGATGCCGCCGGGCTTCGCGGGACCTTTTTCATCGATGCCGGCAACGAGTGCGCCGTGCGCCTGCTTCATGCCCAGGCTCTCGGCAATCTCGTCATTGACCTGCTGGATGCGCACGCCGAGCCAGCCTCGCCGCGTCTCGCGGTATTCGCGCAACTGCTCGATCACCGGGAGCGCGGTCTTTGAAGGCACCGCGAAACCGATGCCGATCGAGCCGCCCGAGGGCGAGATGATTGCCGTATTGATGCCGATGACTTCGCCGTTCAGGTTGAACAGCGGACCGCCGGAGTTGCCGCGATTGATGGCGGCGTCGGTCTGAATGTAGTTGTCGTAAGGCCCTGAATTGAGTTCGCGGTTGCGCCCGGACACGATGCCGGCGGTGACGCTGCCGCCGAAGCTGAACGGGTTGCCGATCGCGACCACCCACTCGCCCAGGCGCAGCTTGTCGGAATCGCCGAACTTCACCGCCTTGAGCGGCTTCTCAGGTTTCACCCGCAACAGCGCAAGGTCGGTCTTCTGATCCTTGCCGATCAGTTCGGCCTTGAGCTTCGTGCCATCGTTGAGAATGACGTTGATTTCGTCGGCTTCCGAGATCACGTGATTGTTCGTCACCACGATGCCCTGCGGATCGATGATGAAACCGGAGCCGAGCGAGTTGACGCGCCGGGGTGACCGCTCACGGTTCTGATCGCCGCGCCGGTTGCGGTTGAACTCCTCGAACAGCTCTTCGAACGGGGAGCCCGGCGGAAGCTGCAGGCTCGGTCCGCCCTTGGCATCGACCGTCTGCGAGGTGGATATATTGACGACCGCGTCGATGACCTGCTCGGCGACGTCGGCGATCGAGTCCGGTCCGCGCGCCGCGGCGGGCTCCGCGAGGGTCGCAGAGAGGAGCACGGCGGTCGCAACCGCGATGATGGCGGGGCGGCAAAGGCGTGCAACCTGCGTGGAAAAGCCGGCCATGGCGTCAAATCTCCCGAGGCGACTCGTTGGCGACACTGCTCCCCGCCCCGCATGAAGGCAAGGCCAAGGGGGCAAGTGCGATGGAACACAAATCCGGCGGAACGGCGACCAAGGCTAGTGCCCCGATTCCGAAGTTCGCGTCATTTTGCGGCACGCAGCTGGTGTTCCGATTCCGAAGTTCGCCCAACCTCGCGGCACGTCCGATGCGAACTTCGGAATCGAAGAACACCAGCAAACGCTATGATTCTAGTGCCGCTTCGAACCCGAAGCTCGCAACGCACTTCCCTCAACTCCGGGCGAGCTCCGGGTTCGCGGCACTAGTGCGAACTTCGGAATCGAAGGGCACTAGCAACTTATTGATTTAGTGTGGCTTTGGTTCAGAGGGCCGCATCTCGGACTCGCTGCTAGAATGATGCGGACTTCTGAACCGCCACACTAGGGGCATGTATGTTGCCATGCGGCGGCTGGGTAGTGTCATCCGCGCACGAACCAGATGAGCAGCACGCCGGCCACCGCCGAGGCGAGGCCCACGAGCCGCAACGAACCCTCGGGCGTCGCGAGCACG
Source organism: Hyphomicrobiales bacterium (assembly GCA_019243195.1). Classification (GTDB taxonomy): domain Bacteria; phylum Pseudomonadota; class Alphaproteobacteria; order Rhizobiales; family Xanthobacteraceae; genus AP-16. The sequence goes on from JAFAUQ010000261.1 coordinate 6,549, forward strand.
CTTTCCATCGCCCGCTTTGCCGCGCCCGGAAAAGCCGCAAACACCAGACCCTCGATGGTAAACAGGAGGCCGAGCGCCACCAGAAACTCCGACATCGCGCCCCCCCAAAGCCGCGACGACTATTTGGTATTGGTATTGTTACTAGCGTTGGTGTTGGGGCTGGGGGCGCCGTTCGTATTCGCGCTGCTGTTGCGGTTACCCTCCTCGCGCGGCTTCCCGCTCGGATCGACGAAATAGCGGAAAAAGTCGGAATCCGGACGCAGCAGCATGCGCGTGTCGTTCGATCGCAGGCCGGTCTCGTAGGCTTGCATGGAACGATAGAACGAGAAGAAGCCCGCGTCCTTGCCGTAGGCTTCGGCGAATATCTGGTTGCGCTTGGCGTCGCCATCGCCGCGGGTCTGTTCCGACTTCGATTGGGCCTCGGCGACCAGGACCGTGACATCGCGGTCCGCTCGCGCGCGAATCTCCTGCGAACGCTGGCTGCCCTGGGCGCGGGCCTCCGCCGCGATGCGCTGACGCTCGGTCTGCATGCGCTGATAGATCGCCTGGCTGTTTTGCTCCGGCAGGTCGGCGCGGCGGATGCGCACGTCAACCACCTGGATTCCGAACTGGACCGCCTCGCGATGGAGCTGCTCGCGCATGCGCGCGGTCAACTGCGGCCGCTCGTCCCGCACCACCTGGATGAAGGTCGCCTCGCCCAGCACGCGCCGCAAGGCGGAAACCAGCAAGGTCGAGAGCCGCGAACGCGCGCCCTCGATCGTGCTCACGGTTTGATAGAACCTGAGCGGATCTTCGATGCGGTAGCGCGCGAAGGCGTCGACCACGAGACGCTTCTGGTCGGAAGCGATCACCTCTTGCGGCGGCGACTCGAGGTCGAGGATGCGCTTGTCGATATAGATCACGCTATCGATCAGCGGGGATTTCACGTGCAGCCCGGGATCGGAGACGACGCGGACCGGGTTGCCCAACCGGACCACCAGCGCCTGCTTGGTCTGATAGACGGTGAACAGCGAGCCGTAGCCCACGATGATCAACAGCAACACGAGAACGGCGACGATGCCGCCGGCAAAGCCGATCCTCATCGCGTGCCTCCCGTGGATGTGCCGGAAGTTGTCGCCGGCCGGTGCGTCAGCTCGTTGAGCGGCAGGAAGGGAACCACACCCGTTCCGCCCGCGCTGCCCGGATCGACAATGATTTTGTCGGTCCCGCCGAACAGCCGCTCCATGGTCTCGAGATAGAGCCGCTGGCGGGTGACTTCGGGCGCCTTTTTGTACTCCTCGTAGACCTTGAGGAAGCGCGCCGCCTGACCTGTCGCCTCGGCGACGGTCTGCTCGCGATAGGCCTCGGCTGCCTGGGTGATCTGCGCGGCGCGGCCTCGCGCTTCGGGCACTACCCGGTTGGCGTAGGTCTGCGCCTCGTTCTGGGCGCGCTCCGCGTCCGCGCGCGCGGCTTGCACGTCGCGGAACGCATCAATCACCTGGGCGGGCGGGTCGACCTTCTGCAACTGCACTTGGCTGATCTGCACGCCCGCGCCGTAGCTGTCGAGCGTGCGCTGCATGAGGTCGTGCACGGCTCCTTCGATGGTCTGACGCGCGCCGGTGAGGATCGGCTCGATTTGCGAGCGGCCGACCACTTCGCGCATGGCGCTTTCGGCGACCGCCTTCACGGTGCCTTCCGGATCGTTGATGTTGAACAAATATTGACTCACACCGTCCGACTTGACCAGCCAGAACACCGAGAAGTCGACGTCGACGATGTTCTCGTCGCCGGTAAGCATCAAACTCTCTTCCGGCACGTCGCGCATGGTGGTGCCGCGCCGGCTGTCGTCGACGAAGCGCATGCCGACGTCGAGGCGATTGACGCGCGTGACCTTGGGCGTGAGCACGCTCTCGATCGGATACGGCAGGTGATAATTCAGCCCGGGATTGGCGTCCCAGGCGTATTTGCCGAAGCGGAGCACGACGCCGCGCTCGTCGGGTTCGACTCTAAAGAATCCGGACAGGCCCCAGATCACCACGACGGCCAGCGCGACCAGGAGAAGGCCCTTGCCGCCGAGCCCGCCCGGCAGCACGGTCCTGAGCTTGTCCTGACTGCGCCGCAGCAATTCCTCGAGGTCGGGCGGCGACGGTCCGCTCGATTGCGGGCCGGAGCCCCACGGCCCCTTGGGTCCTGAACCCCAGGGTCCGCCCCCCTGATTGCTCCACGGCATAGGATTTCTCCTTGGGTCGCCGGCTTTTTGCGCCGGCCAGAGCCCCGGCCCGGGGTTATATGCGAGGCGTCAAGTGCTTACAACGCGCGACGGTGCCACGCTGCGGGTGGAAAGGCTAAGCAAGCCGTTCGCGCCGCGGCTCAGGTCAGATCTAATCACGCGCCACGCGTTCGTAAGTGATGAACGCAAAATCGACGGCATCGCCGGCTTCCGCCTTGTGCTCGCTGCGCTCGACCTCCCGCCATGTTTGCGGATCGATGGACGGAAAGCGGACGTTTCCTTCAGGGCACCCCTTGACCAATGTGAGATCGAGCCGGTCGGCGATCGGCAACGTCTCGGCATAGATTGCGGCGCCGCCCATGATCGCGATCGCGTCGGCTCCGCGACGCAACGCATCGCCGCGCGCCGTCTCAAGGGCGGTGCGCAGATCCGGGGCCACGACGACGCCGGACGCAGAGAAATCGCGGTCGCGGGTCACCACGATGTTGGTGCGGCCGGGCAGCGGCCTCCCGACCGACTGGAACGTCTTGCGTCCCATCACGATGGGCTTGCCCCAGGTGCGCGCGCGAAGACGGCGCAGATCCGACTTGAGCCGCCACGGCAGCGCGTTGTCGCGTCCGATGACGCCGTTTTCCGCGACGGCCGCGACCAGCACGATGGCGATCGGGCGCGAAGGCGCGAGGCCGCCGCGTGGCCCGTCGCTCACACCGCCACCTGCGCCTTGATGTGCGGATGCGGCTCGTAACCTTCGAGGACGAAGTCCTCGTAGCGGAAACCGAACAGATCCTTGACCGCGGGATTGAGCCGCATCGTCGGCAATTGCCGCGGCTTGCGCGCGAGTTGAAGCCGTGCCTGCTCGATATGATTCAAATAAAGATGCGCATCGCCGAACGTGTGGACGAAATCGCCGGGCGCAAGCTCGGTCACCTGCGCGACCATCAGCGTGAGCAGCGCATAGGAGGCGATATTGAACGGCACGCCGAGGAACACGTCGGCCGAGCGCTGATACATCTGACACGAGAGCCGCCCGTCCGCGACGTAGAACTGAAACAGGCAATGACACGGCGGCAACGCCATCTTGTCGACCTCCGCCGGGTTCCAAGCGCTCACGATCAGGCGGCGCGATTCCGGATTGCGCCGGATCGCCTCGATGACACCGGCCATCTGGTCGATGGTTTCGCCATCAGAGGCCGGCCACGAACGCCACTGCTGGCCGTACACCGGCCCGAGATTGCCCTGGTCATCGGCCCATTCGTCCCAAATCCGCACCCCGTGCTCGTTGAGGTATCTGATGTTGGTCTCGCCGCGCAGGAACCACAGCAGCTCGTGGACGATCGATTTGACGTGCAGCTTCTTGGTGGTGACCAGCGGGAAGCCGTGGGTGAGGTCGAAGCGCATCTGATGGCCGAACACCGAGAGCGTGCCGGTGCCGGTCCGGTCGCGCTTGCGCGCGCCGTGCTCCAGAATGCGCTCCATTAGGTCAAGGTATTGCTGCATTGGGCCACCGCAGGCGACGCCCCCCGGGAATCGGGGCCTCCACCGCCCCAGACTACCCCCGGTAGGGTGTAAGGCGCTCTTTTTTCGTCAACCTTTCCTGCATATATTGGGGATGCCGGCGCGAGCCGGCTATGGCGATAAACGGCCGTCGCAATAAACCCTTCGGACCCGGGGGCAGTACCCGGCGCCTCCACCCAAGCCCGGAGCCCAAGGCCGGGCTTCGGTGGGGGCGAAATAGGATCGACGGGGGCGTAAAGGACGCGCTTTTGCCCGGGATGGTTCCGACGTTATCGGGCCAATTCATAGTTGCCAACGACAACTATGCTCCGGTTGCTCAGGCCGCGTAACGCGGTTTGAAATACCGATCGAAGCCCTGACGTCTTAGCAGCGTCAGGCGGGGTTCGGGGGCACCTGGCAACAGAAGCCCCCACTTAAATCCCGTTGTCAAAAGCCTGGCACTAGCGTTCCTCGCCCCAATCGCTAGATTCGTCGTGATTCTGGATGGCAACCGCGTCATGTCGGTCGATCACATCCGCTACGACCTGTTGACCCAGGAGGCGCTGCGCTCGGTGCTGCGCCGCGTGCTGCAGGATGCCGCGCTCAGCGGCCTGCCGGGCGACCATCACTTCTATATTTCCTTCAATACCGGCGCGCCGGGCGTACGCCTGTCGAAGCGCTTGCGCGCCCAATATCCCGAGGAAATGACGATCGTCCTCCAGCACCAGTTCCGCAATCTCATCGTCAACGAGCAGGCGTTCGAGGTGGGGTTGTCATTCAGCGGGGTGAGCGAACACTTGGTGGTGCCGTTTGATGCGATTAAACGCTTCTTCGACCCCTCGGTGCAGTTCGGCCTTCAGTTCGAGACGGTCGGCGCGACCGAGGAAACGGCCGGCAAGGAGGCTGCTCCGGCAGCCGCCGATAGCGAGAAGGCGCCGGTAAAGCCGTTGCCTGTGAGCAAGCAGGCCGCGCCTGCGCCGGCCGTTGCCGAGTCCGCGGCGAAACCTGAGCGCGCACCGGAAGGCGACGGCCCGCCGAAGGGCGACGGCGGTGCCGAAGTCGTACGCCTCGACCGTTTCCGCAAGAAATAATGTACCCACTCAGCGCCGGCGCTCCATGCGCATCGGCAAGCCGCGCACCGGCCGCAAGGTGATGCGTGCGACCGGTTGCACATAGGCGCCGGGGAGCAGGAGCGGACGGAAGCGCTGCACGATCATGGCGAGGGCGACCAATGCTTCCTGCATCGCAAATCCCGCCCCGATGCAAACGCGCGACCCGAGACCGAACGGCAGGTAGGCGAATCGCGAGATCTTCGACCGCCGTTCCGGCGCGAAGCGTTCGGGCTCGAACAGATCGGGCTCCTGCCACAACAGCCGATGCCGGTGCACCAGCCATGGCGCCACGATGATGAGCGTGCCGGGGGCTATCTCGATGCCATCGATGCGATCGGGGCCGGCTGCTTCCCGGCTGAGAAACGGAACCGGCGGATAAAGGCGCATCGCTTCTTCCAGCGTCATGCGCACGACGTTGAGACGCCCAAGATCATCGATCGTCGGCATCCGGCCGGCGAGTACGGCATCGACCTCCTGCGCCATGCGATCGAACGCCCACGGATATTCCGAGAGCAGGAACAGTGTCCAGCCGAGCGCGTTCGCGGTTGTCTCGTGCCCGGCAGCGATGAAGGTAACGAGGCTGTCGTGAATGGTTTCTTCCGATAGCGCGGCGCCGGTTTCAGGATCGCGCGCGGCAGCAAGCAGTGTCACGAGATCGTTCGGCACCGGCTCGCCGGCGGCCTGGCGCGCGCGGCGCCGCTCCAACAACCGCTGCACCTCCCGACGAAATACGCGGGTCGCCGGGCGCACGCGCCATGATGCCGGATGCGGCAGCCATTCCGGAAGTTTGATGAGATCCCACAGATTGATGCGCCCGTGCGTGTCGAAGAACGTGGTGATGGCGGCGCTCATCGCGTCGGCCCCGGTTTCGATTTCGCTCGAAAACACCGTGCGCGAGATGATGTCGTAGGTCAGCGCGGTCATCTCGCGCGCGGCATCGAGTACCGTTCCGGCGGCCGCTGCGGTTTCCCAGCGCGCGAGCAAAGCGGCCACCGCCTCGACCATCACGGGGAAATAGGCCGCCACCGAAGAGGGCTGGAACAGCGGCGCTACGGTGCGCCGCTGAAGACGCCATTCGTCACGCTCCGACGTGAGGAGTCCGCGCCCGAGCGCAGGTCCGAGCTTCGCGAGCTGCAGCGCGTCCTTGGGATAATTTTGAGCGTTGTCGAGGAAGACGTGCCGGATCGCATCGGGCCGATTGACGATGACAACGGGGCCCATCAGCCCACGGTCGGCAATGATGGACTCCTGGTAAACGCGCTCGCCCCAGGTCGTGATCGGGTTGGTGCGCATCCCGCGATAGGCCGCAAGCCAACCGAGCTTGCGGCGCGGGGGCTGCGGCGCCGGCGGCCGGCGCCGGTCGCGCAGCGGCAGATCGTCGAAGGGGCCAACGGCCAGGTCATTCATCGAGGTCGGCTCCGCAAAACTGCGCCCTCGCGGCAACTACCGCGCAATCATATTATTCATCCATGATCCAGGCATCGGCGAGGCAGAACGCCATGGCGAAAACGCGCAGCGAAAGTGACAGTTTCGGAACCATTGAGGTCGCGGCCGATCGCTATTGGGGCGCGCAGACGCAGCGCTCGCTCGAGAACTTCCGCATCGGTTCGGAGCGCATTCCGCTGCCGCTGATCCATGCGCTCGCCATCATCAAACGGGCGGCAGCCGAGGTGAATCAGAAACTCGGGCTTCTCGACGCACGCCGCGCGGGCGCGATCGTCAAGGCTGCCCAGGAAGTCATCGACGGCGCCTTTGACGATCATTTCCCGCTCGTCGTCTGGCAGACGGGCTCGGGCACCCAGAGCAACATGAACGTCAACGAGGTGATCGCCAATCGCGCCAACGAGTTGCTCGGCGGCAAGCTCGGCGCCAAGGCGCCGGTGCACCCCAACGACCACGTGAACTTGAGCCAGTCGTCGAACGATTCTTTTCCGACCGCCATGCATATCGCGGCCGCCCTCGTTATCACGCACGATTTGTTGCCGGCGCTCGCACATCTCGAAAATGCGCTCCAGCGCAAAGCGGATGACTTTGCCCATATCGTCAAGATCGGCCGCACGCACTTGCAGGACGCGACGCCGCTCACGTTGGGGCAGGAGTTTTCCGGCTACGCGGCGCAGGTGAGCGCCGGCAGGACGCGCGCGGGGGCGGCGCTTAAGGAACTCTATCCGCTCGCGCAGGGCGGGACCGCGGTCGGGACCGGCCTCAACAGCAAACCGCAGTTCGCCCGCGCCTTCGCAAAGCAGGTCGCGAAAAACACCGGGCTGCCGTTCTCATCCGCACCCAACAAATTCGCGGCGCTTGCCGCGCATGAGGGCTACGCCGCGGTGCATGGCGCGCTCGATGCCTTGGCAGCCGGTCTGTTCAAAATTGCCAACGACATCCGGCTGCTCGGCTCGGGGCCGCGCTCGGGGCTCGGCGAACTCATCCTTCCGGAAAACGAGCCGGGCTCCTCGATCATGCCGGGCAAGGTCAATCCTACCCAGGCTGAGGCGCTGACCATGGTGTGCTGTCAGGTGTTCGGCAATCACACGACCGTCACTGTCGCCGCGAGCCAGGGGCATCTCGAACTCAACGTCTTCAAGCCGGTGCTCGCGTACAACATGATGCAGTCGATCCGGCTGCTCGCCGATGCCGCGCGCTCCTTCACCGACCATTGCGTCGTCGGCATCCGCGCCGATGAAGCGCGCATCGGCGAATTGATGCAACGCTCCCTGATGCTGGTGACCGCGCTCACCCCGAAGATCGGCTACGACAAGGCCGCCAAGATCGCCAAAGCCGCCCACGCGAACGGAACGACACTGAAGGAAGAGGCGGTGCGGCTCGGGTTTGTTTCCGCCGAGGAGTTCGATCGGCTCGTGCGGCCCGAGCGGATGACGCGGCCGGGTTGAGGTGAGAATCCGCCTTGTCTTCGTCGACCCGCGTCACGACGACACTGGCCTTCCCCAACGTTATTCCGTATCACCGGACAGTTCAGCGGCCGTCGGCGAATCGCGGGCCGGGAACTCTCGAACCCGACAGGAAGCCGAACGTCCGGGGAGGTACCGGAACCCTTACCGTTGGCGTCCGTTGTCCGCCTAAGACCTGGTGCCGCGGACCCGAAATTTGCGCCTACCATGCGGCAGGTGCGCTTGCGAACTTCGGGATCAAACCGGCATTAGAATCATGGAGTTGCTGGTATCCTTTTGATTCCGCATCAGAGCGTGCCGCTGGGCACTACGAACTTCGGAACAAGGACACTGGCGGGCGGCGCGGCCGCCCGAGTAGAGAAATGGGCGAAATAGTCAATTTGCGGAGAGCTCGCAAAATCGCCAAACGGCGCGAGGATGCGGCTCGGGCCGCAGAAAACCGTTTCGCTCACGGCCGCACAAAAAACGAGCGTGCGCTGGAAGAGGCGCGGGCCGAGAAGTCCCGCCGCGAACTCGATGCGCATCGCCTCGAAACGGAGGACGGTCGATGAAATCGCCAGTGGTCAAGCGCTCGATCGTCATCGCCGGGCACAAAACGAGCGTGAGTCTCGAAGACGCTTTCTGGAGAGGCCTCAAAGAGATCGCCTCGTCGCGCAACATGACCCTTTCGGACCTGGTCGCGAGCATCGACGGCGGCCGGCGGCAGGGAAATCTTTCCTCCGCGATTCGGCTGTTCGTGCTCGACCACTACCGCTCGCAAGCCAGCGGAAATGGGCCGCGCGAGCCCGGGCCGACCTTCACCCCGCCGCCGCACTCACCGTTGCGGACCGAATAGCCGATCCAGCAGCGAACGTTCCTCCGCCGGCGGCTCGGACGCCGCGCGGGCCGGCGCCGCTTTTGGTTGCGCGGCAGGACCCGCCGGTGCCTTGGGACGCGGCTGCGGCGCATTCGCGCTCGCCGGTGGGCGAATGTTAATCGGCGGCGGCAGGGCCGGCGCGGCGGCACCCGGCGGGGCCGAGGCTTCGGGCCGAGTCGCGGGGGCCGGCCGCCGGGGCGGCGGCGCGACAGGACGCGGGGCTGCGGTTGCGGGCGCCGGCGGCGGTTCGACCGCCGTTCCGGTGGCCGCAGGCGGTGCTTCATTTGGAACGAGCGGCGGCGCGCGTCCCGCTTCGAGCGCGTCGATGCGTCTCGCCTCGCGATCGACCGCGCGCAACGTCAGCCACGCAGACAGCGTCGTTGCATCGATCGTGCGCTGGGTCGCTCCGAGCGGGCCGCGCATCGCTATGTAGACCTCGGGCCGGCCGGCACTGCTCGCAGCGGCAACCGGCGCCGAGAAGGTCAGCCGGGTGTTGAGTTGCCGATCGGTGAGGTTGAAATGCCCGGTCGCACTGAGGTCCGCACCTTCGCCGTGCAGGATTGCGGTGCTCAGGCGCACATCGCCGGCCGCGACGGTGAAGGCCGCGTCGGCACGCGCTACCCGCAGATTGCCCCGCTCGAGCGCGGCGGCCGTGATGTCCCGCACCTTGGCGGCATCGATCGTTGCTTCCTTATCGACCGCGTGGATCACGACGTTGAAGGTCTCTGGGTCGAAGCCGGCAATCTCACCCCCGGTGAGGCTTACGGTGCCTGTGCCGGCCAGAGACCCGATCAGCGCCGCCGGGCTTCGGCCCGTCGCGTCCGCCTCGGCTTGCAGGGAGAGCTTACCGGTCAGACCGCGCTCAGCCGGCAGCAGCGCGGCCGCGTCGGCGTCCGCGAGCGCCATGCGCGCATGCATCGCAACGCCATCTCCAAGCCGGCGGAAGCTCATGGCACCGGTCAAACGGCCGGTGGCCAACTCGCCGTCGATGTCTTCAAGCGCGATCTCGCCGTCTCTCAAGCGCACGTCCGTGTGGGTTTGTCCGGCGGCGAGACCGGTGGTCAGGATCGCACGAGAGGCGCTAAGCCGCACGTGACCGCGCAGCGCATCGAGCACTCCGGAGACGAATGGCTCGGGGGAAAAAGCCGTTTCGTCCTGCCCCGCCGCGCCGATCGCGCTTGCCAGGACCACCGGCACGTTCATGTTTTCTGTTTCGAGCTGACCGTCGATCCTGAGTGGAGGGCCGAGGCCAGCCTGCAAACGCCCGCGCACGGGAACGGCGGCGACCGTGCCCGCGAGGTCATCGAAGGTGAGCATTCCCGGCTTCGCCGTCACCCGCGAGGTCATGGCGAGCGGAAGTTTGCTTTCGGTTTCGCCGCGGCGGGGCAGACGCATGTCGGCCGATAATGTCGTGTCGAGGATCGCGGTCGCCGGCTCGGAACCGAACAACCGCGCGGTTCCACTGACGCTCGCGACCAAGCCGCTTGTGGCCAACTTGGCATCGACGCGAAGATCTCCGTTCAAGACACCATGCCCGGCGAGGCTTAGCCGGCCCGGCTTATTGTCGACGAGGACGGCGCGATCGAGACCGAGCAGTTGAACCAAGGCGCGGCCGTCATCGGCCGCGAGTTCTCCCTCAAACCGCGTATCAAGAGTGGGGGGCGCGGAAGGATCGCCGTTCGCCTGCGCGCCCAACCGCAGCCGGACCGGACCGGCCGTTCCCTCGATAACGAGTTTGCTCGGGCTTGCCGCTCCGCGATCACCCGCCAGTGTGAGCGTCCCGTGCGTTTTTAGCGGCACCAGTCGCGCCGCAACGCTGCGCACGTTCTCCGCCGCTTCGGGTGCAAACCGACCAATCAGCGCGAGCACGCCGTCGAGGCTGCGGGCGTCGGCATTGAGCGTCACCGCGCCGTGTGGGCCCGCAAACGGCGACTCGATGCGGCCGTTGAGGTTGAAGCTCGCGCCGTCAAAATCGTTCACTGAAACTCGTTCGAGCACGAGCCCGCTTGAATCGAGGCGCAGCTTCACCGCGGCGTCGTTAGCCTCGAGGCCGGCGATGGTGGCGCGACCGATGTCAATCGCAAGCGCCGTTTCGCCCGGCGGATCGATCTTTGTTCCCGCGAGCGCCGCGCGACCGAGCGCGACGAGGCGGTCGATATCGAGAACCGCCGCTTTTAACTCAGCCTCGAGGCGTGCCGGACGGCGCTCGGCCGCGGCCGCATAAAGCAGCCGCCCTTCGACGGTCTTGCGATCGACTTCGGCCTTGAAGTGCTCGATCGCGATCCGCTCATTGCCGAATGTCACGTCTCCGCTCGCCCGCATCGGCCCGATTTGTTCGCGACTCGCGGTCGCGTCTCGACCTTCGAGCCAAGCCGCGAACGCCCGCGGATCGGCGGCATCGATCGTTGCCGGCCCCTTGAAGCTCGCCTCCGCGCCCGCAAAACCGAGCCGGCCGCTGATGCGAAGTTGCGTCGCGCCCGGCGCGCGAAACTCAAATGTTCTGATGTCGAGCCCGGCGGGATCGAGATTGAAATCGCCGCGCACCGCCTGGATTGCACTGCCCGCAAGGGTGACGCTGTCGATGCCGACGCCCAGCTGCACCGGGAACGGCGGCTTGATGTGGCCTGCCATGGTTTCGGCCAGGGCGCGAGCGGCGGCCACCGGCAGATTGCGCACCGGCTCCGGCAGGTCGAATGCCTGGTCGAGATCGACCTCACGGGCGGAAAGAACGCCGCTCAGCCGCGCGCTCCTGCCGAGCTTCATCTCGGCGACGCCGGAAAGTTTGATGGCGCGCCCTTCCGGCCCGTACTGGACCTCCACCTGCTCGAACAGCGCGTTCGCACTCGTTGCCTTGACCCGGCCGGTCGCGCGCCAGGGAACAGCGGCGACGCCGCGTCCACTCGCGGGTGCGATTCCGGCCGGCCGGGAGAACGCGAAGGTGCCGTCAAATGCCGGCACGCTGTTTTCGAACCGCAACGTTCCGTCGGCTTCGATCGTCAACGGGTGTGCGGCGGGATCGAGTCCCACTTTGAGTTTGGCACCGTCCGCGTCCGCGCGCCCGGCGGAAACGCGATAGGAATAGCGCTCGCCCGCGACGCTAAAGCCGCCGTCGCCCTTCACCGGACCGGCGAGCGAGCGAAGCTCGCCGTTGAATCTCAGATTTTCAAGGATGGTCCCGGCGCCGCTGCGCGCGTCGGTGAAGACGGCACGTCCGCCGTCGATCCGCAGGCGATCGATCGAGAACTGGTCGGGATCGACGCCAGCCTGAGGCTTCGGCCAGTCGAGGTGTCCGTCCGCGCCCAGCCCAAGCTGCAGGTCCGGCCCGACCACCCGCATGTCGACGGCCCGCAATTGGCCGCGAAACAAAGGCCCGAGACCGAACTCGATGCCGAGTTCGCGCGCCTTCAGCCGCGGCGGCTGGCCGGCCTCGCCGATTTCGACCCCGCGCAGCACCACCGACGGGCTCGGCAGGATGCGGGCATCGATCGCGCCGGTGACGCGCACCGGCAGGCCCACCATGCGTGTGGCGCGCGCTTCGAACACGCCGCGGTACTGCGTCCAGTCGACAAACAAAGGTCCGACCAGCGCAGCAACAAGCGCCAGGATGATCGCAATGGCCGCTCCGAGCAGGGTCGCCTGCAAGGCGTTCTCCGCGCCTGTTTTTGTTGCCGGGGGCAGCCACGAACCCCCTTATCCCCCATGCCACAGTTAGGCTTTCTTGACGGCGATTCTGTGTCGCCAATCCCACTCAAACCGCGACGATTTTGCCCGGGTTCATGATGTCGTCGGGGTCGAGCGCGCGTTTGATCGCCCGCATGGCATCGAGGGCGGGCTTGCCATGCTCGGCCTCGAGATATTTCATCTTCCCTTGACCGATGCCGTGCTCCCCGGTGCAGGTCCCCTCCATGGCGAGCGCCCGCTCCGTGAGCCGCTCGATCAGCCCCTCGACCGCTTTGATCTCGTCGCGATCGTCCATGTCGACGACGATGGCGACATGAAAATTGCCGTCGCCTACGTGGCCGACGATCGGGGCGACCAAGCTCCTGTCGATAATGTCGCGTTGCGTCTCGGTGACGCACTCGGCAAGCCGCGAGATCGGCACGCACACGTCCGTCGCAACGACTTGACCGCCCGGCCGCAGCACCTTGCAGGCGAGCGCGGCATCATGGCGCGCCTGCCACAGCCGCGTACGGTCCTCAGCCTTCGTGGTCCATTCGAACGGACCGCCGCCGTGCTCGGCGGCAATTTCGCTGAACCGCTCCGACTGCTCGGCGACGCTCGCGGGCGAGCCGTGGAACTCGACGAATAGCATCGGCGTCTCGGGCAGCGAAAGCTTGGAATAAATATTCGTGGCCTTCACCTGCACATCATCGAGCAATTCGATGCGGGCGACCGGAATGCCGGACTGGATGGTTTCGATCGTGGCGTTGCAGGCGGCCTCGACCGAGGGAAACGGACAATGTCCGCCGGCAATCGCCTCGGGAATGCCGTGCAGCTTGAGCGTGAGCGAAGTGATGACGCCGAGGGTGCCTTCCGAGCCGATGAGGAGGCGCGTGAGGTCGTATCCGGCCGAGGATTTCTTGGCGCGGCGGCCGGTGGTGGCGACTTCCCCGTTGGCCAGCACCGCCGTAAGCCCCAGCACGTTATCCTTCATGGTGCCGTAGCGCACCGCGTTGGTGCCGGACGCGCGCGTCGCGGCCATGCCGCCGAGCGAAGCATCGGCGCCGGGATCGATGGGAAAAAACAGTCCCTGATCGCGCAGATGTTCGTTGAGCTGCTTGCGGGTGACGCCGGGCTCGACCATGCAATCGAGATCCTCGGCGTGCACCGCGAGCACCCGATTGAGGTCGCGCATGTCGATCGAGATTCCGCCGCGCGGCGCGTTGACATGGCCCTCCAGCGACGTGCCGGTGCCGAACGCGATGACCGGCACGCGATGGGCCGCACAGATGCGCACGACCTGCTGCACGTCGTCGGCGCTTTGCGGAAACACCACCGCGTCGGGCGGCTCGTTGGGGATCCAGGTGAAGGTGTTGCCGTGCTGCTCGCGCACCGCAAGCGACGTGACCAGCCGGTTGCCGAATGCGGCGGCGAGTGCCGCGATTGCCGCCTCGACGGCTTTCGGATCGCGCGCGCGGGGGGTTACGGATTGGGCTGCAAGCGTCATATCACTCACGTTAGCAGACACGGCCTGGAGGCGGCAAAGCGGCGCTGACCGCAGGGGTTGCTCACGAATCTGCCCAAGTTGGTGTTAGGCTGAGGGCTAAAGCGATCGCCGGAAACCCACCATGCTCGACCGCCTCGACCTCGAACCGGTATTCTTCGCCCCGTTCGTCTCCTCGGTAATGAAGGTAGAGCCGG